>NZ_JAMMKR010000009.1:0-199205 GCF_051703725.1 Salmonella sp. NW645 | reverse complement strand
TCCTTGCAGGCCAGTTCGCAGGTTTTGCAACCGGTGCAACGGCTGGAATCAATAAAAAATCCATACTGGGTTGTCATCGGTTACTCCTTACGCCTTTTCAACCTGAACGAGGTTCGTATGTGACGGGTTCCCCTTCGCCAGCGGAGAAGGACGTTGGGTCGTCAGTACGTTAATACATCCGCCCTGATCCACGCGTTTTGCATCCGGGTCATACCATGCGCCTTCTCCCAGGGCGACCACGCCCGGCATCATGCGCGGCGTCACTTTAGCCTCGATATGTACTTCGCCGCGATCGTTGAAGATGCGGACTTTATCGCCATTGTTGATACCGCGTTTCTGCGCATCCATTGGGTTAATCCACATTTCCTGGCGACAGGCGGCTTTCAGTACGTCTACGTTGCCATAAGTGGAATGTACACGCGCTTTATAGTGGAAACCCGTCAACTGCAGCGGGAATTTATCCGTTAGCGGATCGTTATAGTTTTCAAAACCTGGCGTGTAGATCGGTAATGGATCGATCACGTCGCCTTCCGGCAGCTCCCAGGTGGCGGCGATATCCGCCAACGCCTGTGAATAGATTTCAATCTTGCCCGATGGCGTTGTAAGTGGATTCGCTTGCGGATCTTCGCGGAAGTCTTTATAGGCGACATGGTGGCCTTCGGGGTCACGCTGTTTGAAGATGCCTTGCTTACGGAACTCCTCAAAGGTGGGCAGATTCGGAATGGATTTACGCGACTGTTCGTACAGATGACGCATCCACTCTTCTTGCGTCCGTCCTTCGGTAAACTGTTGTTCCACGCCAAGACGTTTCGCCAGTTCGCTGGTCATCTCATAAATCGTCTTACACTCGAAGCGAGGTTTAATCGCCTGGTCAGTGAAGATAACGTAAGACATGTTTCCGCAGGAGGCATCCAGCGCAAAGTCCATCTGCTCAGAAGCAGTGCAATCAGGCAACAGAATATCGGCGTATTTTGCCGACGATGTCATATGACAGTCGATAACGACGATCATTTCGCATTTCTTGTCATCCTGCAGGATTTCGTGGGTGCGGTTAATCTCAGAGTGCTGGTTAATCAAACAGTTGCCAGCATAGTTCCAGATCATTTTGATCGGCACGTCCAGCTTATCTTTCCCCCGCACGCCATCACGCAGCGCCGTCATTTCCGGGCCGCGTTCAATGGCATCGGTCCACATAAACATGGAGATGCTGGTTTCAACCGGGTTTTCTAACGTGGGCATACGTTCAAATGGCAGGGCATAAGACCCTTCGCGCGCGCCGCTGTTACCGCCGTTAATCCCAACATTACCCGTCAGGATCGCCAGCATCGTGATGGCGCGCGTGGCGATTTCTCCATTAGCATGACGCTGTGGCCCCCACCCCTGGCAAATATAGGCGGGTTTAGCACTGCCGATTTCTCGCGCCAGCTTAATAATGCGATCCGCCGGAATACCGGTAATTTGCGCCGCCCACTCCGGCGTCTTCGCAATACCGTCTTTACCCTGGCCCAGAATATAGGCTTTGTAGTGACCGTTTTTCGGCGCGCTGGCAGGCAAGGTTTTTTCGTCATAACCGACGCAATATTTGTCCAGGAACGGCTGATCGACCATGTTCTCGGTGATTAAGACATATGCCAGACCATTGACCAGCGCCGCATCGGTACCTGGACGAATCGGAATCCACTCATCTTCGCGACCGGCGCCGGTGTCGGTGTAACGAGGATCGATAATGATCATCCGCGCGTTTGATTTCTGCCGCGCCTGTTCAAGATAATACGTTACACCGCCCCCGCTCATGCGGGTTTCGCCAGGGTTATTACCAAACAACACCACCAGCTTACTGTTTTCAATGTCGGATGGACTATTGCCATCCGCCCAGCCGCCATAGGTGTAGTTCAGACCCGCTGCGATTTGCGCGGAAGAGTAATCACCGTAGTGGTTAAGATAACCGCCGCAGCAGTTCATCAGACGAGCGACCAGCGTTTTTCCTGGCGGCCATGAACGTGTCAAAGTGCCGCCCAGCGTACCCGTGCCATAGTTCAGATAAATGGACTCGTTGCCATACTCTTTGATAAGACGCTGCATATTGGTGGCAATGATATCGTAGGCTTCGTCCCAGCTAATACGCTCAAATTTACCTTCGCCGCGCGCGCCGACGCGCTTCATCGGATACTTGAGCCGATCCGGGTTATAGACGCGACGACGCATAGAACGACCGCGCAGGCAGGCGCGAACCTGGTGCAGGCCATCGTAATCATCGTTTCCGGTATTATCCGTTTCTACATATTTGATTTCGCCATCCACAACATGCATACGTAGCGGACAACGGCTGCCACAGTTTACCGTACAGGCGCTCCAGACGACTTTCTCGCCGGTTTTCGCCGGGCTTATCGCCTCTGCGGCGTTAGCGATGCGGGTAAATGGCAGGGTAAATGCGCTACTGGCCATCGCCAGGCCGCCTATCGCGGTGGTTTTGACTAAACCACGACGGCTCACCTCGGCTGCCAGCACGGCATCAGGGATCTTAGTTTTCATAAGGGCTCACTCTGCTGCTCACAATAAAAAAAACAATAAAACGATGTATAGAATTTTATATAGCGATAACGTCGCTATAAAGTCTGATATATATCGAAAAAATAGAAAAATAGCGTTAAAAACTGACCTTCATTCGAAATCAGTATTACCCCTAATAGGGTAGGGATTATTGTCCGGTATCAAACTGGCATAAAAAAAGCGCCCGAAGGCGCTTTTTAGAAGAAGAGAAAGCGAGGATTAGCCGATATATTCCAGTCCGTTCATGTACGGACGTAATACTTCCGGCACTTCAATGCGACCATCAGCCTGCTGATAGTTTTCCATCACGGCCACCAGGGTACGACCTACCGCCAGACCAGAACCATTCAGGGTATGGACCAGACGGGTCTTTTTGTCGGACTTGCTGCGACAGCGTGCCTGCATACGACGCGCCTGGAAGTCCCAGACGTTAGAGCAGGAAGAGATCTCGCGGTAGGTATTCTGCGCCGGAACCCAGACTTCGAGGTCATACGTTTTGCAGGCGCCGAAGCCCATATCACCAGTGCACAGAATAATTTTACGGTACGGCAGTCCCAGTAGCTGGAGCACTTTTTCCGCGTGACCGGTCATCTCTTCCAACGCAGCCATAGAATCTTCCGGGCGAACGATCTGCACCATTTCCACTTTGTCAAACTGATGCATACGAATCAGGCCACGGGTATCACGACCATAAGAACCTGCTTCAGAACGGAAACAAGGCGTATGCGCCGTCATTTTAATTGGCAGCTGATCTTCGTCGATGATTTCATCGCGTACCAGATTGGTCAGCGGAACCTCCGCCGTCGGGATCAAAGCATAGTTGCTGCTGTCTGCTTCTTCTTCCAGCGGACGGGTATGGAACAAATCGCCTGCGAATTTCGGCAGTTGACCGGTGCCATACAGCGTGTCGTGGTTAACCAGATACGGCACGTAGTTTTCGCTATAGCCGTGCTGTTCCGTATGCAGATCCAACATGAACTGCGACAATGCGCGATGCATACGCGCAATCTGTCCTTTCATCACTACAAAACGGGAGCCGGTCAGCTTAACCGCGGCGGCAAAGTCGAGGCCGGAGTGCATTTCCCCTAAGGTGACGTGATCGCGGATTTCAAAATCAAACTCACGCGGGGTACCCCAGCGGCTGACTTCAACGTTGTCGTTTTCATCTTTACCTACCGGCACTTCATCCGCAGGCAGGTTTGGGATGGTCAGCGCGATATTGCGGATCTCCGCCAGCAAGGTATCCAGCTCGGCTTTCGCCGCATCCAGCTCTTCGCCCAGTTTATTCACTTCCAGGCGTAAAGGCTCGATATCTTCCCCGCGCGCTTTCGCCTGGCCGATGGATTTCGATCGAGAATTACGCTCCGCCTGCAGGTTTTCCGTGTTGACCTGCAAAACTTTACGACGCTCTTCAAGAGCGCGCAGCTTATCTACATCCAGCTTAAAGCCCCGGCGTGCCAGTTTTTCAGCGACTGCGTCTGGCTCATTACGCAGCAGATTGGGATCGAGCATGCTTATCCTGTGCTTATCGAATAATAAAAGGAAACGCGATCAATTGATGATCGCCTCTGATTGTATTGATGAACGTAAACCGCGTTTACGTAATAGCGACGTTTTCGCCTTACCTGACCGACGACAGCAACAACGCATCCATTGCGCTATACCCGCGGACCTCATAAGCAACGTGCTATCAGGCATAACGAGGTTCATCATCAACGCCATGATACCTGGAGCATCATATTTAGAGATAACCTTACCGCAACGTTTACACTAGCGGTAGCGTTTTGTGGGGCTATTTTGATCCTGTTCAGCCAGCCAGGCGAGCTTTTCGCCAATCTTGCCTTCCAGACCACGATTTGTCGGATGATAATAGCGCGTTTGCGCGATTTCCGGCGGGAAGTACACTTCACCCGCAGCATAGGCATTGGGCTCATCGTGGGCATAGCGGTACTCCTGGCCATAGCCCATCTCTTTCATCAGTTTGGTTGGCGCATTACGCAGATGGACAGGAACGTCATAATCAGGACGTTCGCGCGCGTCGGCCAGCGCAGCCTTAAAGGCGGTATAGACGGCGTTGCTCTTCGGCGCGCAGGCGAGATAAACGATAGCCTGCGCGATCGCCCTTTCGCCTTCAGCCGGACCAACGCGGGTGAAACAATCCCACGCGGCAATGGCGACCTGCATCGCGCGCGGATCGGCATTACCCACATCTTCCGAGGCAATCGCCAGGCAGCGACGCGCCACGTACAGCGGATCGCCTCCCGCGGTAATGATACGGGCATACCAATAGAGGGCGGCATCCGGCGCGCTGCCGCGCACTGATTTATGTAAGGCGGAAATAAGATCGTAGAAGCGATCGCCTTTGTTATCAAAACGCGCGCTGCGCTCGCCGGCGATCTCGGTCAACAAGGAGGGCAATAAAACGCGTTTGCCGCTATCATCCGCCTCCGCCATATCGGCCATCATTTCCAGCGTATTTAAGGCGCGCCGCGCGTCGCCATTGACCAGCTCAGCAATCGCTCGCCGTGTCTCATCCGGTAACACGATATCCTGATCGCCGTAACCACGCGTTTTGTCCTGCATCGCCTGGTCCAGTACTTGCTCAATATCGTCAGTGGTCAACGATTTCAGCAGATAGACCCGCGCTCGCGACAATAGCGCCGAGTTCAGCTCAAAAGAGGGATTTTCCGTGGTCGCGCCGATAAAGGTGATAGTGCCATCTTCGATATGCGGTAAAAAGGCGTCCTGCTGGCTTTTGTTAAAGCGATGCACTTCATCGACAAACAGGATGGTACGGCGACCGGCATTACGATTCTGGCGGGCGCGCTCGATAGCTTCGCGAATCTCTTTTACCCCAGAAGTGACGGCGGAAATACGCTCGACATCGGCGCTGGCGTAGCGGGCGATCACTTCAGCGAGCGTGGTTTTCCCCGTCCCTGGCGGCCCCCATAAAATCATGGAGTGCAGATGCCCGGCCTCAATAGCGCGAGGCAACGGCTTACCTGCGGCCAGCAAATGCTGCTGGCCGATATACTGCGCTAAATTTTCCGGCCGCATCCGCGCGGCCAGCGGTTGAAACGTATTATCAGAAAAATCGAGCGACAGATTGCTCACTCATCGCCTCTACTTACGTTGGTCGTCTATCGTTACCCCTTGCGGCGGAGTAAACGTAAATTTTGACGGATCAACAGCGCCGTTTTGCTGGGATTTTAGCTGATAGGCGCTACGCTGATCGTCTTGTTCTACGGCGCTAAACTGGTGGATAGTCCCGTCGCGTCCCACATTGATGGTGAACTGTTTCAGATTGCCGTTGCTGGCTTTCGGCGTCAGCACAAAATTATCGCCATCCTGCTTAATATTATACTGCTGCCAGTCGCTGGCCTGGTTGCGGGCAATCAGCATAAACGGTGTATTTCCGGTGGCATCTTTCAACCACGTGGCGGTAGCCTGTTCTACAAACGGGTTATAGAACCATAACGTTTTGCCGTCAGAAACCAGAATACTCTCGTCAGGTTGCGTCATATGCCAGTTGAATAGATTTGGCCGCTTAACCCATAAATCACCCTGTCCCTCCTGCACCGCGGCACCGCTGCCATCGGTGACTTTTTGAGTAAAGGTGGCATGAAAGCTGCTCACTTTATCCAGACGGCTTTTCAGAGAGCTGGCGGCGTCAGCCCATACGCTGCTGGCTACAACGCTTGAAAGTAATGCACAGGCGATTGCCATTTTTTTCATCATTATTCCTCAGGTTTCGACACTCCCGACCAGGAGCTCCTTTTGCTTTCTATTCCAGGCCAAAAATCAGCATGAGGAAAGAAGAAAATACTGAATTTTGTTGCCGGATGGCAGCCTGCACAGCGCCATCCGGCTTACAGGTTTACTCAAAAGGCGGCGGAGCCAGCACTTCACGATTACCGTTATGCCCCTGAGCGCTGACAATACCCTGCGCTTCCATCTGTTCGATAATACGCGCCGCACGGTTATAGCCGATGCGGAACTGACGCTGAACGCCGGAAATGGACGCTTTACGCTTCTGGGTGACGAAATTAACGGCCTGATCGAATAGCGCATCTAATTCTTCGCCGCCGTCAAAACCGCCACCGCCACCTTCGCTTTCGCTGTCGGAGGTAATGCCATCCACATATTGCGGACGACCTCGAGCTTTCCAGTCCTGCACCACCGCATGGACTTCCTGGTCACGCACAAACGCCCCATGGACACGTACCGGCATGGTGGAGTTTGGTCCGGAGTAGAGCATGTCCCCCATTCCCAATAACGACTCAGCGCCACCCTGATCAAGAATGGTGCGGGAGTCGATCTTACTGGATACGGTAAAAGCGATACGGGTTGGAATGTTGGCTTTAATTAAACCAGTAATCACATCGACCGACGGACGCTGCGTCGCCAGTACCAGGTGAATCCCCGCGGCGCGCGCTTTCTGCGCCAGACGCGCGATCAGCTCTTCAACTTTTTTACCGACGGTCATCATCAGGTCGGCAAATTCATCAACCAGTACCACGATATACGGCAGTTTTTCCAGAACCGGATGCTGAACATCCATACTGTCGCCCGGCTTCCAGTACGGGTCCGGAATCGGACGCCCCATGCGGGCCGCTTCGGCGATTTTCTCGTTATACCCAGCCAGATTACGCACGCCGAGCGCGGACATCAGCTTATAGCGACGCTCCATCTCATTGACGCTCCAGCGTAACGCGTTAGCCGCGTCTTTCATGTCGGTAACAACTTCTGTCAGCAGATGCGGTATACCTTCATAGACCGAGAGCTCTAACATTTTCGGGTCGATCATGATAAAGCGAACGTCTTCCGGCTGCGCTTTATACAGCATACTGAGGATCATGGCGTTAACCCCGACCGACTTACCGGAACCGGTCGTACCGGCCACCAGCAGGTGAGGCATTTTCGCCAGATCCGCCACTACCGGATCGCCCGCGATATCCTTACCTAACACCACGGTAAGCGGCGACGGATTCTCGCGGAATTTGGCGTTATCCAACACTTCGCGCAGATAAACGGTTTGCCGTTTCTTGTTCGGCAATTCCAACCCTACGTAAGGTTTGCCTGGAATGACTTCCACAACGCGTACGGCTACCGTTGACAATGAGCGCGCCAGATCCCGGGAAAGGTTGGAGATACGCGCCGCTTTAACGCCCGGGGCCAGATTCAGTTCAAAGCGAGTAATGACCGGGCCTGGCGAATAGTTCACCACATCAGCTTTAATGCGGAAATCCGCCAGACGCGCTTCAACCAGACGCGCCATTTGCTCCAGCGCAAAGGTATCTACCGGTTCAACTTCGCTCGGCGGCGGCGTCAGAAGATCTAACGAAGGCAGCGGCGTCGTCGGACGCTGTAATGGACGACTGTCGCCGTTACGCATCAACAGCGGGTGAATCAGGCTGTCTTGCGGCGCTACCGGCTGTTGCGGCTGCTGATACTGCGGCTGCGGCGCTACCGGCTGTTGCGGCTGCTGATACTGCGGCTGCGGCGCTGTCGGTTGCTGCGGCTGCTGATACTGTGGCTGCGGCGCTACCGGCTGCTGCGGCTGCTGATACTGTGGCTGCGGCGCTACCGGCTGTTGCGGCTGCTGATACTGCGGTTGCGGTGCTATCGGCTGCTGCGGCTGCTGGTACTGTGGCTGCGGCGCTACCGGCTGTTGCGGCTGCTGATACTGCGGCTGCGGCGCTACCGGCTGTTGCGGCTGTTGATACTGCGGCTGCGGTGCTACCGGCTGCTGAACAGGCGTTGATTCGGGCATGACACTCGGCGTGAACAGCGGTTCGTGCGGACCTTTATCAACCAATACTTTCATTGGCGAGAAATCCAGATCGTCCAGTGAGAACGGCTGCGCGCCAGCGGGTTGCTCGCCGGAATATCGCTGCTGTTGCGAAGCGGCAAACTGACGGGCTAATTCAGCTTCCGCAGCGGTATCGTCATCTTCTGCCTGTTGAGTATCATGCTGATACGCCTCACCATAACGATGCTGCTGCGACTGCGCAAACTGACGGGCTAACTCGTCCTGATGCATTGCATCTATTTCTTCATCGGTTAGCTGCGCGCCCGTCTCGTACTGATTGCGCTCCGCCTCGCGGGCTTTTTCTTCTGCAATCCTCTGTGACGGCAGCTTAATACCGTACGACGCCAGTTCCCGTCGGGTCGGCACGCGAACGCGGTTCGGACGCGGCAGTTGCGGACCAATCCCCTCTTTCACCTGCGGACGCGGCGCGCCGCCGGTAGCCAGACCAAATGCAGGCGCAGCGGCCGCGGCGCCTGCTGCCAGGGCGCCACTCTTAATACCTGCGTCAAGCGACGCGGCGGCGGCTACCGCTTCCACTGGCGGTATGGATGGCGTGACAGATACCGTAGGTTTAACCGGCACGTTCTCTTTTACCGGCTCCGGAATCGGTTGATACCATGCCGCCAGTTGTTCGCGCTCACGGGCGCGTTTCTCTTCCACCTCTTCAAAATAGTAAAGCGGAGGACGGGCGGGTCTGGTCTCTTCTATGACAGGTTCAGGCTCGGTGGCAACCGGCTGTTCGATAACCGGCGGCGGCATGTGGGAAGGTTCAGCCGCTATCGGCTCCGGCTGATAAACCGGCGTCGGCTGATGGGTCGGCTCCGGCTGCCAGTGTTGTTCGGCATCCGGCGCCTGCCATTGCGGCTGTGTTTCCTGCGGCGCAAGAGAGTCATACTCTGCTGCGGTCGCTGGCGTCGCGGCGTATTGCGGCGCGGAAGCGACAGGCACAGGTTGCTGCCACGGCGCACTTTGCGCCTCCTGCGGTTGAGCATATTGCGGATGCGGCTGATACCCCTCCGGCGCAGGCGCGATAACCGGCTCGCCGGTTTGCGGCCCCGGTACGGGCTGCCACTCCACGGTCGGTTGCGCGACAACCGGCTCAGCCCCCGGCATGGGCGGCGTTTGCATTATGGGATCGGCGGACGCTGCCCACGTCTGGGTGACGGCGGTTGCTGCCGCAGCGGCGGCAACCGGTTCGGTGACAGAATGGCCGTTTAACAGCGGATCATATTCATCATATTCCGGCTGCGTCGCACGGTTGCCCGAAAACAGAACGTCGTCGGGATCGGCAGCGACGCCGCGTGCGCTATACTGAATGTCCTCGTCATCATCCATCCGTTTGCCGGAAAAGAGCGCGGCATCGGTCTGACGGCCCCGTGGATTGCTGAATTTTTCAGCCAGTCGCTTACGACGCGCCAACGCGCCGCGCAAAATACGCGCCCGGCGAGATTCACGCTGCACGCCGTCGGTTTCTTCATCGTATTCGTCATCATACTCTTCGTCGTCAACCCACGTATCATCACGCCGGGTACGGTTGCTGGCGAAGGTCAGTATATTAAGCAACCAGCCGCCTAATTTTTCGGCGATACTAACCCAGGACCAACCGGTAAAGAGCGTCAGCCCGGCAGCCCAAATACAGAGAAGCATTATCGTTCCGCCGCTACTATGCAACAACGGCTGCAGCGTGGTGCTTAACAGGCTGCCAATTACGCCGCCAGAGGCGAAATACCAGATATCGTCGGCATTAATGGCCGCCAGACCGCAGGAAGTGAGAATCAGCGCCAGCACGCCGATAAGGCGTAGCGACACAGCAAAATAGTCGATGTAATCATCCGTAGACTGATGACGCCACGCAAACCAGCACCCGCCGACAATAATGACAGGGATGGTGTAGGCCATTACGCCAAAAATAAAGAACAGTGTATCGGCCAGCCACGCGCCCGGCGCGCCGCCTAAATTATGGATGGGTTCATGCCAGGCGGTTTGCGACCAACTGGGGTCCGAAGGGTTAAAGCTCAACAAGGCCGCCATCAACCAGACGGCAAAAAGGGCAATAAGTATCAACAACGCTTCCAGAAGTCGGCGCCCGCTGCTTAACTTCGTCAATGTGACGTCTTTGTCTTCAGTATATTCCTGGCTCAAAAAAGGCTCTCCAGGTTCCAGGCTTTTCCTGCCCGATGCTAAAACGGACAACAGCACCGGGTTGCCCCGGCACTGTTGCTGTATGGATTAACAGGAGTGTAATCAAACTACGGCGATTTTGCACCTGTTCCGTGTTAGCGTGTCTTAATAACCAGACGATTACTCTGTTTTACCTCTTCCATCACTACGTAAGTTCGGGTGTCGTTCACACCTGGCAAGCGCAGCAACGTCTCTCCCAATAGTTTTCGATACGCTGACATATCCGGTACACGGGTTTTCAACAGGTAGTCGAAATCGCCGGAAACCAAATGACACTCCTGAATCTCTTCAAGCTTTTGCACGGCGGCATTAAACTGTTCAAACACATCCGGCGCGCCGCGATTTAAGGTAATCTCAACGAATACCAGAAGTGACGCATCCAGATAATGCGGGTTCAACAGCGCCGTATAGCCCTGGATAAACCCCTGTCGCTCCAGCCGACGCACACGCTCAAGGCAAGGTGTCGGCGAAAGCCCTACTCGTTTAGAAAGCTCGACGTTGGAAATACGCCCATCCTTTTGCAGTTCATTAAGAATGTTACGATCGATACGGTCGAGATCTTTGCCAGGGCGCTTCTTGCTATCTACCATTATTATTGTCTCTCTGTATTCCTTCCCTACTCCTGCCTGACTCTACTCACATCACTGTTCAGAGTCGCTGCCCATCACAATAGACCGAAACCCAGAGGGATTAACGGCGCGCAATGCCTGGTCTATGGTGAGAAGACCGTTGCCTCGCGGCAGCTATCGACATCACGAATGGCGTCTGTCCACGCCATGCGTAGATTTCACTAGCCCGGTAAACATGGTATTTACATGCATGATTATGCAGCACATACATAACACAGTTTTTTTCTTCCTCGAATGTTTTCGCAAAACAGCAGGTGATTGTCAAAGCAAAACATCGATTTTTAGTACAACATGCCAGTTATTCATTAGAGAGGGCGGTAAACTGTCATTTCGTCACCTTATAAGTTACCGATTTCAAGTAAAATTTGTGATGATAACGTCGCTGTCCCGGTCGTTCATCGGTTCATGCTATTACACATATTGTTAACAAAATCGTTATGCTCTTTTTTTACGTCTGTAAATTCCCTACAATTCTGCTCATTGTCTGCCAACAACTATGGGGATCTCATGGGCACGACCAAACACAGTAAGCTGCTTATTCTGGGCTCAGGACCGGCGGGATATACCGCGGCGGTGTATGCCGCGCGCGCAAATTTACAGCCAGTACTTATTACCGGTATGGAAAAAGGCGGTCAACTGACTACCACGACGGAAGTGGAAAACTGGCCCGGCGATCCAAACGATTTGACCGGCCCGCTGCTGATGGAACGCATGCATGAACATGCGGCAAAATTTGAAACCGAGATAATTTTTGATCACATCAACAAAGTGGATCTGCAAAATCGTCCGTTCCGTCTGACAGGTGACAGCGCAGAGTACACTTGCGATGCGTTGATCATTGCGACCGGCGCTTCCGCGCGCTATCTGGGGCTGCCATCGGAAGAAGCCTTTAAAGGGCGCGGCGTTTCCGCCTGCGCAACCTGCGACGGTTTCTTCTACCGCAACCAGAAAGTGGCGGTGATCGGCGGCGGTAACACCGCAGTTGAAGAAGCGCTTTATCTGTCCAACATCGCTTCGGAAGTGCACCTTATCCATCGCCGTGACGGTTTCCGCGCTGAAAAAATCCTCATTAAGCGCCTGATGGATAAAGTTGAAAATGGCAATATCATTCTGCACACCAACCGGACGCTGGAAGAAGTGACCGGCGATCAGATGGGCGTCACCGGTCTGCGTCTTCGCGACACGCAGCAGAGCGATAATATCGAGACGCTGGATATCGCCGGACTTTTCGTAGCCATCGGTCATAGCCCAAACACGGCGCTCTTCGAAGGCCAGCTTGAGCTGGAAAATGGTTATATCAAAGTTCAGTCCGGCACCCATGGCAACGCCACACAAACCAGCATCCCTGGCGTATTCGCGGCGGGTGACGTTATGGATCATATTTACCGTCAGGCGATCACCTCTGCAGGTACGGGCTGTATGGCGGCGCTGGATGCTGAACGCTATCTCGATGGTCTGGCCGACGCGAGCAAATAGTTTTTACAAATCAGTAACAAAAGTAAAAAAGGCGACTATAAGTCGCCTTTATTTTTGCGTCGTTGTAACATTGCCCCTGCCTGAAATTCTAATAACTCACCTGCTAAGCGTGCAATGAATAAAACCCGTCAAAAAGAGCTGACCCGCTGGTTAAAACAGCAAAGCGTAATCTCCCAACGGTGGTTGAATATTTCCCGCCTGTTGGGATTCATGAGTGGCGTATTAATTGTCGCTCAGGCCTGGATCATGGCGCGTATCCTGCAACATATGATCATGGAGAACATTCCACGGGAAGCGCTGTTGCTCCCTTTTATCCTGCTGATACTGGTCTTTGTCCTTCGCGCCTGGGTGGTGTGGTTGCGCGAGCGCGTCGGTTTTCATGCCGGACAACATATTCGCTTTGAGATCCGCCGTCAGGTGTTGGATCGTCTGCAGCAAGCCGGCCCTGCCTGGATTCAGGGCAAGCCCGCCGGTAGCTGGGCGACGCTGGTGTTGGAACAGATTGACGATATGCATGACTATTATGCGCGCTATCTGCCGCAAATGGCGCTTGCCGTTTGCGTACCGCTCTTAATCGTGGCGGCGATTTTCCCGTCAAATTGGGCGGCGGCGCTGATTCTGCTGGGCACTGCCCCGCTCATTCCCCTATTTATGGCGATGGTGGGAATGGGCGCGGCTGACGCCAACCGCCGCAATTTCCTGGCGCTTGCCCGGCTAAGCGGCCATTTTCTTGACCGTCTGCGCGGGATGGAAACGCTGCGAATTTTCGGTCGTGGAGAAGCGGAAACCGAGAACATTCGCGCAGCATCGCAGGATTTTCGTCAACGCACGATGGAAGTACTGCGCCTCGCCTTTTTATCTTCCGGCGTGCTGGAGTTTTTCACCTCGCTTTCTATTGCGCTGGTCGCCGTTTATTTTGGCTTCTCTTACCTAGGCGAGCTGAACTTTGGTCATTACGGTACTGGTGTGACGCTCGCCGCCGGGTTCCTCGCTTTGATCCTCGCGCCGGAGTTTTTCCAGCCGTTACGCGACCTCGGCACGTTTTATCATGCTAAGGCGCAGGCGGTTGGCGCGGCGGATAGTCTGAAGACATTTCTGGAAACACCCCTCGCCCACCCGGCGCGCGGCGAAGTTGAGCTGGCGGAAAACGAACCTGTAACCATTGACGCAGTCAATCTTATTATCACCTCGCCAGAAGGCAAAACGCTTGCCGGGCCGCTGAATTTCTCATTAGCGGCAGGAGAACGCGCCGTCCTGGTAGGACGCAGCGGTTCCGGTAAAAGCTCTCTGTTGAATGTATTATCCGGTTTTCTCTCCTATCAGGGATCTTTGCGTATTAACGGTGTCGAGCTTCGCGATCTCTCGCCGGAATCCTGGCGCCAGCATCTCTCCTGGGTCGGACAAAACCCGCAATTACCTGCGGCGACGCTACGCGAAAATGTATTACTGGCGCGCCCGGACGCCAGCGAGCAGGAACTTTATGCCGCGCTTGACGCCGCATGGGTAAGCGAGTTTTTACCGCTGCTGCCGCAGGGAGTAGACACCCCGCTCGGCAATCATGCCAGCAGACTTTCCGTCGGCCAGGCACAGCGTGTAGCGGTCGCCCGTGCGCTACTTAATCCCTGTCAACTGCTACTGCTGGATGAACCGGCGGCAAGCCTGGACGCTCACAGCGAGCAACGCGTCATGCAAGCGTTAAAAGCGGCGTCAAAACGCCAGACCACATTAATGGTGACGCATCAGTTGGAAGATCTCGCCGACTGGGACGCTATCTGGGTTATGCAAGATGGCGCGATTGTCGAACAAGGCAGTTATGCCGAACTCAGCGCTGCCAACGGCGCTTTTGCGACGTTATTGGCTCACCGTCAGGAGGATATTTAAATGCGCGCGCTACTCCCTTATCTGACGCTTTATAAACGCCACAAATGGATGCTAACGCTGGGAATTGCGCTGGCAATCCTGACCCTGCTTGCCAGTATCGGGCTGCTGACGCTTTCCGGCTGGTTCCTGTCCGCGTCCGCTATCGCAGGCTTCGCGGGAATTTACAGTTTTAACTATATGCTCCCGGCAGCCGGCGTGCGCGGCGCGGCCATTACCCGTACCGCCGGTCGTTATTTTGAACGTCTGGTAAGTCATGACGCCACGTTCCGCGTGCTGCAACATCTGCGTATTTACACCTTCAGCAAACTTCTACCGCTCTCCCCCGCGGGTCTGGCACGATATCAGCAAGGTGAACTGCTGAACCGCATCGTTGCCGACGTCGACACGCTGGATCATCTCTATTTGCGCGTCATCTCCCCGCTGGTCGGCGCTTTTGTAGTGATTATGATTGTCACCCTGGGGCTTAGCGTTCTCGACGTGACGCTGGCGATCACGCTGGGCGGCATTATGCTGTTGACGCTGTTTATTATGCCGCCGGTGTTTTATCGCGCCGGCAAAAATACCGGCCAAAATCTGACGCATCTACGAGGTCAGTATCGCCAACAGCTCACGTCATGGTTACAGGGCCAGGCGGAACTCACCATTTTTGGCGCCAGCAAACGCTATCGGGCGCAAATGGAAGCCACCGAATTACAATGGCATGAGGCCCAACGCCGACAGTCTGAACTGACCGCCTTATCGCAGGCGTTAATGCTGCTGATTGGCGCGCTGGCGGTGATGTTAATGTTGTGGATGGCCTCCGGCGGCGTTGGCGGCAATACGCAGCCCGGCGCGCTCATCGCGCTGTTTGTCTTCTGCGCGCTGGCGGCTTTCGAGGCGCTTGCGCCCGTTACCGGCGCATTCCAGCATCTGGGGCAGGTTATCGCCTCTGCGCTTCGTATCACTGAATTAACGGAGCAAAAACCGGAGGTGACCTTTCCACAGGCAGAAACTCCCGCGCCGGAAAAGGTCACACTCACCCTGCGGGACGTTTCGTTTCGTTATCCCGACCAGCCGATTAATGCGCTCAATGCCCTCTCATTACAGGCTAATCCTGGCGAGCATGTCGCTATTCTGGGGCGTACCGGCTGCGGAAAATCAACGCTGTTGCAGCTACTCACCCGCGCCTGGGACCCGCAACAAGGCGAAATTCTGCTCAACGATCTTCCGCTATCCTCGCTGAGCGAATCCGCCTTACGCCAGACTATCAGCGTGGTGCCGCAGCGTGTCCACCTGTTCAGCGCCACACTGCGTGATAATTTATTACTGGCGGCGCCCAATGCCAGCGACGAAGCCCTTTCCGACATGCTGCGTCGCGTCGGCCTCGAAAATCTGCTCGAAGATAGTGGGCTTAATAGCTGGCTTGGCGAAGGCGGTCGTCTGCTGTCCGGCGGCGAACTTCGTCGCCTGGCCATCGCCCGCGCGCTGTTGCACGATGCCCCGTTAATGCTGTTGGATGAGCCCACTGAGGGGCTGGATGCGACCACCGAGAGCGAAATGCTGGAATTACTTGCCGATGTGATGCGCGAGAAAACCGTCCTGATGGTGACTCACCGTTTGCGCGGCCTGGCCCGTTTTGATCAAATCATCGTAATGGACGACGGGCGCATCATTGAGCGAGGCACTCATGCAGAATTGTTAGCCGGACAAGGGCGCTATTATCAGTTTAAACAACGTCTGTAAGCTATTATTGAACGATCCGACTTGCGTACTGGAGTTTCGCCGTCATGCGTCTGGTTCAGCTTTCCCGACATTCTATCGCCTTCCCTTCGCCGGAAGGCGCTTTACGCGAGCCTAACGGTTTACTGGCGCTGGGCGGCGATCTCAGCCCTGCCCGGTTGTTAATGGCCTACCAGCACGGGATTTTCCCGTGGTTTTCGCCGGGCGACCCGATTCTGTGGTGGTCGCCCGATCCGCGCGCCGTGCTGTGGCCTGAAAAGTTTCACCTCAGTCGCAGCATGAAGCGCTTTCACAACGCATCCCCTTACCGCGTGACGCTCAATTACGCTTTCGATCGGGTCATTGATGGATGCGCCAATCACCGTGACGAAGGCACCTGGATAACGCGTGGTATTGAGGAAGCCTATCGCCGATTACATGAATTGGGCCACGCGCACTCCATTGAAGTGTGGCGTGATCAGGAACTGGTCGGCGGGATGTATGGCGTCTCGCAGGGGGCGCTGTTTTGCGGCGAATCGATGTTTAGCCGCCAGGAGAATGCCTCTAAAACCGCACTGCTGGTTTTTTGCGCTGAATTTATCCGTCACGGCGGTAAACTTATTGATTGTCAGGTACTTAATAGTCATACCGCCTCGCTCGGCGCCATTGAAATTCCACGTCGTGACTACCTCGATCACCTCGCGGCCTTACGCCAACAGCCGCTGGCCTCCCGTTTTTGGGTGCCGCGGACATTATTTTTGCCCCGGAAGTGAATGTTTTCGGCACATTTTTTATTGGGGTGTTATAATTGCTGCCGCAGAATTGGTTTAGCATATTATCCCGCAGCCCGTTGTCAGGTAACGCCCATCGTTTATTTCACCGTTCCCTTATATGTTGCGCTTATGTCGATACATCAGGCGGTAGTATCAGGGAAAGGGTGTATAACGCGGCGTTGTCGTGTGTCGCGGAATCATGTGCTAAACCTGGTTTGCTGTGTTTTAAACGCACAAATCTTTACTTATCAAAAGAAGTTCGGCATTATCTTGCCGGTTCAAATTATGGTAGTGATACCCCAGAGGATTAGATGGCCAAAGAAGACAATATTGAAATGCAAGGTACCGTTCTCGAAACGTTACCTAATACCATGTTCCGCGTAGAGTTAGAAAACGGTCACGTGGTTACTGCACACATCTCCGGTAAAATGCGTAAGAACTACATCCGCATCCTGACGGGCGACAAAGTGACCGTTGAGCTGACCCCGTACGACCTGAGCAAAGGCCGCATTGTCTTCCGTAGTCGCTAATTGTCTCCTCACGCCCTGAAGGGCGGCTGGATAAAAGGTCGGTTTAACCGGCCTTTTTTGCGTCCATTAAGTCGATGAATGACGAGCAGGTTACTCTTCCACCATCCGCGCATACTCTTCCGTCAAAAAATCGACCAACGCGCGTACGGAAGGTAATAATCCTCGCCGGGATGGGAACACAGCATGAATAACCTCCCGCCGGGGCTCCCACTCTTCCAGCACCGCGACCAGTTCACCGGCGGCCAGTTGTTCTTTCACCATTAAGACAGGTAACTGCACAAGCCCCACGCCCGCCATCGCCGCCTCGCGTAGCGCCAACATGTCTGTAGTAATCATACGCGGGGTAAAATGGACTTCCGCACGCGCGCCCTGCGGGCCGTAAAGTTCCCAGCGGTGGATATGCTTGCCGGATGCAAGACTTAGCCCTGGCCAATGACTCAACTCCGCCGGCGCGGAAGGGATTCCCATCCGTGCGATAAGATCCGGGCTGGCAAACAGGCGATGCCCTCTGTCAGCCAGGACGCGCATCACCAAGTCGCTATCTTCAAACGGGCGCGGCCTGACGCGAATCGCCACATCCACCCCCTCCCCTACGACGTCCACCCGACGATTGGTCGCTTCAAGCTGTAGCGAAACATCAGGATAACGCGCCATAAATTTCGCCAGCATTGGGCCGATGTGTACATGCAGCAGCGTCACCGGGCAGGTCAGCTTCACGATACCGCGAGGCTCTACCTGCAATGCGGCAATGGCATCCTGCGCCGCCTGAGCTTCCACCAGCATCGCTTTACAGTGCTCATAGAATGTTTGTCCCACTTCGGTAACGTTAAACTGCCGGGTGGTTCGCTGAATCAATCGCACGCCCAGCCGTTCCTCCAGTTGCGCAATACGCCGGCTCAGTTTTGATTTTGGTTCATCAAGCGCACGTCCCGCCGCGGCAAACCCACCCTCTTCGACCACATGCACAAACCACGCAAAATCATTGAGATCCGTTTTTATCATTACATTGTCCTATTAATGGAACGGTATGAGCCATTTTAGCCACTACCGAACCTTTTGTCATGAATATAAGCTTATTCACATCAAGACAACGCCACTGAGGAGAACACCATGAAACAGATTACAGGCGTCTATACCGCACCTCGCCCGCACTGGGTTGGCGATGGATTTCCGGTTCGTTCACTCTTTTCTTATCAGTCACATGCGCAGCAGTTGAGTCCATTCCTGCTGCTGGATTATGCCGGGCCGCACACATTTACGCCGGGTAATGAAAAACGCGGTGTTGGGGAACATCCACACCGCGGTTTCGAGACCGTGACGATTGTTTATAGTGGCGAAGTCGAGCATCGGGACTCTACCGGTCGCGGCGGCGTTATCGGCCCGGGCGACGTTCAGTGGATGACCGCAGGCGCAGGCATTTTGCATGAAGAGTTCCATTCCGACGCGTTTACCCGTCGGGGCGGCGAACTGGAAATGGTGCAGTTGTGGGTTAACCTTCCAATGAAGGACAAAATGACCACCCCGGGTTATCAAAGCATTACCCACGATGTTATCCCGACCGTTACGTTGCCGGATGACGCCGGAGTCGTGCGGGTCATCGCAGGGCGTTATGAAGAGACAAAAGGCCCGGCGCACACTTTCTCGCCGCTCAATGTCTGGGATATGCGCCTGCAACGCAATCGCCAGCTTACATTGGCACAGCCGGAAGGATGGAGCACCGCGCTGGTGGTACTGAAAGGCAATATCACGGTGAACGGCACGACGCCGGTCAACGAAGCGCAACTGGTGGTATTGAGCCAGCAAGGGAAAACGCTGCACCTTGAGGCCAGCAGCGACGCCAGCGTATTGCTGTTATCAGGCGAGCCGCTGAATGAACCGATTGTGGGTTACGGCCCATTTGTTATGAACACGAAACAAGAGATCGCAGAAGCAGTCCGCGATTTCAACTCCGGCCGTTTTGGCCAAATCTGAAAACATGAAGGAGAACACGATGTCAAGTCCTGCTAATTTTAATGGTTTGCGCCCGGTAATTGATGTTAACGATTCCGTAATGCTTTTAATCGATCATCAAAGCGGTCTTTTCCAGACCGTAGGCGATATGCCAATGCCGGAATTACGCGCTCGCGCCGCGGCGTTGGCGAAGATGGCGACGTTAGCGAAAATGCCGGTCATTACCACGGCATCCGTACCGCAAGGTCCGAACGGCCCGCTGATCCCGGAGATCCACGCTAATGCGCCACATGCGCAGTATATTGCACGCAAAGGTGAAATTAACGCCTGGGATAACGAAGATTTCGTTAAGGCGGTAAAAGCGACGGGTCGTAAGACGCTGATCATTGCCGGGACGATTACCAGCGTGTGCATGGCATTCCCGGCCATTAGCGCGGTAGCGGAAGGTTATAAGGTATTTGCCGTGATCGACGCATCCGGTACCTACAGTAAGATGGCGCAGGAGATCACCCTGGCGCGTATCGTACAGGCTGGCGTCATACCGATGGATACTGCCGCAGTCGCCTCTGAGCTGCAAGGCACCTGGAACCGTGAAGACGCCGCCGCGTGGGCCGACGTTTATACTCAGGTATTCCCGGCCTATCAACTATTGATAGAAAGCTACAGCAAAGCGCAGGATGTGGTGAAAAACAACGAAATGTTGGATTCACAGCGCTAATTTGCCTCCCCGCGCCAGTTTGGGCGGGGATTGTGTCTATTGCATGAGCAAACGACAGTGAATATGTAAATTCTGCTTGACCGTTTTAGCGCAACTCCCTATAGTAGCGCCCCGTTGCCCCCCAAGTGGTCAGGCAGCAATACAATATGGTGAGGTGTCCGAGTGGCTGAAGGAGCA
This sequence comes from Salmonella sp. NW645, assembly GCF_051703725.1. NCBI lineage: Bacteria > Pseudomonadati > Pseudomonadota > Gammaproteobacteria > Enterobacterales > Enterobacteriaceae > Salmonella > Salmonella sp. NW645. The sequence goes on along the minus strand of NZ_JAMMKR010000009.1, from coordinate 178,830 downwards.
CGCCTGGAAAGTGTGTATACGGCAACGTATCGGGGGTTCGAATCCCCCCCTCACCGCCATATTTAAGAAAGAGCTCGTACGAAAGTACGGGCTTTTTTTTCACATATGACCCGTCCTGAATAGCGTTGACACGTTCCAGACTTAAATCCGGAGAACGTGATGATGACTGAGTTCAAACGCACCCAACGCGATTATCCTCTATCCTTTAAAATAGCCGTCGTTGAGCAGGTCGAAAAAGGCGAGATGACCTATAAACAGGCCCAGCAGCGATATGGCATTCAGGGGCGCTCCACCGTACTTGTCTGGCTGCGTAAATATGGCCGGCTTGACTGGAGACCCGGACTTCCTGACCTGGTGAAGAGGAAACTGCCTGTGGCTCAGACAACTATCCCGCTGACACCCGAGCAAAGAATCAGGGAACTTGAAGAACAGCTTGAGCTGGCAAACCAGAAAGCTGAGTTTTTTGAGTGCGTTATCAACGTCCTGAAAAATGATTACGGGGTAAGTGTTGTAAAAAAGCGGCCCGGCAAGTCCTCACGCAAAGTCAGGCCCCCAAAATAACAGTTACGCGTGCATGCCAGTTCCTGGGGCACAGCAGACAGGCGTGGTACCAGTACAATACAAGATGTAATAAACGGCAGGAGCATCATGCTCAGGTTCTTGATTTTGTTGCCCGTACCCGGTGCCGTCAGCCGCGAATCGGTACGCGTAAACTGCACTATCTGCTGAACATGCAGGCCGATAACACGCTGAATATCGGACGGGACCGTCTGTTTAATCTGCTGGGTGAATACCGGCTCCTGGTACCCGTGAAACGGGCATATCACAAAACCACCAACAGCCATCATCGCTTTTACCGGCATCCTAATCTGCTGAAACCCGGCCCTGAACAGGTTACCGCCCTTGAGCCAGAGCAGGTCTGGGTCGCCGATATTACTTACCTTCCACTACGCAGCGGCACGGCCTATCTGAGTCTGGTCACTGATGCCTGCTCCAGAAAAATCGTGGGTTACCATGTCGGGGAAAACCTGCAGACAGAAAATGTGGTAAAGGCATTCAGGCAGGCTCTGAGACGGAGAAAAACGACAGGTCCGCTGGTACATCACTCTGACAGAGGACTGCAATACTGTTCGGTACTTTATCAGTCAGTTCATGAGCGAAACGGAATAACCTGTTCAATGACCGATGGTTACGACTGCTACCAGAATGCGCTGGCTGAGAGAATAAACGGGATACTGAAAAATGAGTTTTTACTCTCGCGTCCTGCAGACCTGGCGCAAGCGCGGGAAATAGTAAAAGAGTCCGTGGCAATTTATAACCATGAACGGCCACACCTGGCCCTGAAATACAAAACGCCCGATGATGTTCATCAGGCGTTTTACAGACAAAAAACTGTCAACCTATATCAGGACTAGTCATTAAACCCCCGTCGATTACCGGATGATGACGCAATTTACAAGCGCCTTGTCCGCCTACCGCGAACACAACGCCATCAGGCTAACTATTAGCCGGCGTAAAAAAACCGGGCGCTAAGGCCCGGTTTGTACGGCAGTGAAACGAAGATTAATGCGCGGCTTCCGGCTTGTGCTTTTGCGCACTCTGGAAGCCATACGTCAACGCATTTTTCTCTTTATCCAGCGCGACGGTGACCTGTCCGCCATCAACCAGCGATCCAAACAGCAACTCATTGGCCAGCGGTTTTTTCAGGTTATCCTGAATCACACGCGCCATCGGTCGTGCGCCCATCGCCCGGTCATAGCCCTTTTCCGCCAGCCAGTCGCGCGCTTCCTGACTGACTTCCAGGGAGACGCCTTTCTGATCCAACTGGGCCTGCAACTCGACGATAAACTTATCGACAACCTGATGAATCACCTCGCCAGACAGATGATCGAACCAAATAATGTTGTCGAGACGGTTACGGAACTCCGGCGTAAACACTTTCTTGATCTCGCCCATCGCATCGGTACTGTTGTCCTGATGAATAAGACCAATAGATTTACGTTCGGTTTCTCGCACGCCGGCGTTGGTGGTCATCACCAGCACCACGTTGCGGAAATCCGCCTTACGGCCGTTGTTATCGGTCAGCGTACCGTTATCCATCACCTGCAGCAGCAGGTTAAAGACATCCGGGTGCGCTTTTTCGATCTCATCCAGCAACAGCACCGCATGAGGATGCTTAATCACCGCATCCGTCAGCAGCCCACCCTGGTCGAAACCGACGTATCCCGGAGGCGCGCCGATCAAACGGCTCACCGTATGACGCTCCATATATTCGGACATATCGAAGCGCAACAGCTCAATACCCAACGCTTTTGAAAGCTGTACCGTAACTTCAGTTTTCCCTACGCCAGTTGGCCCGGCGAACAAGAATGAGCCGACAGGTTTATGCTCATGGCCCAGACCCGCACGACTCATCTTAATAGCTTCGGTCAGCGCCTCAATCGCGTTATCCTGGCCGAAGACCAGCATTTTCAGACGATCGCCCAAGTTCTTCAGCGTATCGCGATCGCTCTGCGAGACGCTCTTTTCAGGAATTCGCGCAATTCGCGCCACTACGGACTCAATATCCGCCACGTTGACCGTTTTCTTACGTTTGCTCACCGGCATCAGACGCGCCCGCGCGCCCGCTTCGTCAATCACGTCAATGGCTTTATCCGGCAGATGGCGGTCATTGATATATTTTACCGCCAGCTCGACCGCCGCACGCACCGCTTTCGCGGTATAACGCACGTCGTGGTGCGCTTCGTACTTAGGTTTCAAGCCGTTGATAATTTGCACCGTCTCTTCTACCGAAGGCTCGGTAATATCAATTTTCTGGAAACGGCGCGCTAATGCGCGGTCTTTCTCAAAAATATTGCTGAACTCCTGATAGGTCGTTGAGCCGATCACCCGGATCTTGCCGCTGGAAAGCAGCGGTTTAATCAGATTTGCCGCATCCACCTGTCCGCCCGACGCCGCGCCAGCGCCGATAATGGTATGGATTTCATCGATAAACAGGATGCTGTTGGTATCCTGCTCAAGCTGTTTCAGCAACGCCTTAAACCGTTTTTCAAAATCGCCGCGGTATTTGGTGCCCGCCAGTAGCGAACCGATATCCAGCGAGTAAATGGTGCAATCGGCCATTACTTCCGGCACATCGCCCTGCACGATACGCCAGGCCAGCCCTTCGGCAATCGCCGTTTTGCCGACGCCGGATTCCCCCACCAGCAGCGGGTTATTTTTACGGCGACGACACAAGACCTGGATCGCGCGTTCCAATTCTTTTTCACGACCAATCAGCGGATCGATGCCGCCCACGCGAGCAAGTTGGTTAAGATTCGTCGTGAAGTTTTCCATACGTTCCTCCCCACCAGCTTGTTCGTCGCCAGTTGGCTGATTGCCGAGATCGGAAGATTGGCTCGGTTCGTCTTTTCGCGTCCCGTGAGAAATAAAGTTCACGATATCCAGACGGCTCACTTCATGCTTACGCAGCAGATAAGCCGCCTGTGATTCCTGTTCGCTAAAGATAGCCACCAGCACATTCGCGCCAGTCACTTCACTACGCCCGGAAGACTGAACGTGGAAGACGGCACGTTGCAGGACACGCTGGAAACTTAACGTCGGCTGCGTATCACGCTCTTCTTCACTGGCAGGCAGTACGGGTGTGGTTTGTTCAATGAAGGCTTCGAGTTCCTGACGGAGCGCCACCAGATCCACGGAGCATGCTTCCAGCGCTTCGCGAGCCGATGGGTTGCTGAGCAGCGCCAGCAACAGATGCTCGACGGTCATAAACTCATGACGGTGCTCGCGCGCTCTGGCGAAAGCCATGTTTAAACTGAGTTCCAGTTCTTGATTGAGCATAGGCACCTCCCCCAATTTTTATACCTGCATTCAGGCTTTTTCCAGCGTACACAGCAACGGATGCTCGTTCTCCCTTGCATACTTGTTCACCATCGCCACTTTGGTTTCCGCCACCTCGGCGGTGAACACGCCGCAGATGGCTTTGCCTTGATAGTGAACCGCAAGCATCAATTGCGTTGCACGTTCTACATCATAAGAAAAGAATTTTTGTAACACGTCAATAACAAACTCCATCGGAGTGTAATCATCATTGACTAATATCACTTTATACATAGATGGCGGTTTTAGCGCGTCGCGCACGCTATCTTCCACCAGCTGGTCAAAATCCAGCCAATCGTTCGTCTTACCCATCGTCAGTCGTCATTATCGGTTACGGTTGTCGGCAGGAAAATCTGCCGCTGACCAGAGTCTATGCACACAATCAATCTACCTCAATTGATAGATAACTAACATCTATCAGTACCATCCGCGACATCTGTCACATTCCCGGCAATAGCGTTAACTGCTTCAAATTTTTGATTCATTTTTACCCGATCCCCCCTGCCTGATGCTTGACGCCTCGCCTGATTTCTCTAAATTGTAATGTCGAGAGTTGGTGAGGTTTTGAACAGCCCCCACTCCGTCACCGGTTCATTCCATCTTACTTATATAAGATTTACGAAGGATGTCGAAGCATGGAAACGGGTACTGTAAAGTGGTTCAATAATGCCAAAGGGTTTGGTTTCATCTGCCCTGAAGGCGGCGGCGAGGATATTTTCGCCCATTATTCCACCATTCAAATGGATGGTTACAGAACGCTTAAAGCCGGACAGTCTGTCCGGTTTGATGTACACCAGGGGCCAAAAGGCAATCACGCCAGCGTCATCGTGCCCATCGAAGCAGAGGCCGTTGCATAGCTCCTCTGTCTCATTGTGTACATCCAGGAGGCAAAATGCCAGCCCGATCGGCTGGCATTTTTATTTAACGCCAGTTCCTGATAGCGACACTGTTACATCTTATCAGGCCGACAAATGACGTCAGCAAGATTACTCCCTTGCCAGCGCATCCACCGGGTCCAGTCGCGCCGCGTTTCTCGCCGGTAGCCAACCAAACAGTATCCCAGTAAACGTCGAACATAAAAACGCGCTCGCCAGCGCAGTCAGTGAAAAACCGATCTCCCAGCCGGGCAGGAAAAGCTGTAGCATAAATGCGATGAACATCGACAAGCTAATCCCCAGCGCTCCCCCAACCAGGCAAACCAGCACCGCTTCAATAAGAAACTGCTGTAGCACATCGCTGGCGCGCGCGCCTACCGCCATACGGATGCCGATTTCACGCGTTCGCTCGGTGACGGAAACCAGCATAATATTCATAACGCCGATGCCGCCGACAACCAGCGAAATGACGGCCACCAGCGTCAGAAATAACTGAAGAGTATAGGTGGTTTTTTCAGCCGTTTTCAGGACGCTGTCCATATTCCAGGTAAAGAAGTCTTTTTTACCGTGGCGTAAGGTGAGCAGGCGGGTAAGCTGCTGTTCAGCCTGATCGCTATCAACGCCATCTTTCACACGAACGGTGATCGAGTTAAGCCATGACTGACCCATTATGCGATCTGACATCGTGCTATAGGGCAACCAAACTTGCAACAGATTGCTATTGCCGTACATGGACGGTTTCTCTTCCGCCACGCCAATAACAATAACCGGCATATTACCCACCAGCACCACTTCCCCTACGACATTCGCTTTATTTGGAAATAGCTGGCGTCGCGTGTTGGCATCCAGCACCACCACCTGTGCGCGATCCTGTTGCTGTACAGCATTGAAGGTGTTCCCCTCCCTAAAGGACATGCCGTAAACGTTAAAATAATCGCCACTGACGCCATTAGCATTTACGGCAATATCAATATTGCCATAGCGAAGACGTAGGCTCTTTGAAACACTGGGCGTCGCAGAGTTAACCCACGGCTGTTTCTGAATAGCCACCAGATCGTCATATTTCAGCGCCTGTCGATACTGCGGGTTGTCGTCGCCAAAATCTTTGCCTGGATGAATATCAATCGTGTTAGTGCCCATAGCGCGGATATCCGCCAGTACCATCTGTTTTGCGGCGTCGCCGACCACCACAATCGACACCACCGACGCAATACCGATAATAATTCCCAGCATGGTCAGTAAAGTACGCATTTTGTTAGCGGCCATCGCTAACCACGCCATCGACAGCGCTTCGCGAAGGCTGCTGGCAAATTGCCGCCAGCCGGGAGCCGTATTAACTACGGCAACGTCAACGCCCTGTTCGCGTTTCTTTTCCTGCGCGGGCGGATTATGGACAATCTTGCCATCGTGAATTTCAATAATCCGCTCCGCCTGGGCGGCAATCAGCGGATCGTGCGTCACAATGATCACCGTATGTCCGCGATCGCGCAGTTGGCGCAAAATCGCCATCACCTCTTCGCCGGAATGGCTATCCAGCGCGCCGGTCGGCTCATCCGCCAGAATCACCTGTCCGCCGTTCATCAGCGCGCGGGCAATGCTGACACGCTGCTGCTGTCCGCCAGAAAGCTGTGAAGGTGGGTAATCGACGCGATCGCTTAATCCCAGCCGCAAAAGCAACTCTCTGGCGCGCGCCTGGCGTTTTTTGCGTTCAATGCCGGCGTAGACGGCGGGGATTTCAACATTTTGCGCTGCCGTTAAATGCGACAACAGATGGTATCGCTGAAAGATAAAGCCAAAATGCTCACGCCGCAGCTGCGCCAGCGCGTCCGGGTCCAGCGTAGAGACGTCCCGCCCCGCCACCCGATAAGTGCCGCTGGTCGGTTTATCCAGGCACCCGAGGATATTCATCAGCGTTGATTTTCCAGAACCGGAAACGCCGACGATCGCCACCATCTCCCCGGCGTGGATTTGCAGGGAGATATCTTTTAACACCGCCACCTGCTCTTCTCCGGAGGGGTAGCTGCGACTCACATTGCGCAGTTCAAGCAATGCCGTCATGGCGTCGCTCCTGGCCTGCTCTCGCCGATGATCACCTCATCGCCCGCTTCCAGACCTTTAACCACTTCCACGTCTGTATCGTTACGCTCGCCAATGACCACTTCGCGCTCACGTTTTTCGCCGTTACGCAACAGCGCCACTTTATAACGATTGCCGCCCACCGGTTCGCCAAGCGCGGCGAGAGGAATAATCAGCACATTTTTGACATCCATGAGTTGAATATAAACCTGTGCGGTCATATCAAGACGCAAGATTCTTTTGGGATTCGGCACTTCAAACCGGGCGTAATAAAAAATAGCGTCGTTGACCTTTTCCGGCGTCGGCAGAATATCTTTTAAAACGCCTTCATAGCGCGTTTGCGGATCGCCTGCAATGGTGAACCATGCTTTCTGCCCCGCCCGAAGATGGATCACGTCCGCTTCCGAGACCTGCGCTTTTACCAGCATGGTGCTCATATCCGCCAGCGTCAGAATATTGGGCGCCTGCTGAGCTGCAATCACCGTTTGTCCTTGCAGGGTAGTGATTTGCGTCACTTCCCCCGCCATGGGGGCAACAATACGGGTATATTCCAGGTTGGTTTTCGCGGTGTCCAACGAGGCCCGATTACGTTTGATCTGGGCATCTATGGTGCCAATACGCGCCTGTTTAACCGCCATCTCCGTCGCCGCGGTATCCAGATCCTGTTGCGATACCGCCTGAGTCTTAGCTAACTGCTGCTGGCGCGCCAGCGTAACCCGCGCCAGCTTTAACTCAGCGGCTGCCTGCTGACGCTCCGCGTTCAGCTCCATCAGGGTGGCCTCGACCTCTTTTATCTGGTTCTCCGCCTGATCTGGGTCAATCACGCCGAGTAGCTGATCTTTTTTAACGTTATCTCCAATGGAGACCAGCAGCGTTTTCAACTGGCCGCTCACCTGCGCGCCGACATCCACTTTACGCAACGCGTCCAGTTTTCCAGTCGCCAGTACACTCTGTTCAAGATCGCCTGGCCGCACGATTAATGTCTGATAAGTTGGCAGCGGCGCATTTATCATTCGCCAGCTAACCATCCCCCCCACTAAAAGAATTAAAATAATGGCCAGATAACGCTTTTTAAATTTCTTTCCCTTAGCACGCATAGAAACCCTGACGGCAAAATTTTAACCAGAAAGTAAACCGTATCTAAACAAACCTGACACAATAAAGATAGCGTCGGCTGTATTGACGATTGGTTAATGTTTCCTGTGGTTCAATCTCGACAATCTTATGTCGCGGATTACGATCATGACACAGCTTACAGATAATACCTGGTACACTTCAGATCACATCTCTCCTTTACAATTATTTATTCGTCTGACGCGCGGGCAATTACAGCCAGGAAAATTCTGGCGTAAAGCCAGCTTTCGTCGCAAGTTTTTAATCCGCTCATTAGTCATGCCGCGTGCGACCAGCCAATTACTGACCAATCTCACCCAATGGCCGGAGTTAAATACGTTACTTGCTCGTCAGCCGCGTTTGCCTATTCGGCTACATCGTCCTTATATGGCTGTAAATATTAAACGCGATTTCGCCTTAGACGCTCTGTGTTTTCATTATCAACAGATGCGCCAACTTTTATCGCGGGAACAACAAGTTAGCTATTTAAGTCAGTATGGCCTGAATCTTGCTAAATTTGAAACTAAAACCGGCGAGTTGTTTCAACTTGATTTAGTCAGTCTGGTCTCACTGGATAAAGAAGGTGAAAGCACTATTGTTGTTCGCGACGCACAGTTACGTATTCTGGCAGAGATCACATTTACCCTGTGTCGCTTTAACCAACAACGCACACTATTTATCGGCGGATTACAGGGCGCGGCAAACGACGTCCCTCACGAAATTATCCAGCAGGCGACCAAAGCCTGCCATGGTCTTTTTCCCAAACGCATCGTGATGGAGGCTCTCTGTCAGTTTGCGCAAGTCTTTCAGGCGGAGCAGATTATAGCCGTGAGTAACGATGCGCACGTTTACCGTAGCTGGCGATACATGGATAAAAAGACGCAAATGCATGCCGACTATGACGCGTTTTGGGAATCGTTAGGCGGTGAAAGAATTAAAGGGAATTACTATACGCTACCGCTGGCGATCGCCCGAAAAAGCGAAGCGGAGATCGCCAGTAAAAAACGGGCCGAGTATCGCCGCCGCTATGCTTTACTCGATAGCGTTGTCGAACAGGTTCCGGCCACATTCAAACGCTAATCCGCCCGGCCCCGCGCCAGCCAAACCACGCGCGAGAACATCTTTCTGAACAGCGGCGGCACGGCGTCAATTCCCCGCCGCCCGGCTTCCATCGCGACTTCAATCGCCAAATCCGGCTTTGACGAGCGGTGGATAGCTTTAGTGATAATTTTCCGGGTATTCATCGGTACATTAGGCGGAAGCTGCGCAACCCGGTGAAAAACATCGGCAAAGCCCTGACGATACATAAAATGTTCCATATCCAGCGCAGGCAGCGCCGTGAGATGTTCGCGTTCTTCTTCCCGATCGTTATTAAGCAGACTGCGGACCGTCGCGGCATATTTTTTCCCCGCTTCGTCGCCATCCACCAGGACATGCCACTCGATTCCCATACGGCGGGCGAACTTCACCAGCGGTTTCAGACCGGACTGAGCAAACTCAATGACTTTAATGCCCTCCGCATCAAAATGATGTCCACACTGACGCGCCAGCTCATTAATAACCCAGGTTTCCGTCTCGCCTTCCACCAGTAGCCAGCAACGCGCAAACAGCGACGACGCGCGATTAAAGCGGATATGAAAGGCGATGCGCCGTCCATCTTCCGCGCTTAACCCGCCCGGGCCCAAACGCCAGGCGGCGACGCGGGAAGATTCGCGCACCAGCCGTACGACATGCTCCACCGGCGTTAGCGAGAGCAATTCGCCTGAGTTAGTCGTCGCTATCCGCTGTAGCGGTAACAGATTGAGCAATTGCCAGGCGACTGAAAGCATAATGGGATGTAAACGGGTTTCCGGATCTTCCACCAGAAGTAATGGTCGCGCGTCTTTATGTAACCGCAGCGTCCCTTTCGCCTGTAACAGCGTGGAGAAAAGCCCCAGCAGGATCACCCGATGCGACCGGCTGCCCGGTTTGTCGATCATCCGATTAATAATATCCAGATAGCGCCAGCTACGCTGCTCATTTTGCGAACGCCGGCGCATGAGTCGGTGACGCGCCTGTCCTGCGCCCTGCTCTGAGAAATAGTGTTCAAGCAGTTGCACCATCGCGGACAGTCCCTGACGAATCTGCCCGTCGGTTAAATTTTGCGGCCGGGTCGCCAGCTCACGCGCCAGAAAATCCAGCTGTCGGGCCGTGACTTCAACATCCGGCACATTGGGCACCGTACCGTTGCGAATACGTCGCATAAAGCGCGCATCGCGCAAACGTAGCACTGGCATCAGACGAACCAGATGGCGCACCTGATCGTTAATATTTTCCACCGGCAATGGCTGCCCATCGCTATTAAGAAAACTGCGTAGCGTCATCACGCTGCCATCAGCGCCGCACTCTCCCTCTAGCCGATAAAAAATACGGTGAAAATCATCCTCGCAAGGCGACCAGCATGCTTCCAGCGCTCGATAACGACGTACCCGATGCCGCCCTGGCTGCGTTTCGCGAAAAGTCAGAATAATATGCAGGTGATGCTCGCGTCCTTTTATGTCGCCAGGCGGAAACCAGAAATCCTCACGGACAAAATGGTAGAGATCGAGTTCCGGCGACAATAACAGAGTCAGCGCATCCAGCAGGCTGGATTTGCCCCAGGCGTTTTCCCCAATCAGCACGTTGTTTTGTTCCAGCATCAACGACAGTCGGTTGATACCGCGAAATCCCACTATTTCAACGCGTTCGAGAATCATGCTTCCTCCAGAAAAGCGTCACCACTCCATTAAACTCACCGCAGTATAACGGCAAATGCTTCCGCCTGGCGTGATATTCCCTCCTTTGCCTGAGGCAACTGTATGATAAATGTACGGCTGACGGTGTCGCTTTACTGATAGTCTGGAATTCGGTAGTGTCATGTACGCTATTCAAACAATAAAAAAGGGCCCGGCTGTTCATGTTTTCAGGACTTTTAATCATTCTGGTTCCACTGATTGTGGGCTATCTCATTCCACTGCGACATAAAGCCGCATTACAACTTATTAACCGGCTACTGAGCTGGATCGTGTATCTTATTCTCTTTTTTATGGGAATAAGCCTGGCGTTTTTGGATAACCTCGCCAGTAATCTGGTGGCGATTTTTCATTATTCCGCTGTCAGTATTACGATTATTTTATTGTGTAATATCGCTGCCTTATTGTGGCTGGAACGTATCCTCCCGTGGCGTCACCATCATCAGCAGGAAAAACTGCCTTCGCGTATTGCCATGGCGCTGGAGTCGCTGCAACTGTGCGGCGTAGTGGTATTGGGGTTTGTTATCGGCCTGAGCGGACTCTCTGTTTTACAGCACGCCACCGAAGCCAGTGAATATACGCTGATCTTTTTATTGTTCCTGGTGGGGATTCAGCTACGAAATAGCGGCATGACCTTAAAGCAAATTGTGCTTAACCGCCGGGGAATGATGGTCGCGGTCGTTGTCGTGGCAAGCTCATTACTGGGCGGCGTGATTAATGCGTTTATCCTGGGCTTACCGCTAAAAACCGCCCTGGCGATGGCGTCAGGTTTCGGCTGGTACTCTCTTTCCGGTATTTTGCTGACGGAGTCGTTTGGACCGGTTATCGGCAGCGCGGCATTTTTTAACGATCTGGCCCGCGAACTCTTAGCCATTATGCTTATTCCCGGCCTGGTTCGCCGCAGCCGTTCAACGGCGTTGGGCCTGTGCGGAGCGACCTCAATGGACTTTACGTTGCCGGTATTACAGCGCTCCGGCGGCGTAGAGATTGTTCCGGCGGCTATCGTACATGGCTTTATCCTCAGCCTGCTGGTCCCCCTCTTAATGGCGTTCTTCTCGGCCTGATACCTCTTTGGCGGTAGGCATCTGCCGCCAAAATTGCGCTAAATCAATCTCCTTGCACATTATGGCAGAAATCCCTTTTATCCCTTTGTTCACAGGCATAACCTTAAACATGTATATTAAATATAACTTTAAAAGGTGTGACCATGTTTTGTGTGCAATGTGAACAAACCATCCGTACACCAGCCGGAAACGGCTGCTCCTACGCGCAGGGAATGTGCGGTAAAACAGCTGAAACGTCCGATCTGCAAGATCTGCTGATTGCGGCTTTGCAAGGTTTGTCTGCCTGGGCGGTGAAGGCCCGTGAATATGGCATCATTAATCACGACGTTGATAACTTTGCGCCGCGCGCGTTTTTCTCCACGCTGACCAATGTTAACTTCGACTCTCCGCGTATCGTCGGCTACGCCCGTGAAGCGATTGCCTTGCGTGAAGCGTTGAAAGCGCAGTGCCTGAGCGTGGATGCCAATGCGCATTGCGAAAATCCGATGGCCGATCTGCAACTGGTTAGCGACGATCTGGGCGAACTGCAACGTCAGGCGGCGGAATTTACCCCGAATAAAGACAAAGCCGCCATTGGCGAGAATATCCTCGGCCTGCGTCTGCTGTGCCTGTACGGTCTGAAAGGCGCGGCGGCGTATATGGAGCACGCGCATGTTCTCGGTCAATACGACAACGACATTTACGCGCAGTACCACAAAATCATGGCCTGGCTCGGCACCTGGCCTGCTGATATGAACGCGCTGCTGGAGTGCGCAATGGAAATCGGCCAGATGAACTTCAAAGTGATGAGCATTCTGGATGCCGGTGAAACCACCAAATACGGTCACCCAACGCCGACTCAGGTCAACGTCAAAGCGACTGAAGGCAAGTGCATTCTGATCTCCGGTCACGATCTGAAAGATCTCTACAACCTGCTGGAGCAGACCGAAGGCACCGGTGTTAACGTCTACACTCACGGTGAAATGCTGCCCGCACATGGCTATCCGGAACTGCGTAAATTCAAGCATCTGGTCGGTAACTACGGCAGCGGCTGGCAGAATCAGCAGGTCGAGTTCGCCCGCTTCCCTGGCCCAATCGTGATGACCTCTAACTGCATTATCGACCCGACCGTGGGCAGCTATGACGACCGTATCTGGACCCGTAGCATCGTCGGCTGGCCGGGCGTTAGCCATCTTGAAGGTGATGACTTCGGGCCGGTCATTGCCCAGGCGCAGCAGATGGCGGGCTTCCCGTATAGCGAAATTCCGCATCTCATCACCGTCGGTTTTGGCCGTCAGACCCTGCTCGGCGCTGCCGATACGCTCATCGATCTGGTCAGTCGTGAAAAACTGCGCCACATCTTCCTGGTCGGCGGCTGTGACGGCGCGCGCGGCGAGCGTAACTACTTTACCGATTTCGCCACCAGCGTACCGGATGACTGCCTGATCCTGACTCTGGCGTGCGGTAAATACCGTTTCAACAAACTGGAGTTCGGCGACATCGAAGGGCTGCCGCGTCTGGTCGATGCCGGTCAGTGTAACGATGCTTACTCCGCGATTATCCTGGCGGTGACGCTGGCGGAAAAACTGGGCTGCGGCGTCAACGATCTGCCGCTATCGCTGGTGCTCTCCTGGTTTGAGCAGAAAGCGATCGTGATTCTGCTGACGCTGCTGTCATTAGGCGTGAAAAATATTGTCACCGGGCCGACCGCGCCGGGCTTCTTCACGCCGGATCTGCTGGCTATCCTCAACGAGAAGTTCGGTCTGCGCTCCGTGACCACCGTTGAAGAAGACATGAAGCAATTGCTGAGCGCGTAAGGAGGCCAATGATGACGATGCCAACCTCACAATGTCCCTGGCGAATGCAGGTGCATCACATCCGTCAGGAGACGCCGGATGTATGGACAATTGCGCTATTATGCCATGACTACTACCCTTACCGCGCCGGGCAGTATGCGCTGGTGAGCGTGCGTAATTCAGCGGAAACGCTGCGCGCCTACACCCTTTCGTCTACGCCGGGCGTCAGTGAATATATCACGCTGACCGTTCGTCGGATTGAAGATGGCACGGGTTCACAGTGGTTGACCCATGACATCAAGCGCGGCGATTACATCTGGCTGTCTGATGCAATGGGCGATTTTACCTGTGACGATAAAACAGAAGATAAGTTTCTGCTGCTCGCCGCCGGTTGTGGCGTAACGCCAATCATGTCGATGCGTCGCTGGCTGGCGAAATACCGCCCGCAGGCCGATGTGCAGGTCATCTTTAACGTCCGTTCGCCGGATGATGTGATTTTTGCCGACGAGTGGCAACAGTATCCGGTCACGCTAGTGGCGGAAAATCATGCCACGGAAGGTTTTGTCGCGGGCCGTCTGACCACGGAATTGTTACAGCGCGTACCGGATTTGGCATCGCGCACCATCATGACCTGCGGCCCGGCGCCCTATATGGATTTCGTCGAACAGGGCGTGAAAGCGCTTGGCGTAACGCGCTTCTTTAAAGAGAAGTTCTTCACGCCGGTGGCGGAAACGGCAACCAGCGGCCTGAAATTCACCAAACTACAGCCAGCGCAGGAATTTTATGCCCCGATCGGTACAACGCTGTTGGAGGCGCTGGAGAGTAATAAAGTACCGGTTGCCGCTGCCTGTCGGGCAGGTGTTTGCGGCTGCTGTAAAACCAAAGTCGTTTCCGGCGACTATACGGTGAGCAGCACCATGACGCTGAGCGAGGCGGAGATTGCCGAAGGTTACGTACTGGCCTGCTCCTGCCATCCGCAGGGCGATCTTGTTCTCGCATAATCGGTAAACGTTCCATCGTAGGCCCGGTAAGCGTTAGCGCCACCGGGCGATTTACCACTCGCTTCATCCTTTCGCCCCTCTCTTCGCCAAAGAAAAACGTCATCGTCATCTTCAACTAAACTTGTAACCGTTATCACATTTAAGGAGATGGAGAACCATGAAACAAACCGTTGCTGCTTTTATCGCCAAAACGCTGGAACAGGCTGGCGTAAAACGAATCTGGGGCGTCACTGGCGACTCCCTGAACGGCCTGAGCGATAGTCTTAATCGTATGGGAACCATTGAATGGATGCCAACCCGCCACGAAGAGGTTGCCGCTTTCGCCGCCGGCGCACAAGCGCAGCTTACCGGCGAGCTGGCAGTGTGCGCCGGTTCATGCGGACCGGGCAACCTGCACCTGATCAATGGCCTGTTTGATTGCCACCGTAACCACGTCCCTGTTCTGGCGATCGCCGCCCATATTCCGTCCAGTGAAATCGGCAGCGGTTATTTCCAGGAGACCCACCCGCAGGAGTTGTTCCGTGAATGCAGCCACTATTGCGAGTTGGTTTCCAGCCCGGAGCAGATCCCGCAGGTACTCGCCATCGCCATGCGCAAAGCGGTGCTAAATCGCGGCGTCTCCGTGGTCGTACTTCCGGGTGACGTAGCGCTGAAACCTGCGCCTGAAAACGCCGTCACTCATTGGTACCATGCCCCGCACCCCGTCGTCACGCCGGCGGAAGAAGAGCTGAAAAAACTGGCGCAACTGCTGCGTTACTCCAGCAATATCGCATTGATGTGCGGTAGCGGCTGCGCGGGCGCGCATGAGGAGTTGGTCGCGTTGGCGGCAAAACTAAAAGCGCCAATCGTTCATGCCCTGCGCGGCAAAGAGCACGTTGAGTACGATAATCCTTATGATGTGGGAATGACCGGCCTGATTGGCTTCTCTTCTGGCTTCCACACCATGATGAACGCCGATACGCTGATCCTGCTCGGCACCCAGTTCCCCTACCGCGCCTTTTATCCGAGCGATGCCAAAATCATTCAGATTGACATCAACCCGGGCAGTATTGGCGCGCACAGCAAAGTCGACATGGCGCTGGTGGGCGATATTAAAGCCACGCTTCGCGCCCTGCTGCCGCTGGTGGAAGAAAAAAGCAATCGTAAATTCCTCGATAAAGCTCTGGAGCACTATCGGGACGCCCGTAAGGGACTTGATGACTTAGCCAAACTCAGCGACAAAGCCATCCATCCGCAATATCTGGCGCAACAAATTAGTCATTTCGCCGCTGACGACGCTATTTTTACCTGCGATGTCGGCACGCCGACCGTCTGGGCGGCCCGCTATCTAAAAATGAACGGCAAGCGCCGCTTGCTGGGCTCGTTTAACCACGGGTCAATGGCCAACGCGATGCCGCAGGCGCTCGGCGCTCAGGCCACCGCGCCTGGTCGTCAGGTTATCGCGATGTGCGGTGATGGCGGCTTCAGTATGCTGATGGGCGATTTTCTCTCGGTGGTACAGATGAAGCTGCCGATAAAAATCGTCGTCTTTAATAACAGCGTGCTGGGCTTTGTGGCGATGGAAATGAAAGCTGGCGGCTACCTTACCGACGGTACCGAACTGCACGACACCAATTTCGCGCGTATCGCCGAAGCCTGCGGCATTACCGGTATTCGCGTGGAAAAAGCCGCAGACGTGGACGGAGCGCTACAGCGCGCGTTTTCCATTGACGGCCCGGTACTGGTTGACGTGGTCGTGGCAAAAGAAGAGCTGGCGATCCCGCCGCAGATCAAACTGGAACAAGCGAAAGGCTTTAGCCTGTACATGCTACGCGCCATTATTAGCGGCCGCGGCGATGAAGTGATCGAACTGGCGAAAACGAACTGGCTAAGGTAAAACAGTGCACATCACCTTTTAAAATCCAGGGATGTGCCATGATTGATTTACGCAGTGATACCGTTACCCGACCGGGCCGCGCCATGCTCGAGGCGATGATGACCGCCCCGGTCGGGGACGACGTATACGGCGATGACCCTACCGTTAACGCCCTTCAGCGCTACGCCGCCGACCTTTCCGGTAAAGAAGCGGCGCTTTTTTTACCCACCGGCACCCAGGCCAATCTGGTCGCGCTACTTAGCCATTGTGAACGCGGCGAAGAGTATATCGTTGGTCAGGGCGCGCATAATTATCTCTATGAAGCTGGCGGCGCTGCGGTGCTCGGCAGCATTCAGCCGCAGCCCATCGACGCCGCCGCGGACGGTACGCTGCCGCTGGAGAACGTGGCGGCGAAGATTAAAGCGGATGACATCCACTTCGCGCGTACGCGCTTGCTCAGTCTGGAAAATACGCATAACGGGAAAGTGCTGCCGCGCGCGTATCTGAAAGACGCCTGGACGTTTACCCGCGAACGTGGGCTGGCGCTGCACGTTGACGGCGCCCGAATTTTTAACGCGGTGGTTGCCTACGGCTGTGAGTTAAAAGAGATTACGCAGTATTGCGACTCTTTTACCATCTGCCTGTCAAAAGGTCTCGGAACGCCGGTCGGTTCGCTGCTGGTCGGCAACCGCGATTACATTAAACGCGCGACGCGCTGGCGTAAAATGGTCGGCGGCGGAATGCGTCAGGCCGGGATTCTGGCAGCGGCCGGACTGTATGCGCTGAAGCATAACGTGGCGCGTCTGCAAGAGGATCATGATAACGCCGCCTGGCTGGCGCAGCAGCTTCGGGAAGCGGGCGCGGAGGTCATGCGCCACGAAACGAATATGCTGTTTGTTCGCGTTGGCGAAGCACAGGCCGCCGCGCTTGGCGACTATTTACGGGAACGGAATATCCTGATTAACGCCGCGCCGATTGTGCGTCTGGTGACGCATCTGGATGTCTCTCGCGAACAGCTTGCCGACGTCGTCGCCCACTGGCGCGCCTTTTTAGCCCGCTAAGGAGAGCAACGTGGCGCAACGCATTCTGGTTCTCGGCGCCAGCGGCTATATTGGCCAGCACCTGGTCTTTGCGCTAAGTCAGCAAGGGCATCAGGTGCGGGCGGCGGCGCGGCGCGTCGAACGTCTGGAAAAACAGCGCCTCGCCAACGTCAGTTGTCATAAGGTCGATCTGCACTGGCCGGAAAATTTACCCGCACTGCTTCGCGACATTGATACCGTTTACTATCTGGTACACGGCATGGGCGAAGGCGGCGATTTTATCGCCCATGAGCGTCAGGCGGCGCTCAACGTGCGCGACGCGCTGCGCCAGACGCCGGTTAAACAACTTATTTTCCTCAGTTCATTGCAGGCGCCGACGCATGAGCAATCCGATCACCTGCGCGCCCGCCAGCTTACGGCTGACACACTGCGCGACGCAGGCGTGCCGGTGACGGAATTACGCGCCGGGATCATCGTCGGCGCAGGCTCCGCCGCCTTCGAAGTCATGCGTGACATGGTTTACAACCTGCCAATACTCACGCCGCCGCGCTGGGTGCGTTCGCGCACCACGCCCATCGCTCTGGAAAATTTACTCTACTACCTGGTCGGCTTACTGGACCACCCTGCGCGCGAGCATCGTATTCTGGAAGCCGCCGGGCCGCAGGTATTAAGCTATCAGCAGCAGTTTGAACGTTTTATGGCCGTCAGCGGTAAACGGCGTCCGCTGATCCCGGTGCCTTTTCCGACCCGCTGGATTTCGGTCTGGTTTTTAAACGTCATTACCTCTGTGCCGCCGACTACCGCAAAAGCCTTAATCCAGGGGTTAAGGCACGATTTGCTGGCCGATGACGCCGCGTTAAAAAAGTTGATCCCCCAAACGCTTATCACCTTTGATGACGCCGTTCGCCGCACGCTAAAAGAAGAAGAAAAACTGGTGAACTCCAGCGACTGGGGCTACGACGCGCTGGCCTTCGCCCGCTGGCGTCCCGAATACGGCTATTTTCCAAAGCAGGCGGGCTTTACCGCGCAGACCCCGGCCAGCCTATCGGCGCTCTGGCAGGTCGTAAATCGGCTGGGTGGCAAAGAGGGCTATTTTTTCGGCAATATTTTGTGGCAGACGCGCGCCGCGATGGATCGTCTGGTGGGGCATAAACTGGCGAAAGGCCGCCCGTCGCATACCTTGCTCAAGCCTGGCGATACGGTAGATAGCTGGAAAGTGATCATTGTCGAACCAGAAAAACAGCTCACGCTCTTGTTTGGCATGAAAGCGCCGGGTCTGGGGCGGCTTAGCTTCACGCTGCACGATAAAGGCCGCTACCGCGAAATTGACGTGCGCGCCTGGTGGCATCCACACGGAATGCCGGGCCTGATTTACTGGCTACTGATGATCCCGGCGCACCTGTTTATTTTCCGGGGAATGGCAAGGCGTATTGCCCGACTTGCAGAACAAATCACAGAAAAATGAGAAAAAGTTGCTGTATTCTTTCGTGTTTCCCATTGCATACCGACGTAATTCACGGAAGAATGCGCACGACGGTTTATTAAACACAGTGGATTGATATGAAGGTACTGGTTACCGGCGCCACCAGCGGCTTAGGTCGAAACGCGGTTGAATTTTTGCGCAATAAAGGCATCAGCGTCAGAGCGACGGGTCGCAATGAAGCGATGGGCAAGCTGCTTGAAAAAATGGGCGCGGAGTTCGTCCATGCGGATTTAACCGAACTGGTCTCCTCGCAGGCTAAAGTGATGCTCGCCGGGATCGACACGTTGTGGCACTGCTCCAGCTTTACCTCGCCCTGGGGAACCCAACAAGCTTTCGATCTGGCGAATGTTCGCGCCACCCGCCGCCTGGGAGAATGGGCGGTCGCCTGGGGCGTGCGCAATTTTATTCATATCTCCTCTCCCTCACTCTATTTTGATTACCACCATCACCGTGATATCAAAGAAGATTTCCGTCCGCATCGGTTTGCCAATGAGTTCGCCCGCAGTAAAGCCGCCGGTGAAGAGGTGATTAATCTGCTGGCGCAGGCTAATCCGCAAACACGTTTTACGGTGTTGCGTCCGCAAAGCCTGTTTGGCCCGCACGATAAAGTATTTATCCCACGTCTGGCGCATATGATGCACCATTACGGTAGCGTCTTATTACCGCACGGGGGCAGCGCGCTGGTCGATATGACCTACTATGAAAATGCGATCCACGCCATGTGGCTGGCCAGCCAGCCGGGCTGCGATCATCTGCCTTCTGGCCGCGCTTATAACATCACTAACGGCGAAAACCGCACCTTACGCAGCATCGTACAAAAGTTAATAGATGAACTGACTATCGACTGCCGCATTCGCTCTGTGCCTTACCCGATGCTGGATATGATCGCCCGCAGTATGGAGCGCTTCGGCAAAAAATCCGCCAAAGAGCCCCCGCTAACGCATTACGGCGTGTCAAAACTGAATTTTGATTTTACGCTCGATACGACTCGCGCGCAGGAAGAGCTGGGCTACCAGCCCATCGTCACGCTGGACGAAGGCATTGAACGCACCGCCGCCTGGCTACGCGATCACGGAAATTTACCGCGTTAATCCTGGCCGTACTTCTCCAGTAATGCTTCGGCAATCGCCTGCGTTTCGGCATCTGCGATACCGTTCCATTGCGCCGGACGGAAGTGCATCTGGAACGCCATAATCACCCGCTGCTGCTCGCGTGTCGTCATATCGGCTTTGACTTCATAACCATAGCGCGAGAGTAACGCAAGCACCGTTGCGGTATCGACTGGCGTATACGGCGCGCGTCCAGCCAGATAAAACGCTACACGCTGGGCGTCAGGCCAGGCGCCAATCCCCTGCGCCGCCAGCTCGCGCCACGGGAAGCGCGGGCCGGGATCGTCTTTACGCTGCGGCGCGATATCCGCATGGGCCACCACATTCTGCGGTTTGATGTCATAGCGCGCGATAATGTCCTTCGCTAACGGAATCAATGCCTGAATTTGCGCGGATTCAAACGGCGCGAAAGATTTCACCCCGCCGGACATTCGCCAGCCGCGATTTTCCAGCTCAATGCCAATAGACGTATCATTGAGACGCGTGGCGCCTCGCCAGAAACTGACGCCCGCATGCCAGGCCTGATCCTGTTCCGGCACCAGTTGCCAGATGCGCGGTTTACCGCCATATAATGGCGGGGTTGCGGGAATCAGGTAATGCGAACTGACGTTGCGACCCGTTAACGTCGCCAGCGAAACGTCAAAGTTTTCCGCCGTATAGTGAATCACCAGGACTTTAATGCGCGGATAGGCCGCCTGCGCCCGATGTCGGGTATCAAGCTGATATCCCTCTTTATCGATAATTCCTTTTTCGCTCGCGCAGCCTGTTAACAGCAACGCGAGACCCACCAGCCACAGTAGCGCTCTCATCGGCGCGTTTTCACCGCCGTTCCGCTGACGCTGACCATCAGCATACTGCCATCCTTGCCGACAGTTTCGTAATCAATATCGATGCCTACCACCGCATCGGCGCCCAACGCTTTAGCCTGCTCGCCAAGTTCCTGGAAAGCGATTTCACGCGCTTTACGCAGCTCTTTCTCATACGCGCCGGAACGTCCGCCGACGATATCCCGAATGCCGGCGAAAAAATCGCGGAAAATATTGGCACCTAAAATGGCTTCGCCCGTTACCACACCGCAATACTCCACGATGCTTTGTCCTTCCAGCGTTGGGGTTGTTGAAAACTGCATAGTGAATCTCCCAGGTTAGCTAAGCACACGATCTCAAACGCATTATCAAGCTGATACGCTATCATTGAAAGGATATAATTGATTATCGTAGATCGGTTTTTGCTCGATCGCCTATAAGGAAATCATCATGCGCTATTCTAAACTCTCTTTGCTCATCCCGTGCGCGCTTCTGCTTAGCGCCTGTACGACCGTCACTCCCGCCTACAAAGATAATGGCCCGCGTATCGGCGCGTGTGTGGAAGGCGGCCCGGACAGCGTGGCTCAACAATTTTACGACTACCGTATTCAACACCACAGCAATGATATCGCCGCGCTTCGCCCCTACTTGAGTGATAACCTGGCGAAATTGTTGACCGACGCCAGCCGCGATACGGAGCACCGCCAGTTGATGAGCGGCGATCTGTTCTCCAGCCGCGCTACGCTGCCGGATAGCGCCAACGTCGCCAGCGCATCAACCATTCCGAACCGAGATGCGCGCAACATTCCTCTGCGGGTAGCGTTAAAACAGGGCGATCAAAGCTGGCAGGATGAGGTCCTTATGATTCACGAAGGCTCATGCTGGGTGATTGACGACGTTCGCTATCTGGGCGGAGATGTCCATGCCCCTGCCGGTACGCTGCGCCAGTCGATAGAAAACCGTTAACAGCCAGTATTCCCCGCTTTTGCACCCATAACCCCGTAAATTGTCTGGCATTCTGCCCGGGATGCCGACAATTCTTCTTACCTACTATTCCTCCTGCTATTTTGTGCTATGTTTAGGGAAGAATGTGGGATATATTTAACTTTTAACGCATAAATATTGCATAACTATTCTGCGAAAGGTACTATCTGCGGCTTCAATAGCTATCAGACTGCCTGTATACGAGTGTCAATGAGTATTCAATTAAACGGCATTAATTGCTTTTACGGCGCGCATCAGGCGCTGTTCGATATCACGCTGGATTGCCCCGAAGGCGAAACGCTGGTGTTGCTTGGCCCAAGCGGGGCGGGTAAAAGTTCGCTGCTGCGTGTACTCAATCTGCTTGAGATGCCGCGCTCCGGCACTCTGACTATCGCCGGGAACCATTTTGATTTTACGAAAACGCCGTCCGATAAGGCGATTCGTGAGCTACGTCAAAATGTCGGAATGGTCTTTCAGCAATATAATCTTTGGCCGCATCTCACCGTTGTGCAGAATCTGATTGAAGCGCCCTGCCGCGTACTGGGTCTGACAAAAGATCAGGCGCTGGCGCGCGCAGAAAAGCTGCTGGAGCGTTTACGTCTGAAGCCCTATAGCGATCGTTATCCGTTGCATCTTTCCGGCGGTCAGCAGCAGCGCGTCGCGATTGCCCGCGCACTGATGATGGAGCCGCAGGTGCTGCTGTTTGATGAACCGACCGCCGCGCTGGACCCGGAAATTACCGCTCAAATCGTCAGCATTATTCATGAGCTGGCGGAAACGAACATTACTCAGGTGATCGTTACGCATGAAGTCGAAGTGGCGCGTAAGACCGCCAGTCGTGTGATTTATATGGAAAATGGTCACATCGTCGAGCACGGTGATGCGGGTTGCTTTGCCCACCCTCAGACCGAAGCGTTCAAAAACTATCTCTCTCACTAAGATTCGGGACAATGACAATGAAAAAAGTTCTGATTGCCGCGCTAATTGCAGGCTTTAGCCTTTCCGCTACAGCAGCCCAGACCATTCGTTTTGCGACCGAAGCGTCCTATCCGCCGTTCGAATCGATGGATGCTAATAACAAGATTGTCGGCTTTGACGTCGACCTGGCCAACGCGCTATGTAAAGAGATCGACGCCTCCTGTACCTTTACCAATCAGGCGTTCGACAGCCTGATCCCCAGCCTGAAATTCCGCCGCTTCGACGCTGTAATGGCGGGAATGGATATCACGCCGGAACGTGAAAAGCAGGTGCTGTTTACCACGCCATATTACGACAACTCCGCGCTGTTCGTGGGTCAGCAGGGCAAATACACCAGCGTCGATCAACTGAAAGGTAAGAAAGTCGGCGTGCAGAACGGTACGACGCACCAGAAATTCATCATGGATAAGCATCCGGAAATCACCACCGTACCGTATGACAGCTATCAGAACGCGAAGCTGGATCTACAAAATGGCCGTATCGACGCTGTTTTCGGCGACACGGCGGTCGTGACCGAATGGCTGAAAGCCAATCCTAAGCTGGCACCGGTCGGCGATAAAGTCACCGATAAAGATTATTTCGGCACCGGCCTGGGTATCGCGGTACGTCAGGGCAACACCGAGCTGCAGCAGAAATTCAATACTGCGCTGGAAAAAGTGAAGAAAGATGGGACTTACGAGACCATCTATAACAAATGGTTCCAGAAGTAATCTTTGATGAACGAATTTTTTCCTTTAGCAAGCGCCGCCGGGATGACCGTCGGCCTTGCCGTCTGTGCGCTGATCATTGGCCTCGCGTTAGCCATGTTCTTTGCCGTCTGGGAGTCCGTAAAATGGCGCCCGATTGCCTGGATAGGCTCCGCGCTGGTCACTATTTTGCGCGGCCTGCCGGAAATTCTGGTGGTGCTGTTTATCTATTTCGGCTCCTCGCAACTCCTGCTTACGCTGTCTGACGGGTTTACCCTCCATCTCGGCTTTACGCAGATCCCGGTGCAAATGGAGATTGAGAACTTTGACGTCAGTCCGTTCCTGTGCGGCGTGATTGCGTTGTCCCTGCTGTATGCGGCCTATGCGTCGCAGACGCTACGCGGCGCGCTGAAAGCCGTTCCGTCTGGTCAGTGGGAGTCGGGTCAGGCACTGGGATTATCAAAGACGGCGATTTTTTTCCGTCTAGTGATGCCGCAGATGTGGCGTCACGCTCTGCCAGGGCTGGGTAATCAGTGGCTGGTGTTGCTAAAAGATACGGCTCTGGTCAGCCTTATCAGCGTTAACGATCTAATGTTGCAGACCAAAAGTATTGCCACACGCACCCAGGAACCGTTTAACTGGTACATTATTGCGGCGGCTATTTACCTGGTCATTACGCTGATCAGTCAGTACATTCTCAAACGCATAGACCTGCGCGCGACACGTTTTGAGCGGAGGCCGGACTAATGCTTGAGTATTTACCTGAACTGCTAAAAGGGCTACACACCAGCCTGACGCTGACCGTGGCTTCTATTGCCGTCGCTTTGGTGCTGGCGTTAGTTTTTACCATTATCCTGACACTAAAAACGCCGTTCGTGGTGTGGCTGGTGCGCGGCTATATCACGTTGTTTACCGGTACGCCGTTGTTGGTGCAAATTTTCCTGATCTACTACGGACCCGGTCAATTCCCGACACTGCAAGAGTATCCGCTACTCTGGCATCTACTGTCTGAACCGTGGCTGTGCGCACTGATCGCGTTGTCGCTAAACAGCGCCGCTTATACCACGCAGCTATTTTATGGCGCGATTCGCGCGATTCCGGAAGGTCAGTGGCAGTCCTGCGGCGCGCTGGGGATGAGTAAGAAAGATACGCTGGCGATTTTGTTGCCCTATGCGTTTAAACGCGCCCTCTCCTCCTATTCTAATGAGGTGGTACTGGTCTTCAAAAGTACCTCGCTGGCCTATACCATCACCTTGATGGAGGTCATGGGGTACAGTCAGTTGCTCTATGGTCGTACCTACGATGTGATGGTATTTGGCGCGGCAGGCGTAATTTATCTGGTCGTCAACGGTCTATTGACGCTGATGATGCGTTTGATTGAGCGTAAAGCCCTGGCGTTTGAGCGGCGCAATTAACCAGGCAGGATAAGGCATTCTCGCCGCCGTTCGACAATGGTCAGATGGCGCTGCGCTTATCAAGCCTACGATGCATAATATTGAATAAACCCGACGGACAAGTGGTTAACTTGTCCGTCTTTTTTTATCCATTTAAAAATATTTAATCATTTTTATTGCATATAAATTCAATTGATGGCATTGTAAATCTATGCCGCAGACACGGCGCATAATCATAAGATAACGGGAGTGACATCATGAAAAAGTTAGTTCTGGCTGCATTACTCGCCTCTTTCGCCACTGGCAGCATCGCCGCTGAAAAAATCAATTTCGGGGTTTCCGCCACCTATCCCCCGTTTGAATCCCTGGATGCGAGTAATAAAATTGTGGGCTTCGATATCGATCTGGCAACCGCATTATGCAAGCAAATGCAGGCAGAATGTACTTTTACCAATCATGCTTTCGATAGTCTTATCCCGGCGCTGAAATTCAGAAAATATGATGCCGTCATTTCCGGAATGGACATTACCCCGGAGCGCAGTAAGCAGGTCGCCTTTAGCAATCCCTATTATGCGAACTCCGCGCTGGTGATTGCCAAAAAAGACACCTATAAGACCTTTACCGATCTAAAAGGTAAGCGTATCGGTATGGAAAATGGCACCACGCATCAAAAATATCTCCAGGATAAACATCCGGAGGTCAAAACCGTGGCCTACGACAGCTACCAGAATGCGATTATCGACCTGAAAAATGGCCGTATTGACGGTGTCTTTGGCGATACCGCAGTGGTCAATGAGTGGCTGAAAACGAATCCGCAACTGGGTCCGGCAACAGAGAAAGTGACCGATCCGCAATACTTCGGTACCGGACTTGGCATCGCGGTGCGCCCGGACAATAAGGCGTTGCTGGAAAAACTGAATGATGCGCTGGCCGCCATTAAAGCGGACGGCACTTATCAGAAAATCAGCGATCAGTGGTTCCCGCAGTAAGACGTATGTGATTAGCCCACCGTGTTGCGAAATGGCAGTATAAATACCTTATTCAGCCCACGGGTCGCCATCAGGAAACTATCCAGGCCTGATAAGCGCAGCGCCATTGAGCATTCTACAGTTTGTCATCAGTCTCAAACGCCTGCATCAACAGGCGATTCGGACTAATACTTGCCGGGTGACGCTGACGCGTACCCGGCTTACAACATTGTTACGTTTTTAGATAACATCCAGACCCAGACGGCGATACTGCTCCGCCGGAGCATCATTTTCTTTCATCAAACGGATAAGTAAGTTGATCATCCTTGCTTCGATGGCCTCATCATGAATAGGATGTTGCTGCTGCGGATCGTCTCTGAGATCAAACAAGAGATGACCAAAGCTATTCACACCTTTATATTTTTCCCTGGCCGGAATACGTAATACCTGAAGCCCTTTAGTGAATTTAAACGGAGGTGCCAGAGATAATTTTCCCAGTTCATCCACGTCATAACGCGCATTCATCTTGATCGGCATTAACGTGTAGTTCGCAATGTCATGCTCACGCCCCGGCTGCGCGGCCCGCATATAAACATACCGTCCGTCGGTAACATTAACATGTCCGCTAAACACGCCAAACAGCGCGCCTTCCCTGACGGGTTCATCACTGGCAATGACTTTCGCCAGCGGTTGGCCCTGCATATCTGCGGGAATAGGTTGTTGAAAATAATCCAGTAGCGTTGGCGCCCAGTCAATCATCTGCACCAGCGACTGCCGCCGCGCTCCGCATACCGCGCTGCGCGGGTCCCAGATAAACAGCGGGTTATTAGCCACCTCGTTATAATAGGGCATTTGATTTTTAGCCCACCAACCGTGCTCCCCCAGCAAGAAGCCGTGATCGGTACCGACAATCAGCATCGTATCGCGCCAGAGATCGTGTTCATCCATCAGATCAAGGATACGTCCAAGATTGCGGTCGCACATGGAAACCAGGGCCCGATAACGACAGCGAATATGCGCTATCGCCTCCTCGCTTTCACTGACTTTGCCGCGCGGCCAGTCATAATGCGGGCCTTGCCACTCATCGTCATAGAGCGATAAATATTCCTCGGTGGTATAAAACGGTTCATGCGGATCGAACGTCTCAACCTGCAATAACCAGTTATCTTCGGCATGATTTTTATGGATAAAATCGCACCCGGCGTCAAAAACTTTCGTCTGGGGAAAATCGGCTTCCTGCTGGATGTATTCGCGGTTCGCCCAGTCATGACGCCATAGCCCGGAAACGCCGCCTCCGGTTTGTTTTTGTGGAACGCGCAGTACTTCCGGAATGGGCGGCTCGCCAACACTTGCCTTCCAGTGATCGCCCTCCTGACCGCGTACTACGTCCCAGGAGCTATAGCGGTTATGGTAGTTACCGCCGCCGTCTTCCCAGTAATGCAAATGATCGCTGATAAGATGGGTGTAGATCCCCGCTTTTTTCAATAATTCCGGCATGGAATCATCAAAGGGTTCCAGCGGGCCCCAATCACGATGCAGGAAATTATAGCGCCCGGTGTGCAGTTCCCGACGGGCTGGCATACAGGGCATACTGCCGACATAACTATTGTCAAAGGTGGCGGCATGTGCCGCCAGGCGTTGAAAGTTAGGCGCTTTCGTTAGCAAATCGCCATAGGGCGGCAAATAGTTTTTATTCAGACTGTCAAACAGCAGAATAATCGCTTTCATGACTCAGCCTCATTTGTTGAGCAGGTGCGGAAAATTTTTCTCTACCACATCGTAAATCTGTTTACCTATTGATTCGCCATCCATGATATTTTCAATGGGAATGAGATATTGTCCGTGTTTAGGATCGAGGCTAACGACATCAAGCAATTTTTTTGAAATCGCATAAATATCTGCCCAGTCGGTAAATCCACCGACCTCTCCCGCTGCCGTATGCTCCATATCAAAAGAGAAGTCATATTTTGCTAACGCTTTTTTAACCACAGTCTGTAGCATTACGCTACTGCCTACACCATAACCGCATACGAATAAAATATTTACAGAATCTTTCATAATAAAATCCTTTATATAAACCGAATCAATTAAATGGAATAAGGACCTAGATGGAACGTTGAAGCAATAAATTTCAGTAATTCACAAATTGCAGGCCACAGAGTCGCCCAGTCAAATATTCCCGTCCAGCCCACGCCTTCTTTTGCCAGCCCGGTTAAAGGAATGGCCCATACCGTACCGAAAGTCTGAATAATCCCTAACAGGAAAGTACAAATAATAACGGAACGATATCCCCCCATTCGGTTGGCTAATACGCCGATAGGACCGCCGGAAAAGAAGAGCGGAACAAAACCAGGCAATACCATAATAGGGCTATGGATGAGCAGCAGAATGCCCATGGAAAAAATCGTGCCGAAGGTACAAAAGACGAATCCCAGCGTGGCCGCGTTCGGCGAAAAAGGTAATAAAGCAGCAACATCCACAGCCGGTATAGCGTTAGGAATAAAGCGATCCTGCCATCCTTTAAACGAACCGTTAATTTCGCCTACCATCATCCGCACGCCCTGCAGCAAGATGACCATATACATAGAGAATTGCAGGCCCAGATTGATGATATAGATATACCAGGGTTTGCCTTTCGCCATTAACTGTACGTTATCGATCCCTGTCGCCAATAAAAAACCGCCAACGAAGAGCGTCATCACAATGGCGATTGCCGTCACGTTGTGGTTAAAAATGGCTAACCAACCGGGAAGTTTCAGGTTTTCGGCGTCATGCTTTTCCGGATCGCCGAATTTATGCGCGAATTTCGAGAAAAACCACAGTCCCAACATCTGGTTATGCGCGATGGTAAAACCGGCGTTATTGGTCACTTTGGCAATGGGGTTAACAATAAGCGTGGTTGAAAACGCCCAAAAAACCCCGGTCAATACCCCGGCAATCACAATGGATTGTACCCAACCGAACCCCAGCCAGAAGACAATTAACCACAGTACCGCCTGTGAATGTGAGACCCCGGTATTACCGGTAAGAAATATACCTTTTGCGCCGGTATAACGGCCAAATAAAACTAATATCAGGTTAGTAAAAAATGCCAGTACAAAAACGTATCCTACATAGCCGAAATTATCGCCCAGCGCTATTTGCGTCGCGGCTTTCATGGCATATGAATCCATTAAGTATCCATGCACGCCATAAGCCTTGCTGACTGCCTCTGCAACCGGTTTAAAAGTGGCTGAAAATTGAAAGCCGCCAAATAACACCATCATCAAACCGACCATCGCGCTGATCATACCGGTGATAATTTTTATAGGCGTCTTTTTATCCAGCGCATAGCCAACACCGACTAATATCCCAATTAATATTGCCGGTTCAGTTAAAAACGTTTGAATAACATCTATAAATTTGGCAAACATCGTCTGAACGCCCTCCATAAGCGTGCCTATTCGTTGTCATGATTGACCCCTTTACTGACGTTACGTATTGCTTCGCTGATGCTATTGAAATTTACCCGATAAACCACCTTGTCTAATTTTGCCTTACACGCACTGTAATAATCAAAATTAGTCATTAAAAGATTTAAAGTGATTATTTGTGATTTGATTTGCAAAAATAGGTTAATATATAACCATGATCGATCGGAGTTTTTTATCGATCGATCATGGTTATTATTATTTATGGATAATTAGACAGTTAATATAGATATTTTGTATGTCTAGCTTTTGGCGCTACAGCCTGCAAAGCAATGTTAACACTTCATAATGCGCGGTATGCGGGAACATATCGAAAAGCTGAACACGTTGAATACGGTAGTTCGGCAGATGGCGAATATCCTGCGCCATCGTCTGCGCGTTACAGCTTGAATAAATAATAAAACGCGGCGCCATTTGTGCAAGGTAATCGCACAACGGCTTGCCAATGCCACGGCGGGGAGGATTCACCAACACCAGGTCGGGCGTTTCGCCTTGTGCGGTGGCGAATTGGGTGGAATCCAACGCCTGGAAATGAAGGCGGGTCAATCCCAGCTCGGCAGCGGATTGCTTCGCGCAGGCAATCGCCTCCGGCGCGATCTCAATACCGGTTAATTGCATCTGCGGCGTCGCGCAGTGCAGGCCGAATCCGCCCACTCCGCAAAAAAGATCCCACATATGGCGTACCGGCAGTTGCCCTACCCAGTCACGCGCCGTCGCATATAATCGGCTGGCGACCGTAGGGTTGGTCTGAAAGAAACTTTGCGGACGAATCCACAGCGGCACATCGTTAAAACGTTCCGCCAGCGCCTGCTGATCCGTCAGATAGATTTCCTTCTCCCCTTCCATAATCGCCATATGTACCGGCTGAATATTTGCGGTGATCACCCTGAGCTGCGGCAGTTGCGCACGCAGCCACGGTAACGCCGCGCGCAGTTGCGTAAGTTTGTTTTCTGAACGCAACACGAAGCGTAGCATCATGCCGCCATCGAACTGACTTTCCGTCAGCAACAGGTATTTCAGTTCGCCGCGTTTTCGCGCCACGTTATAAGGCGTGAGTCCGGCACGGGCAATAAAAGGTTTTAGCGCGCTGAATACGGGGGCAAAGGAGGCGGGATACAGCGGGCAGCCGCAAAGATCGACCGGCGTACCGTCGCGATGCAGCATCCCGAAGAGCGGTTTTTCTACACTACCGCTCACGACCATTTTCGCTTTGTTGCGGAAATGCTGTTCCGGGCCGCCAATCGGCGCACACCACTGTTCAACAGGCAGCCCGGTCAGCAAACGATGTAAATCGGCTGTTTTTGCGGAAAGTTGTTCGTTAACCGACTGCGTAATCCATTGACAGGAACGGCAGCGACCCGCGTCATAGAGTGCGCACTGCATACCAAAAAACCTTCATATTATCCGGGGCGACGATTATACACATTATTGCAGCCGGAAGAACCGACGGCTGGGAGCGGGAATAAACAGCAGAAACAGAATTAAAAGATCGGGGAGTTTTTGCATGACCAGGGAATGCAGGATATCACGCTTCGATTCTCCCGCGATGCTAAACAACTCCGGATACCCGTAGCCTAACGACGCCGCCCACAGATATCCGCTCACAATAATTTGTGTCGCCAGGTACACCCAGCGCGCCCAGCTACGGCCTTTCACCAGCGAAAACGCACAATAAATTTCAACAAAGACCAGCATTAAGCTTGCCAGAAAGACAAGGGTTAAGCTCCACGTCTGCACACTGCGATGAATAAACTCGCCCATCCCGCGTATGCCGAGGGTATTCATAATCATCAGCACATCGAGACCGCGAATCAAAATAATCGCCATAGCCGCAACCTGCACCAGCGTAGGCACATTTAAACGGGCATGTGATGAGGTTGATTGCTTTATAAATCCCAATGAATGTCTTCCCTGAAAATGATGCCGCGACCCGCACGGCAACGCATTGCCATAGTGGAAGATTTTAGTGGCTTCAGCCGCGTCTTGCACGCTGGATATCGCGAATCCGCTGTTTTTCCGCTCGCGCCATCAGGTACCAGGCAATAAATCCGACGATTCCTACCACGCCGAGGATTAACGTCGCCAGCGCGTTGATTTCCGGGTTCACGCCCATGCGCACGCTGGAGAAAACCAGCATCGGTAGCGTGGTGGCGCCGGGACCGGAAACGAAGCTGGCAATCACCAGATCGTCAAGGGAGAGCGTAAAGGCCAACAGCCAGCCCGAGATCACCGCTGGCATGATCATCGGTAACGTAATGACAAAAAAGACCTTCAACGGCGCCGCGCCAAGATCCATCGCCGCCTCTTCAATCGAACGATCCAGTTCGCGTAATCGCGAAGCGATCACCACTGCCACGTAGGCGGTACAGAAAGTGACGTGCGCCAACCAGATGGTCAGCATTCCGCGATCGGAGGGCCAGCCGATAGCATGACCGAGCGCGACAAACAGCAGCAGCAGCGACAGCCCGGTAATCACATCCGGCATCACCAGCGGCGCGGTGATCATAAACGCAAAGCCGTTTGCGCCGCGAAACCGTCCAAATCGCACCATCACCACCGCAGCAATGGTACCGAGCACCACCGCCATCGTCGCCGCGCAGGCGGCAATTGTCAGGCTTAGTCCCACTGCGCTCATCATGGCGGTATCCCGAAAGAGCTCGCCATACCAGCGCGTCGACCATCCCGCCCACACCGTCACCAGCTTCGAACTGTTAAACGAGTAAATCACCAACATTAACATCGGCGCATAGAGAAAAGTAAACCCCAGCACCAGAATCAGAATGCGCCAGGGCGAGCGAACGACTGGTAAGTTATTCATCCGTGCTCCCCCACACTTTTTTGCTGATGTTTATGGAACCACATGATCGGTACTATCAGCAGCAGCAACATAATAATGGCGACCGCAGAAGCAACCGGCCAGTCGCGGTTATTGAAAAACTCCTGCCACAGAACGCGACCAATCATGATACTGTCCGGCCCGCCAAGCAGTTCCGGGATCACGAACTCGCCCACCGCCGGGATAAAAACCAGCATCGAGCCGGCGATGATTCCGCCTTTGGTGAGCGGTACAATGATGCTAAAAAACGTTTTCAGCGGTCGGGCGCCGAGATCCAACGACGCTTCCACCAGCGAATAATCAATGCGCGTCAACGCGGTATAAATGGGCAGAACCATAAACGGCAGATACGCATAAACAATGCCGATATAGACGGCCAGGTTAGTGTGCAGGATCGTCAGCGGCTGATCGATAACCCCTAGCCACAGCAACACATTGTTCAGCACACCGTTGTTTTTCAAAATGCCCATCCAGGCATAGACGCGTATTAAAAAAGACGTCCACGAGGGCAGAATCACCAACAGCAGCAGGATATTGCGCGTGGAGGGCTTGCTGTGCGCCACCGCCCACGCCAGCGGGTAGCCCAGCAGCAGGCAGCAGATTGTGGAAATACCGGCAATTTGTAACGATTGCAGATAGGCTTCGAAATAAAGCGGATCGTCGGTCAGTTGCAAAAAATTGCCGAGGTTGAGCGTAATCGACAACTGACCGTCAGCCCATTCCAGCAGATCGGTATACGGCGGGATCGCCCTCGCCATTTCCGCCAGGCTTATCTTAAAGACGATAAGAAACGGCAGTAAAAACAGCAGAATGAGCCAGATATAAGGCAAAGCAATAACCAGCTTACGCCCATGTTTCATTTGCATCCGCGCCAACCATAGCGCCGCGCCGCCAGGTTTACTGATGCGTGCCGGAGGTTCAAGTGTGCTCATGTTTCCCCCTTATACCGTCAGGACCACGCAGCTATCCGCTTCCCAGCACAAACGCACTTCATCGCCCCAGGTCGGTAACCCTTTCCGGTAACGGTGCGCATTCTGCAGTTGAGCGCTGATCATCTGCCCGCTTTTTAGCCGCACATGATAAATAGACAGATCGCCGAGATACGCAATATGCGCCACTTCGCCGACGGCGAAATTATAGCCATCGGCAGGCGGCGACTCACACAGCATGATTTTTTCCGGACGTAGCGCCACATATACCGGCACATTATCAACGACAGAGGCATCTGCATCGACTTTTAACGGATGAACCAAACCGGGCGCGTCAATGACCAGACCGTCCTCTTCACGCGCTTTCAGTAAGCCCTCAAAAACATTTACCGATCCGATAAATTCGGCGCTGTAGCGGGTCGTCGGATGCTCGTAAATCTCCTCCGGTTCGCCAATTTGCACAAATTTTCCACGGTTCATGATGGCAATGCGCCCCGCCATCGTCATCGCTTCTTCCTGATCGTGCGTCACCATGACGCAGGTCACGCCGACGCGCTCAAGGATATCCACCACTTCAAGCTGCATCCGGTCGCGTAATTTTTTATCCAGCGCGCCCATCGGTTCATCCAACAAGAGCAGCTTAGGACGTTTCGCCAGACTGCGCGCCAGGGCCACGCGCTGACGCTGACCGCCGGAAAGCTGATGCGGCTTACGTTTCGCAAACTCCTGCATGTGCACCAGACCCAGCATTTCATTGACGCGGCTGGTAATCTCCGCCTTCGGCAGTTTGTCCTGCTTCAGACCAAAAGCGATGTTCTGCTCTACCGTCATATGCGGAAACAACGCATAGGACTGAAACATCATATTAATCGGACGCTGATACGGCGGAACATGCGCCAGATCGACGCCGTCGAGCATAATTTGCCCGCTGCTCGGTGGTTCAAAACCTGCCAGCATCCGTAGCAGAGTCGATTTTCCACAACCTGACGCGCCCAGCAGGGCAAAAATCTCGCCTTTATAGATAGTCAGACTGACATCATCGACAGCATGTTGCCCGTCGAATGACTTCGTCAGGTTGCGAATTTCCAGAAGCGGCGTCAGCGCTTTACGGGTTTTCACCTGCGGGCGGTGGGGGACATCATTCACAAGGCGCTCTCCGGCATAACACAATCAAACGATACAAACGGTGGAATGCCCGATAGCGCACGCTTATCAGGCCATACCGTTAATCAATTACTTACCGCTTTTCACCTTCGTCCATGCGCGGGTGCGGACACGATCAATCTTCGGCTCCTGCACTTTCAGGGTAAACAACTTGGCCCGCACATCCGCCGGCGGATAAATTCCCGGGTTATCGCGCACCTGCTGGCTGACCAGCGCCGTCGCCTCTTTATTCGCATTGGCGTAGAAAACGTGATCGGAAATATGGGCAATCACATCAGGGCGCAACAGATAATTAAGGAACTGGTAGGCCTCGTCTTTATTTTTGGCGTCAGCCGGCATGGCAAACACATCAAAAAATGCCATTGCCCCCTCTTTGGGGATCGAGAAAGAGATATTGACGCCATTTTTCGCCTCTTTCGCCCGGTTAGCGGCCTGCCAGACATCGCCCGCCCAGCCGATGGCCACACAGGTATCGCCATTAGCCAGATCGTTAATGTATTGCGAGGAGTGGAAATAGCGAATGTTTGGCCGTAGCTTCAACAACAGATCGGTTGCCGGGCCGGTGTAGTCATCCGCTTTGCTGCTATTCGGATCTTTACCCAGATAGTTCAGCACGGTAGCAAAAATTTCTTCAGGCGCATCAAGGAAAGAGACGCCGCAGCTTTTTAGCTTCTCCAGATTTTCTGGCTTGAGGACTAAATCCCAGCTATTCACTGGAGCATCATCCCCCAGCACCGCTTTCACTTTATCAACGTTATAGCCAATGCCCGTCGTGGCCCACATGTAGGGCATGGCGTATTTGTTGTCAGGATCGTGCTTCGCTACCAGTTTCAGCAGTTCAGGATCGAGGTTTTTCCAGCCGGGAAGTTTGCTTTTATCCAGCAGCTGAAAAACGCCCGCGGTGAGCTGGCGCTCAAGAAAACTGGCCGATGGCACCACCAGATCGAACCCGGTGCTGCCTGCCATTAACTTGCCTTCCAGCACTTCGTTAGAGTCAAAGACATCATAGATAACGTTAATCCCGGTCTCTTTTTCAAAGTTCGCCACCGTGTCCGGCGCGATATAATCTGACCAGTTATAAATGTGCAGCGTTTTTTGTTCGGCAGCGAGCGTGCCGACAGAGACGACCATCAAAGCACCCGCAACCAGACCCGATAGCCATTTTTTCTTTAAGGCGGTCATCATCGCTTTCCTTCTGAAATCCGTTAACAAATGAACCCATTAGGCGTGGTTTAAAACATGCCTGAAATGTGCATACCTTTTCATTTGATACAAATAAAGAAGAGAGGTCGCCCTCCCTGCCATCAAGCTCGCTATAGAAGCTTCGCAAGAATAACTTTAGCTAAGGTTTGAGGCTATAGCCCAGATTAAAAAACGCCTTTTATCAATTTTTTATGCAGGTTTTGTCTATGTGATAAAGCGAAATGGTCAGAAATGAGGTGAATAATTCTTTAAATAAAGGTTAACTGCAGCATAAAAAAACGTAAACAGCAGCCGCGCTGGCAGCGACTGCCTGATTATCGGGAGGGATCAGTGAAGAAAATGGTCAACCGCGCTGGTTTTTTGCGCGTCTTCTTCCGCGTTAAACAGAAGCTGATGCGCCCCGGCCTCAAGGATCACCATAGAAATCTGCTCTTCACTTTGGCGAACAAACCATTCGAACTGTTCGTAGGTGACGCCTTGCATAACGGATAAAGACTGGCACACAACCAGTTTTGGCAGATTATCATCCTGCATATCGAGAAAGGCTTTTACCGTCAACGAACTGGCGTTGATAGCAGAGAGATCGGCCGCCAGCGGCAGCAACGCGGAAGGCCTGACCTCCGCCATCGCGGAAAAAAGAATGGTGTTGTCCACCAAATCGATTTTAGCATCGTAGACGCCGTCAAAATTCTGCATATGCGGCAAATGCAGCGCCTGGCAGGTATCACATTCGAAGAAATTCATGCCCAGGTCGTCGAGCCATTGACGCAACGTATCCAGAGTGGGAACGACCAGTGATATCATAATAATGTGCTACCTCTTACGATGACGATGAAAAATTACCGGCACAGCTTACGCAAAAAGCGTGCTTCGTACTACGGCGGAATCCACGATTGCGATTAGCCGCCGATTTTAAGGCAAAATTCAGGCGTAGCGTGACGTTCTATCCACTGAATCATTCGCCCCGCGATATCCACGCCCGTAGTCTTTTCGATACCTTCCAGTCCCGGCGAGGCATTCACCTCCATCACCAGCGGCCCGCGCGCGGCGCGTAAAATATCGACACCCGCCACATCCAGCCCCAGCGTCTGTGCGGCTTTGATGGCGATATCCCGTTCACGGGGCGTGATCGTCGCGATGCTGGCCACCCCGCCACGATGAAGATTGGAGCGAAAATCACCGGCTTTCGCGCACCGCTCAATCGCCGCCACAACCTCATTGCCGACGACCAGACAACGAATATCGCATCCTTTAGCTTCGGCAATGTATTCCTGAACCAAAATATGGGCATTCAGCCCCCGAAACGCATCAATAACGCTTTCAGCAGCCTGACGCGTCTCCGCCAATACCACGCCGATCCCTTGCGTGCCTTCTACCAGCTTCACGACCAGCGGCGCCCCGCCAACCATCTTAATAAGATCGCTGGTGTCATCCGGAGAATGGGCGATCCCGGTAATGGGAAGATCGATCCCCTGGCGCGCCAGAAGTTGTAGCGATCGCAGCTTATCGCGCGCGCGGGTAATGGCGACGGATTCATTCAGCGGATAGCTACCCAATAGCTCAAACTGACGTAGCGCAGCGGTACCATAAAAGGTAATGGCCGAACCAATACGGGGAATAACGGCGTCATAATGGGGCAGACGACGCCCCTTGTAATGGATCGACGACGCAGCCGGATTAATATTCATATAGCAGGAAAGAGGATCGAGTATCTCGACCAGATGGCCGCGCCGCATCGCCGCTTCGCGCAGACGTTTGCAAGAATAGAGCGTTCCATCCCTGGACAATATGGCAATTTTCACCCTGCACCTCGCTGAAAACCCTGAAAAGCCCGCGTATCATACACTGGCCCGCAGGTTTTAGCGCGTCGCCCAGCCCTGTTTATGCAAATATTCAAGGATAAATGGGCGATTTTCTTTAATCAGGGTGCGACGGATATGATCGCTCCAGGTATCGCGTCGCGTATTACTGCCTCGGGTCAGATAATACTCAGCCAACTGCTCGTCATAGCGCGCCAGCAGCTTTTCATCAAGCGGTTGATACTGGTTCTCATGAACCACAAGCTCTGCAGGCAGGCGCGGTTTCAGATCCGGATTATCCGCAGGCCATCCCAAACACAGGCCAAAGAGCGGCAATACATGCTTCGGCAATTTTAACAGTTCGGTAACAGATTCAATATTGTTACGAATGCCGCCGATATACACGCCGCCTAACCCCAGTGATTCCGCCGCCGTCAGCGCATTTTGCCCCATCATCGCCGTATCGACGACACCGAGCAGCAGTTGTTCGGCAAGCCCCAACTGCGCGTCAGGGCAGATCTGCAAATGACGATTAAAATCGGCGCAAAATACCCAGAACTCAGCGGCCTGCGCCACATGCTTTTGCCCGCCCGTCAGGGGCACTAACGCCTCGCGCAGCGCCCGATCGGTAATACGGATAATAGAGCTGCACTGTAAAAAACTGGAACTGGACGTGCTGCGCGCGGCGGCAATAATGGCCTCTCGCTGCGCGTCAGTCACGGGTTCATCGGTGAAATGGCGAATAGAACGATGGCCACAAAGAAGTTCAATGGTCGGACTCATTATGCTTTTCTCTATCTGAACGGGAAGAAATGTCGGGTGGACGTTTCATCAACTGCGGCGCCAGTAACTGCGCAATACGCCACATCATCGCCACCGCGGCGGGGAGGATCAACACGACGCCCAGGAAAACCATCAATACGCCAGCCAGCGGCGTATTGAACGGCGCGGGCAGCGTAAGGTAATGATTAAGCGATAGCAGAGCAAGCGCCAGCAAAATCATACCGAGGTATTCCAGTATCAGTACGCTTTTGGGTAACACGCCAATCGTGCGCATATCAAGCCTCCCGGTAAACTGACGCACAGTGTAGAACGTTCTGGTCCGGCGTGCTTAACAGATATAGCCCTGGGTTATCAAAGGAACAGGCGTAACCTGCTTTTCATCTGCCGTAAATCGCGGCATGATAACACCTGTTCGCCGTCTGGCTTTATGTTCGAGGAGAGATATGTTTACTGTTATTTTTGGCCGCCCAGGGTGCCCTTATTGCGTGCGTGCAAAAGAGTTGGCGGAAAAACTGAGCAAAGAACGCGACGATTTCAACTACCGCTATATTGATATCCATGCCGAAGGCATTACTAAAGCGGATTTGGAAAAAACCGTAGGTAAACCTGTAGAAACCGTACCGCAGATTTTTGTCGATCAAAAACATATCGGCGGCTGTACAGATTTTGAAGCATGGGCAAAAGAAAATCTGAATCTTTTCGCCTGATTGCTCTGGCAACGCCCTCTACCGGAGGGCGCTACCGGCGTTTTTTTCGCCGGTGGCTAAACAGGCTGCTAATAAACAAATAACAGAGCGCGCCTAACGCACACCAGAATACGGCGCTAAATAACCACGCCAGTTCTTGCCAAAACGATCGGGTAGGCATAAATACCACGCGCATTAACACCAGGCAAAACGGCGCCGCCAGCATCGCCCCGATCAGCGGTCGGATCACCTCGCGTCGGTGAGAACAAAAACTGGCCACCGCACCAGGCAACGTAAAAAATAACAGTCCAATCTCAGGATGCCCTGCCGCGCGAAAAGCGCCTTGTACATGCATAGTTAATGAAAGACACACCACAATAAAGAGTACAAAGCAGCAGACAACGCTTGCCCACCCGTGTTTATGTTTCAATCGTTCCTCCTGACACTCTCTATCGAACACGCTTTCCGCCGTGAGGCATCCAGTCAGATAAAGTCATGTGGCATTCCATGCCAAAAACACACCTGCACGATTCTTATAGCCGTTAGTACGCAATAAGATTAAACTAGCAGGATATATTGTTGTGTTGTTTTTATTTGGATGCTGTATGCAATACGATTGCACCCTTAATTCATGATAAAAACAGTAGCGTAAATTACCATTTCTTTCAACAGCTTACTCGTAAACAAGAAGTTAGTCTCCGTGAATATAAACGTCGCAGATTTGTTAAATGGGAATTACATCCTGTTATTATTTGTGGTCCTGGCTCTTGGCCTGTGTCTTGGCAAGTTACGTCTGGGTTCAGTCCAACTTGGTAATTCCATTGGCGTTTTAGTGGTCTCTCTATTATTAGGGCAGCAACACTTCAGTATTAACACCGACGCGCTAAATCTGGGATTTATGCTGTTTATTTTTTGTGTCGGCGTCGAGGCTGGCCCCAACTTTTTTTCGATTTTTTTTCGCGACGGTAAAAATTATCTGATGCTTGCCCTGGTCATGGTCGGTAGCGCTCTGCTAATCGCCTTAGGCCTTGGTAAGCTATTCGGCTGGGATATCGGCCTGACGGCCGGTATGCTGGCCGGCTCAATGACATCCACGCCCGTGCTGGTTGGCGCAGGCGATACCCTGCGACATTCCGGCATCGCCAGCACCCAACTTTCCTCCGCTCTTGATAATCTGAGCCTGGGTTATGCCCTGACCTATCTGATTGGGCTAGTCAGTCTGATCGTGGGCGCGCGCTACTTGCCTAAACTACAGCATCAGGATTTGCAAACCAGCGCCCAGCAAATTGCTCGCGAGCGCGGTCTGGATACCGATGCTAATCGCAAAGTTTATTTGCCGGTTATCCGCGCCTATCGGGTTGGTCCGGAACTGGTGGCCTGGACTGACGGAAAAAACCTGCGCGAGCTGGGTATTTACCGCCAGACAGGTTGCTATATCGAACGTATTCGTCGTAACGGTATTCTGGCGAACCCGGATGGCGATGCGGTGCTGCAAATGGGCGAT
This sequence comes from Salmonella sp. NW645, assembly GCF_051703725.1. NCBI lineage: Bacteria > Pseudomonadati > Pseudomonadota > Gammaproteobacteria > Enterobacterales > Enterobacteriaceae > Salmonella > Salmonella sp. NW645. The sequence continues at coordinate 138,599 of NZ_JAMMKR010000009.1, read as the reverse complement.
GAGATTGCGCTGGTCGGCTATCCGGACGCGCACGCCAGGCTCGATCCCAGCTTCCGTAATGGTAAGGAAGTGTTTGATCGCGATCTGCTTGATATGCGCATCGTAACGGAAGAAATTGTGGTGAAAAACCACAATGCGGTCGGTCGCCGCCTCGCTCAGCTCAAGCTGACCGATCATGGCTGCTTCCTTAACCGCGTCATCCGCAGCCAGATCGAAATGCCTATCGACGATAACGTCGTGCTGAATAAAGGCGACGTGCTACAGGTGAGCGGCGACGCCAGACGCGTAAAAACCATCGCCGATCGCATTGGTTTTATTTCGATCCATAGCCAGGTGACGGACCTGCTCGCCTTCTGCGCTTTTTTTATCATCGGGTTAATGATCGGGATGATTACCTTCCAGTTCAGCAATTTTAGTTTCGGCATCGGCAACGCGGCCGGATTGCTGTTCGCCGGGATCATGCTCGGTTTCCTGCGCGCTAACCACCCTACCTTTGGTTATATTCCGCAGGGCGCGCTTAACATGGTGAAAGAATTCGGCTTGATGGTATTTATGGCCGGCGTTGGTTTAAGCGCCGGCAGCGGTATCAGCAACGGTCTGGGCGCGGTCGGCGGACAAATGCTGATCGCCGGGCTTGTCGTCAGCCTGGTACCGGTGGTGATCTGCTTCTTGTTTGGCGCTTATGTGCTGCGCATGAACCGGGCGCTGCTGTTTGGCGCCATGATGGGCGCGCGTACCTGCGCCCCGGCGATGGAAATCATTAGCGATACGGCGCGCAGCAATATTCCAGCGCTGGGTTATGCGGGGACTTACGCCATCGCCAACGTTCTGCTAACGCTGGCGGGGACGCTTATTGTCATCATCTGGCCGGGGTTAGGATAAAACTGAAGTTTGCCTTTAAGTGAAAAAATTTTGCCAATAGGTCGAACTTTTCGTTAAAGCATCAGTCATACCTATTGCCACTGCTTTTCTTTGATGTCCCCATTTTGTGGAGCCCATCAACCCCGCCATTTCGGTTCAAGGTTGGTGGGTTTTTTGTTGCCTGAAATTTATGCCTTTTAAAATCATGATGTTAGAAGCACTGTTTTTTAACGATGGCGACAAAATGGCGGCAGCGTCAAAGAGAGAGCGCCACCTGTCCTGATTTCATTGGATGCGGCTGAACCGGATTTGACTCTTTTGGCGTTGCAATCGAACGAACAAAAGTTTCATGGGTAACAAAAGTATGGCTGCAGTTAATATTCTGGCACTGGTTGTAACGCTCTTTGGTCAATGAAGATACCTGAAAACTGCTGCGAGTATGGGCGGCACTTCCACACAGTGGGCAAATCATCATTTTTCGAGTTCTCCCCATTTTTGCTAAATTCACAATAATGATACCGCATTATTCCATTTTGCAAACTTAAAAGTTCTCCATTGCGAAGAATCATTCCATTTCGAAATCATCAATCCTCACTTCAAGCTCCAGACTGGTCGTAAAACCGTTATCCGGGCTGACGGTATGCGTCAGAGTCGTAATGGTCCATTCCGCATCATCTATCGGCTGTTTAAAGCCACTGACTTTCACTGGCATTTCCGTGTAGAGATCTGCCCGCCCTTCCGCCAGTTGTAGCGAGAATGACGCAACGCCGCGTTGCAGGCGTTCCCACTGCATTTTCGCTGCCCGTTCGGCGTTACTCCGATTAGCATAGGTGCGATTAAGTACCAGCACGTTTTCATCCGTACCCACCAGGTAATCGCCCTGCTTCGCTTCCGGCTCTTTCTTCTGCTTCTTAGTCCTGCGCTTACGCTTCACCGCGGTGCTTTCTTTCTTCGCGGGTTCGCGGGTATGCAACCAGCTGGCAATTACGCCCGTGTAAGCTCCGCGATCTGCCAGGGTAAAGCGGTGACTGTCGCCGTCCTTACGTGTGATAGTGATAACCGGTAGTGGTTTACCACTGGCGCTTTTACCCTGCCCCTGTCGGATGAATAACAGATTGCCATTTTTCACCGACGCAATAGCACCGTACTGGCGCGCCAGCCGCATCAGAAAACTGCCGTCACTCTCATTGGTCTGATCTATATGTTCCACGGGTTTATCTGACAGGTCTTTACCCAATGCCATCTTCAGTTTGTGCCGCGCAGCTATTTCCTTCACCACTTCCCCAACGGTGGTCTTGTGCCACGACTTTTCACGGCGGGTATTCAGTGTTTCACGAAAATCAGAACTTCGCGCCCGGATAGTCAGGCGGTCCGGTGCGCCAGTGTGTTCAATCTCGTCCACCGTGAATGCCCCTTTCGGGAAAAGCGGCTGCCCCTTCCAGCCCAGCGCCAGCGTAATGACCGCACCACGGCGCGGCAGCACGATTTTTCCATCGGCGTCGTCCAGCTCCAGATCAAGCTGGTCCGCTTCAAAGCCCCGGTTATCCGTCAACGTCAGCCCCATCAGGCGGTTGTCCAGCACAGTGGTAATATCCCTGCCTTCAATACTGATGCTGAATGCCGGAGTTTTGTTGCCTTTGTTAAGCAGTTCAGAGCTGAAATTCACGACAGAAGCCCTCCCACCGTTTTACTGATATCGCTTAAGGCAGATGTTGCCGTTCCCTGCAGATTACTCAGCTGCGCACTGAGATCACCGAACATATCGGACAGGGACTCATCCACCCGTTTGAGCGACAGGGTGAACTCAATCCGGCGCGGCATACCGTCGCGGAAAAACTCCGTTTTAGTCTGATTCAGTCCCTCAATCACATACATGCCGTAAATCGTGCCGCTGCCTTCAATCAGAGGCCATGCTTTCCCCTGTTCTGCCATCTGCTCAAGTGCCAGCAACGACAGCCTGCCGCCTGTTATCTCCGGCATAAGAACACCGGAAAGCGTCAGCATGTCGTTGTCCGGTCCCAGAAACTGCGTGGACGGACGACGATTTACCCGGCTGTTAGCCGCATGTCGCCAGCTGCGCTGATACTGCAGTTCCTGATACGGCACGGTGCGCAGCATAAACACGTACAATCCCAGCACCATCATCATGCGTCGTATCCCCCCTGATCGCTGTAGTTACTCCTGGCTTTTGCCTTCAGCCTGCGTTCACGTTCATCAAGCTGGCGGGCCACCTCCCGCGCAATATCCTGCGCACTTTGTCCTGGCTGTGTCTGGATGATGATCTGCGTCGGTGCTTCAATCCGGTAAATGGGCGGCACAGTAGCTGCACGACTCACCATCGCTTCACCGCCTTTCGCGGGAAGTGCCAAAGGATGTAACGGTGGAAGCTCTGCAGGCGCGGCAGCAACCCCCATCATTCCGGCAACAACGGCAGCCAGTGCAGCTGTATTTCTCCGGCTGGTCACGTTTGCCGGGCCGTTAACAATTTCCGGCCCGTTTTCACCGACGATGCCAAACTGCCCGCGCGGGATATAGCCGCCGCTGTCATACATCCCCGCAAAGCCATATCCCCATGACGGAAAACCACCCGATGGCATAATCACTTTACCGTCTGCATTCACCGTCGCAGGTTGCTGACGCGTCACGCTTTCCGGTAGTTTTGCCTTTGCGGCCTCTTTACTGACAATGCCGAGTTTCTCCAGCAACCAGGAAACGCCGGATTTCAGGGAGTCCAGCGGATGCATGACCATATTCAGCCCTTCCGCCAGTGCCTCCCCGAATCGCCGCCCCATTGCCGCTGCACTCTGCAGTTCGGCAGAGGTTGACTTAACGGGCGTCAGCAGATCAGTAAACCAGCCCCACAGCGCCTGTACTTTGTCGCCAATCCACTGAAACACAGGCTTAAGTGGTTCGAATGCAGCACTGACGGGACCTGCCGCCGCTTTGAATCCTTCCACCACGCCACCAAGAAATGCGGTGATGGGTTGCCAGTATTTCCAGACAACCAGCGCCACGCCCGCCAGTGCAGTAACCACAAGACCTATCGGACTGAGCAGAGCACCTAACAGACCAGATATGGCATACAGGGCAACGCGCAGCATCGCCAGTGGACCAGATGCAAGCACACGAAGCACCGCGCCTGCGGCGGCCAGTCCACCGCGCAGTACCGCCAGAGGATTCATAAACATCACAGCAACAGCACGTAAACCGGATAATCCAGACCGCAAAAGTGCAACCGGCGCACCTGCTACAGTTTTCAGGACATTTCCCGTCAGTGATGCCGTACGGCGCAAAGACGACAACGGCGCAGTAAGTAAACCCGCTGCGTTACCCGATGAAGCAAGCCCGCGTCGCAGCACTGCCAGTGGAGCGCCAGCCAGCCAGGACAACGCGCTGCTGGTTCGTGTTACTGCTGCCGTAACGGAAGGTAACGTTTTGATGCCCAGCACAGAGAATCCCAGACGGATCACTGCCAGCGGCCCCAGCACTGCAGCCAGCGCCACCGCTAAGGTGCCGAGGCCGACGGTAACCGCAGCCACAACAGCCGCTGCTTTCATCAGTGTGCCTGTCAGTTCCGGGTTAGCTTCCACCCAGCGACGCAACGCCCCCGTGACGCTTTTCACCGTGTACAGAATATCCATCAGCGGCTTGCGCAGCGTTTCGCCCAGGCTACTGAAGGTGTTCTGCGCTCCGGTTTTGACCAGCAACCACTGCGCAGAAAGTGAATCCTTGTTAATGTCGGATTCTTTCTGCATGGAACCGAGCGCATCATTGCCCGCTGTCAGTTTTAACTGACGCTGCAGTTCCGGCAGGTTGTTTGCCAGTTTCGCCGCGTCATCACCAAACTCTTTACCAAACAACATGGTCATGGCAGACAGACGCTTGTCCTGCGGCAGTGCGTTCACCTTCTCCAGCACGCGCTGGATGGTTCCCATCGCATCCTTCGTCATCTGCTTTTCAATCACTTCAGGATTGAGTTTCAGCAGATTCATCCCTTCAAAGAAACTCTTGCTTTGCATGGTGGCAATGGATAATTCACGCACCATCGCGTTTGCTGCACTGGCTGCAACCTCCGGCGCAGCGCCCAGTGTCAGAAAGGTGGAACCCAGTGCCGCCGCTTTACGATAATCCAGACGGTCAGCCACACCGCCCAGGCGTTGCATCACATCAATGATGTCCGCCCCTTTCGACATCGCGTTATCATCCAGATAGTTCAGCGCATCACCGAGCTGTTCAATATTGCGGGTAGGGATTTTGTAGAGCTGGGCAATTTTCCCCAGACTTTCTGACAGTTCATCCGCTGGCAGCTCAAAGGCTGTTGCCGCCTTTGCTGCCGTACTGGCGAAGGCCAGCAGGTCACGTTTCTGGTCTTCCCAGCTGTCGTCAGGGTTTGCGACGTTCATGCGCGCACCACCTTCAACCAGTGCAGCGAAGTCCACCGCACCGTTTTCCATCGGCAACTGTTCGCTGGCAGCCTTGATGGCATCCTGCATTTCATAAAAACGTGCAGTGCGGTTGCCATTATCGTCACGCAGACCATTGACCTGCTTTGCCACACCTTTCATGGCATCTTCCATGCTGGTATAGCTTTTTACTGCCGCCATCACTGGCGCGCCCATTGCCAGCCCTGCCGCCGTGGTGGTGGCTCCGGCACCTGCAATACGATCACGCACCTCCAGCGAACGGGCATAACTGGCACGCGCTGCATTCATCCTGCGCTGAGCTTCCCCCAGTTGCTTCAGCCGCGCCTCCTGTTTCGAAAGTTCCTGGTTATAACGTGATGTTTCACGGGCTAAACGGGCAGTTGCTCCCGCATCGTCTTTCGCAGAAATTCCCGTCCGGTACAGTTCAGCACGCACAAGCGCCGTTTGCTTCTGCAAATATTTTTGTTGTTCTTCCAGGCGTTGGACTGCCAGCGTTTGCCGACCTAAAGCCACAAGATGCCTTTGTGATGGTTGTTCCATCGCCTCCAGCTCAGAGCTAAGCAAATTAGCCTTCTGTCTGGCATAGTTCAGCCTGTCGCCTAACTTCTTGTTATCGGCCTGCAGCTTGCGAAATTTTTCCAGGCTGTTACCCGCCTGATTGAGTTGCTTTAATGCGTCACGGGAGTTTCTGATTGCGCCAGCCAGCTCTTTCGAACTGGCCTGTGCAGCACGGAATGGGCGGGTGAGTTTGTCAACCGCATTAAGAATGACCTGCAGGCGCAGGTTATTATCACTCATCGTTGGCCCCGCTTCTCTGAATCGCTTTATACCGCCATTCCAGCACTTCGGTCAGCGGCATAACGTCAGTAACGGATGGCGGCCAGTGAAAGATGGTGGCGATATCAGCCACCAGATCGTCAACCGTCAGGCTGTCGGTAAACCGGCAAGCACCGACTTCTTCAACAAAAAAGTGACAACCTCAACCGACATGGCAGTGAGATCTGCCGGGTCCATCTCTGCGATTTCCTGTGCAGTCAGTGCCGGACTGGAGATGCGGGGGATCACGGTCATCATCGCGTTCACATCCATATCCATAATGGCCTGCAGGCGTGTGCCGCGCAGCGCACCAGACTGCGGTTTACGCAACACAATTTCGGTAATTTCTGTTTTACCGCGCATGATGGGGGTATCCAGTTGAATGGTCTTTTCAGTCTGTTTATCGCTCATTTTGTTGTCCTGTAAATTAGGTTCTGGCGCGGCATTCCGCGCCGTTCAGATACATCAGAGGCCGAGGGCGTTGCGGTGCGCTTCCATCAGGTCCACACCGTCCACAATTTCCACCATGTTGATAAGGTCCACTTCATAGAGCACCTCAGCATTGATGGTCAGCTTCGCGTAGCTGTTGGTACTGGTCACTTTGGTGGTGTTGCTTTCGCCCGTCTTCCACTCGCCGGAATCCACTTCTTTGTGGCGTCCACGCACCACAAGCTCCACGGCCTGCACTTCCCCGGTATCGTCACGCTGAATAGAGCCGGTAAAGCGCAACTGGATACCATCCACCGTGGATTTGCCCATCTGCTTAAACAGCAGCAGTTCAGTACCACCAATGGAAAATTCTGTGTCCAGCGCACTGTCATCCAGCCCCAGATCCACATCCACTGCACCCGGCATTCCGCCGCCGCGATACTTCTCATATTTGCGGGTGAATTTCGGCAGCGTCAGCGACTCAACGATCCCCTGCCAGTTGTTCCCGTCGTTAAACAGGTTCAGGTGTTTTAATTTGCGTGGTAAAGCCATGTTGTCCCCTTACGCGCTGACCTGGCTGGCGAAATTCACCAGGTACTGATCGGTGATGCGCTGGCGCAGCATCAGGTTTTCAAGTGGCGGCACTGGCGTGTAGTCGTAGTCGATGGTGAGTTTTCCGGCTTTCAGCGTGTCTTTGTCGTTCACCGACTCATCCAGCCAGCAATCACCACCAATGAGATAGCCCTGACTGACCAGGCTGCGCATTTTGGCGCGGATACCTTCGATAATGTCGCGGGCCAGCGACGGGTTAAGCGGTTTATCCACCGCCCACATGTGCGCTTCTGCCATCGTGTCCATCAGCACCTGCGCCGTGCGGGTGTAGTTTTCGAAAGCAAAAAGCGGATCATCGCTCAGACAGCGGGAACCCCAGAAGCGGAACCCGTCTTTACGCACAAGCGTGGTGACGTCGTTCTGGTTCAGTAGACCTGCATCGGTTGCCGGGTCCTGCAGATCCCAGAACACATCAGCAGAAATTCCGGTGACACCGTTCACGCCCACGTTGGACAGGCTTTTGTGCCATCCGGTCTGCTCGTCAATTTTGGCGCGCAGACCAAGCGCACGGGCGGTGGCATATGCCGTTGCTTCGGCATTCAGCACCGTGTCCCAGCCAGTAAAGTCAGGCCAGATTAGCATCCCTTCGCGCTGGCTAAAGTTTTCACGGTAAGTGATCGCCTCCTGTACCGTCTTGCAGCCATACGCTGACAGGTAAGCAAATCCACGCAGGCTTTGCGCCACGCTCAGCAACTCAGTAGCTACCGCCTTGGTGTCGTGGCCTGGCACGCCGAGAATGCGCGGTTTAACGCCGAGCTGTGACTGGGCAGATAACAGGGCTTTCATACCTGTTTTTTTACCTTCAGCAGTCACTGCGCCGATGATATTGGTCGTGGTTTCGTCTTCCGTTTCACCCTGCGGCACACGCACAACAACGGTCACGGGTTTTGCCTGGTCAGCGATGGCATCCAGCGAACGGGCCAGCGTGCCGGACTCACCCGCTTTACCGCTGGCAGTCAGCACATCAGTGATCAGCACGGGTTTATTAAGAGGAAACATTTTTGCATCGGCATCATCGCCCGTGCAGACCATACCCACGATGGCGGTGCTCACCGTGGTAATGGATCGGGTGCCTTCGTTGATTTCAACAACGCGCACCCCGTGGTGGTAATCCTGAGCCATAGCGGCGAACCTCCTGATTGGATTAGGCTTCGCCCTATGTTGAAGTGATTGTGCCCGACAAACAGCTAAGTGTAGTTGTACAGTTATTCACACAAAATGACGGTATTTGTCTGCTTGCAGGGATAATCAAAATTATGCTGATTCAGGGGGATTCACTGCTCTTATTTGCCGGAAATTTTCTATAAATGGTAGAAACGCCCACATCAAAAATCAGTGCAATACGCTGTCTTGATTCTCCGGCCTCTAGTAAACGTCCAATCTGTGCCCACTGTTCGGTGGTCAACTTAGGACGGCGTCCACCTACTCTGCCTTTGTCGCGAGCTGCAGCAATCCCCGCCCTGGTACGTTCAACTATCAGTTCGCGTTCCATTTCAGCCAGGGCACCCATGACATGAAAAAAGAAACGGCCCATTGGGGTACTGGTATCAATACTGTCAGTCAGACTTCGGAAATTCACGCCACGCTGGCGCAACTCTTCTATCAGCGTAACAAGATGCCGCATATTGCGTCCCAACCTGTCCAGCTTCCAGACAACCAGCGTGTCTCCTGCCGATAGTGTCCTGAGTAGTTTTTTCAGCCCCGGTCTGTCGGACTTAGTGCCACTGATTTTGTCCTCAAAAATCCGCTCACATCCCACGCAGTTCAGTGCATTACGTTGCAAATCGGTGTTCTGGTCATTTGTTGACACGCGTACATAGCCAATAAGCATGATCATCCCCCTGAATAAAAACCGGAGATGATGCCAGTTAGCTGTTACCTCTGCATTTTCTTAAACGTTGGTTTAGGAGAAGGCTCAGCATTGCCTGTTGGCGTACCTGTTCCGTGGCCCTCAGCCACTCCGCCAACAGGCTGGCTGAAATGCAACGGAGCAGCTTTTTCTGCTGAAGAATACCCGGAACTGGCAAAGGCTTACCCGACAAATAAATTGCCTGATTTACGTGGTGAGTTTATTCGTGGCTGGGATGACGGACGTGGTATGGATACGGGGAGGGCAATATTATCAGCTCAGGGCGATGCCATACGTAATATCTATGGTGAGTTCAAGACTGTAAACACCGAAAATTATTCAATATGGGAATCAGCAGGCTCTTTTAAGGGGGCAGTGGTGCCTTTGAACCCCTCAACGAACAATAGTTATTTCTCCTTAATCAGAAGTATGGTGACAGAAAGAACAGATGGCGCTGTTTACCCAAAAGTGATTGGCCTTGATGCTTCAAGAATTGTTCCAACTGCAAACGAAAACCGTCCTCGTAACATTGCCTTTAATTATATCGTGAGGGCTGCCTGATGAATAAAGCCGTATTAAATAACGAACTCATTGCCATAAAAGCGGGAGTCATTACCATTTATAATTATGATGGTGAAACGCGGGAATATATTTCCACATCAACTGAATATCTTGCGGTTGGCGTCGGTATCCCGGCATGTTCTTGTTTAGATACACCAGTTACACATAAAGCTGGTTATGCAATCTGCCGTTCTGCAGATTTTAACTCATGGGAATATGTGCCAGACCATCGCGGTGAAATCATCTATAGCACCGAAACAGGAGAATCGAAAGAAATCACAGCTCCGGGTGATTATCCTGAAAATACAACCACTATCGCCCCGTTAACGCCATACGATAAATGGGATGGTGAGAAATGGGTGACAGATACTGAGGCACAGCATAGCGCCGCAGTAGGCGCGGCAGAAGCACAGCGTCAGTCACTGATTGATACTGCAATGGCTTCCATTAGTCTGATTCAACTGAAATTGCAGGCCGGGCGGAAGCTGATGCAGACAGAAAACACCCGACTTAACGCTGTGCTGGATTACATTGACGCGGTGACGGCAACAGATACCAGCACCGCGCCGGACGTCATCTGGCCTGAACTGCCGGAGACGTAGGCCATTCAATATCTGGCGCACCGGAAGTATCGACCAGTTCCAGTGCGTCCAGATAATCCAGCCACAAATTATATTGCGCCAGTTCCTCACATTTCAGGCGACCAATCGCCGCTTTACCAGGCCATTGCTTACTGTTTATGTATTCGTTGACCTGATTAATCAATTGCTGCTTTTCCAATTCGGCTGCGGCAATTTGTTCCTCATGAGTTGGCGGTGGAATATCAATCCATGCAGGCATTCCGTCGATGACACCTCTGTATTTTCCTTCTGGTGCTTCCTTCATAAATTCGGCGGCAACAGTGTCGTCAATGTCGATTCCATCATCGGGCCATTCGCCGGATTCCTGATAAGCGATTTTAAGCTCCACAGGGAAAAACGCATTTTTCTCGGCACTGAAAATATATTTCTGCATTTCTACCGTCCTATCGAAATATAACTGAATCTGTATTGCTGTGAGATATCACTGGTTGCCACACGCCACGCTGAATTACTGATATGTTCAAAATTTACAGACAAAACCTGCGGGGCAGGATTCGACGGGTCTGACTGAACGGCATCAGACATAACACTGACTGAAACCATCGGCTGATTAGGGAATGGTATAGGGAAGTGTCCACTGATAAAGCGGGTCGTGTTTCCTGAAAAAGTGCCAAACTGAACAATATATCCACCTGGTAGCCTGAACCATCCCGAACCAGAAGCGAATGCTCCCATATCCGGTATCTGATTATCTCCTGTGCCCACATCCCTTTTCGCCGCTTCTCCTAAACCAAGGTATGCGAGAAGACCAGCTACATCCTTTCCACTCAAATTAGTCAGCGTATTGTCCAGCGGTTGTTTACCTGCCAGTGCATTAAGCATTGTCGTGGCAAAGTTCGGGTCATTCCCCAGCGCCGCCGCCAGTTCGTTCAGTGTATCCAGTGCCGCAGGTGCAGAACCCACCATTGCCGCAATCGCCGATTTCACAAATGCCGTGGTGGCAATCTGTGTATTGTTGACCGACTGTGCCGCAGTAGGTGCGGTTGGCGTTCCGGTGAGTGCCGGACTCGACAGCGGCGCTTTCAGTGCCAGCGCATTGTTAATGGTGGTACTGAATTTCGGGTCATTGTTTATAGCTGCGGCAATTTCTTTCAGCGTGTCCAGCGTGGCTGGCGCACCATTAATCAGGGTCGTCAGTGCCGCCTGAACAAACGCGGTGGTCGCAAGCTGCGTAGTATTATTCCCCGCCGCTGGCGTTGGCGCTTTGGGGGTTCCGGTAAACGTCGGGCTGGCTTTTGGCGCATACTGTGAATGCGGGTCCGGTGCGGCAAGATGTTTTGCCATCTGATCATCCGCGTACACCTTCAGCTCCAGTACCTTATCATCCACATACTTGCGGGTTGCCAGCACTACGGCAGGGTCAATTTTCAGTGTGATATTGTCCGTACTGCTGGTAATCAGCACCATGCGCACGGTCTGGGTGCGCCCGCTGCCTTCAGCCAGTTGCGGCTTATAGCTTTCCGGGCAGTTGCCCACGGCAATTAATGCCCCGGATTCATCAAACAGGCCCACTTCACGTATCCACCAACCACCCTCGTTTTCAGGGATCACCTGTTCAGCAATAATCTGGCTGCTGTTTTGCGGGTCGATATAGAGCATATTCAGCGCAGCCCGGCGTTTCTCATTTACCAGTGCAGTCTGCTTTGCGTCCGGCGTTGGTAATGTTCCGCCGCCATCGCCTACCGCCATATGGGTAATTTTTAACGGCACACCGAGCGCGGCGGCGCTGGCAAGTTTCGCCGCGCCAATATCCGTCAGCAGGGTATAAAATTTTGTGCTCATGGATTCACTCTCATTGTGTCAATAACATGGACCGCCCCGCCTTCATGCGCGGTGCCACCGGAAATAATCGTTTCGTTGATATATGGATAGATCGTGATTTCTTCGCCAAGATAACTGGCGGCCCCCACCCAATGCGGGCCGCTGCTCTGCAGATTGATGGACATGCCGATCATGTGACGGCTACATGGTTTGGCATCACTTATCAGCCTCTCAAGTTCCAGATAGGTATCTTCAGTGATGCCCTGGTCCTGCACGCCGATATCCAGGCGAAACGTGCCCGGTGTTTCTCCGGTCTGCCACCACTCAATAATGCGGATCAGGAATCCGAACGGTTCCACTACCCGCCGCACTGCACTGGTGGTTCCTTTATGCTGATGAATATAAAAAGCATCCTTCACCACCTGGCGTTTGACGCTTTCAGTCCAGCCCTCATCCCAGCGATCCACAGAGAACGCCCAGGCGAGATAAGGCAGGAAGCTGACCGGACAGGTCACCGGATTCCACAAGTCACGAAGCGGCACCTGCAGATCAGAAATCCCGCTGCAGGTTTGCGCCAGTCGGCGCTCCAGTGGTGTTGAACCCGGTGGCAGCAGACTATTCATCCGTTCCTCCGTTGGTTACGCTCCACTGCGTACATGATGCCGCCTGCGTTTTGTTCAGGACCACATCCGCCAGAGGAGAAGCCAGCTCCACACGCTGCACACCCTCAACATGCAGGGCAGCAAAGATGGCGCTACGGCGAATATCCCGACCAAGACGCGTCTGACTGGCGATGTACTTCTGCAGGCTGGCTTTTGCCGCTGCCATTACCGGCTCTGCTTCCGGTCCCGGATAGAGAAAAATGGTGGCTTCCACGCGATACGGGATGATTTCTGCGCTGCGAACCGTAAGACGATCAGCCACCGGGCGGACGTTCTCACTGTTCAGAGCTTTTTCAACCACGTCCAGCAGGTCTTTTTCTGCAGTTCCATCGCCTTCGCGGCTAAGGACAGTCAGCACCACCTCTGCAGGTGCCGGGCTGGTTGCACTGGCATCCGCCACCCGACCGTCGGCGCTTCGGGCATGAAATTCATAAGCTGCAGTTGGCCCCGCAACTGAAAGCCCTTCAAAGGCTGCAGGCACACGCAGGCGTAACGCTTCATCACTTTCCATCACAGCCGCAACGGGCGGCACAGCGTCATTATCAGCAGGCGTCACCGTCAGGCGTTTCACGTTGTAGTTGGCAGCGATTTGGTCCAGATCGCCGCCCATCGCGTAAGCCACCATCACCGCCTGCGCGGCTTCGTTAATGCGCTGGCGCAGAAGCAACTCACGGTAAGCGTTCTCCTGCAACAATTTGGTGACGGGTTCAGATTCCAGTTCCAGCGTGCGGATCACTGCTTCCTGCTCATCTTTCGGATGAAGCGCCACAAATTCTGTCTTGCGTTCGGCAAGCAGCGTCTCAAAGTCCGGCACATCCACAATTTGCGGCGCAGGCAACTGCGAAAGGTCAATCACTGCCATTCTCTGCTCCTGTTGATACGGAAAGGGAAACAGGCACACCGCTATTACGCCGCCCGGTCAGCTCCACCACCATAGAACCGTCAAAGTTGTTGTTGATGGTGATGGAATCCAGCGTCAGCCGTGGCTCCCAGCGACTCAGCGCCACATACACTGCCGACATGACCTGCAGGCGTAACGCCGGATTTTGTGGCTGATCTATCAGTGCCGACAGCAGGGAACCATATTCCCGGCGGGCAATGCGGCTACCCTGCGGCGTCAGCAGAATGTCCCGCACTGACTGGCGCAGATGGCCAATATCAGTAATGGCTTTACCGCTGGTATTGTTCATCCCGCTATAAAGCGTCATACCGGGCCTCCGGTTGTGTCGCCGCCTTTCAGAACGCCAGTATGCTGATGCGCATCAACCACGATCCCGTTAGAACTCATCGCACCGCCGCCCTGGGTAACGCCACCATTGATCGCAACTTCGCTGTTAATGCGCGTGCGGTCAGCCTCCAGTACAAACTCACTGGTTTTCATGGTGATGTTGTCAGCGGCCTCAATGACCATTGATTTGATGCCCCTGACATACCAGCGCCCGGTGGCGGGTTCGTATTCAAACCAGCCACCGTCAGGATGTTCTGTCACGCAGACGTCCGCCGACGTTGACGGTGGAGCGAACTGATTCGAATAGATGGCGGGCAGCGCAAACGCGGTTTCCAGATTGCCTCCCAGACTCAGCAGCACTACCTGCTCACCTTCCGATGGTCGCCACCATGTCCGGGCATTCCCGGCACGCAGCGTCAGCCAGCTGATCCAGTTGGTTTCAATCTCGCCCGTTTTCACCCGGCAAAGCCAATTCTCCCGGTCCACTTCGGTGACTACACCAGTGCGGATCAGGTTGGTGATAAGGCGCATGATTTCGGTTAATTGTGCGTTCATAGGCTAATCCTGCACGAAAATGCACAGGATTAGTTAGCAAGGAAGATTGTGTTAACTACTAAACAATTCAGAGAGATGCTGTTTTGTTGAAGTAATCCTTCAATAACTCCATCTTAAAGATGACCTGGAGTTTACAACCGGGAAATGAATCATTTGCAGTTACAGTCATCCCCAGGAACTCAGACTGAACCTTTATCAAATCATTAGGTATTTTGTGAAGAATATCTCTAACTTCTTTCTCTACCGTTGTGGGAACCAAGTCAAAACTAACAATAAACTCACTTGACGAATTATTCTGAACTTTAGACTTTATTTCCTTTAAAGCTTTTTTAGACAAGTTGAGAATATCAAAAACTTTCTCAAGATTATCAAATAAAACATACCTGCGTTCAAAATCAACAACCTTAGCTGCTAATTCATTAAAATCAGTTCTGAGCCGCCCCCTAGCACCCACAGCTGATTGCAAAGACCTAAATGCAAACTCCAATTTAGATGCCATATTGGCCTCAATTGCATTCAAATTACAAATAGGTTGAGGCAACTCTTTAAAAACCATGCCCGAATGGCAGAAAGGAAGTGTAGGAATATCTCCCAAACCAGCATTCTGATTTAGGGTATTTCTTATCCAGACAGCCCCTAATTCAAAGCTAATCCAACTTCTTTTCACAGAATTAGGACTGATTAAATATATAGCCGCAATACAATTAACAAGGCCATCTTCTATTACTTTTAGGAAATTTTGCCCAGCCTTAATCGTTTCTCCATCAGAAGATACAAAAACGCTGACAAATCCAGCAAACTCATCTTCGATTGCATCTTTAATGATTTTTGCCAATTCTTTTTCTTCAGTAATATGAGATAAAAAAATCAACTTCTCAGACATCACATACTCTCTAACCAATTGATAGATTTACAATTTAGCAAGAAAGAAAATGTGATACTAAGAAGAAGATCATAAAATCAGTATCTTCCCCAAAGAATCTTTCTCTAATCAGCACCTTAAGAAAACCATCTAATCAATATATCGCGAGTTAAATTTTCAACATCATCATTAACGCCCAACAAACGCCGCTCTGCGTAACGCACCTCCGGTCCCTTACGACTGACGCGATCTCGCAGGCCGTAATGGTGAACGCGGGCAATGCGCTGCACCTTGCCTTCAAACTGCACGCTGGCAGAGTCGGCGCTGGCGGCAGTTTTCAGGTATTTTGTGGTGCGCAGCTTTGTAAACATCTGACGTTTGATACGGCCTTTTTTACTGCGTGCTGTTACCCGTCGCGGTTCATAGCTGCTGCCGTCAGGGTTGCGCTGCATCCTGATATTCTGCTGCTGTGTCCGGCGCAGTTCCTGCGCCAGTTGGCGCATCATGAGGCTTCTTGCGGCTGGTTCCAGATTCGCCAGCAAAGCACTCAGCCAGTCGTCCACCTTCTGCAGTTCAGCCACGTTTCACCGTCCACATTTCTTCAGGTTCATCGGGTTCTGCTACCGCTTCAACGCTCGACACACTGCCGTCAGTGCTGACCAGCACACGTTCCGTCAGTTGCAGGTTAAGGCTGATATCACAGACATCGTTGCGCAGAATATCCACCTCAAAGGTGAATAGCTTTTCCCGTAACGCCGGGTTATTGATGGCATCGGGCTGGTTATCCCGCAGCCACAGCAAAACCGGGGCCATCAGCAGATTCTGGTCGCCGCTGAAATCCTCTATCACCACGTTCAGGGTATAGCGGTACTCCCATGACATGGAGCTGGCCCCCGTGGCAACCAGCGAACCGTTATCCACAAACAGATGCAGTTTGTCCGGGTTATTGCGGACATAAGGCACTGCTTTATTGAGGGCGTGGCGCAGGGATTGTGGTTTGTTCACTGTTTCGCTCCTGACACGCAATAATCATGTCCACTTTGTCTGCACAGACCGCCCAGGCGGCCTCCGTTTCATCCAGCAACGCGTTCAGGTCACCGTTAGTGCGCGGCGCTGCCTGCCCCAGCCGACACGGCGTCACCCGCGGACAACCACTGACGGTAAGCTGCACCTCCGGTGAGTGTGGGGCGTTCCCGCAGCCGGATAATGTCAGCAGGCAAAGGAGTATCAGCCCAGCGGCGTAAATCCTCGTTCTCACGTTTCAGTTCCTCAATCCGGTGTTGTCGTTGTCTCAGTAGTGCGCTGGTCTGTTCTGCGTCGGCATAGAGTCGCGCCTGCTCCCGGTTGTTGGTTTCTGTCAGAATGGACAGGCTGATAAGCTGGCTGTTGCTCTTTGCCAGTGCCTGGCTTTTGCTCCGAAGCTCGTCTGCCTGCGTGCTGATGGTCTGGCTGGCATCAGCCAGCCGCCACGTCTGCCAGCCCAGCGCCGCCAGTAATAACGCCAGCACAACCAGCAGCAACCGGTTCATGCTGATACCTGTTGCGCAATCTGATTACGGGTCATCCAGAAGGCAATAACGGTCAGCAGATAAAAGACCAGGGTAATAGCCCACCCCGTCCAGGCGAGACTTACGACAATCAGCAATCGCATCACCCAGCTGATAAATACGTTTTCTTTTCGGGTAATGGTCTTCAGCAAAGATGCCCTCAACTCCTGCCAGAGCGGGCCATTCTTAATTAACGCAGCCAGTGCTACCGGAATTACCGCCCATGTCAGCAGACAGGCTACCCAAACGCCGGACGCTGCCAGTACCGGAAAAATCCCCTGCGGATACACAATTGCTTCGATTAACAGCGCCATCCATAACATCAGAAACAGCCCGCTGATTAATTTCTTTTTCATTTCAGTTTGCTCCCTGTAAGCACCAAGCCATCTCCCGCGCACGGCGGTTATCCAGCCCCTGATTAAAAACACCTTTCACATAAACCCAGCGCGGCAACTGTCGGCATGCATCCGCCCAGCGCCGCTGATTGAGCAATTTCACCAGCGTGGAACTACAGGCATTGCCCGTCCCCACGTTGAAGGCAAACGACACCGTAGCGTCATACACCTTCTGCGGCGGCTGTTGCTTCACACACCTTTCCAGCGCCCGCTCCACACGTAGCACGTTGGAGATCAGCCCTTCTGCTGCCTGTCGTTCCGTAATAATTTTGCCGGGAATGACGCCCGACGTATTACCAATGCCGTCGGTCCAGACACCCGCGCTGCACTGATACGGCTGCAGACGACAGCCTTCGTAATCGGCGATCAGTTTCAGTCCCTCCACGGAGGTGTGAAGCTGCTGAAACCCCGGCAGCGTGGCAGCAATAGCCAGCACGGCCCCGACAAGGCAGCGTTTAATGATTGATGGATTCATAGTCCTCCCGCGAGATCTGCCCGTCGCGCAGAAGCTGGTAGGCTTTGTGTTTGTAGTACCAGTTGATAGCCAGCATCAGCACACCGATCATCAGGCCGCCCAGCGTTGAGGCATCCTTGATGGACAAATCACCCAGCCAGGCCAGCACGACGGCGATGCAATACGTGATAAAGGCGCTGATTCGCTCAAGCGTCATAATTCAGTCCCATAGCTGGACGGTCTGCACGGTGGTGGTTGTCGGAATGTCCGGCAGCTCCACCTGCAGCCCGTGAGGTAAAAAGGGGCCGTATTCGGCAAGCCCCGGATTTGCCTTCAGTACCTGCTCCGTGACACCCTGCGTGCGCCCGTAATGACGCCAGCAAAGTGCGTCCACCGTGTCATACTGATGTGCACGCACTTTCATCAGATAAGCTCCACTGTGCAGTGCGGCGCATCCTGCACCCGGCTGATGGCCCAGCGGGCGTCACGCCATAAATCACCGCTTGCTTCCGCCAGTTCCTCGCCTCGCTTCGCACCGGATGCCGTGGCGTCATAGTCCTGGTAACGTTCGTTGAGCATGGCGCGTGCCCAGCAGTAAACCGCGTTGAAATAGTGCTGAATGCGCTCGCTTTTGCCGTCCAGTTGTTCCGCCGGGACTTCTGCCAGCGAGGCATACCCCAGCATCTGCTGGCGTCTGCGAAACTCATACAGCTCTGCGTTGACCTCCGAAATTGCCGACAGCGCAACCTGCTTTAAACGCGGCTGCGTCACCGTGCCGTCAGTGCGCATGACACTGCGAAACTCCGACAGGTCCACATCAGGCCAGAACGGCGTATTTCTGATGATTTCCGCCTGTTCCGGTGCCTGTTCTGGCGCAACAAACTTCATGCTGCTTTCTCCTGAAATAAAGGGCGGTGGACGGGGTTTTGATGTGGCAGTGCCTTTCGCCACCCCGTGCCGCCCGTGCGCGGGGGCACGTTCTGTCAGCGGCTGTCATTGCGCAGTCTGCGCTCCAGCTGCTGTTTGTCTTTTTTCACGCCACAGCGGGGATCGAGCTGTAACGCATGGTTGAGATGATTAAGGGCGGAAGCCGGATTGCTTTCACTCAGGACAGCGCCAATCGCTTTATGCAGACGCGCCCGTGACTGGTCCGGCATATCCAGACCGTCTGTCAGCTCCAGCGTCTGCAGCAACAGATCGGCATCAAAGCCGGTGGCGGCAAGCATTGCGCTCTGCGCTGCATCTGCCATTTCCTCTGCCAGCACGGTCTGCACGTTGCGGTTACCCAGCGGCATCACCCAGCCATGACGCAGGGCATGACGCCCGATCTCCAGCGCCCCGGCATAATCTCCGGCATCAATGCGCCACAGCATCACGTACATCAGCACGTCATCCTGTTGAGTGCCTCCGGCAGCCAAGACACCCTCTGCCCAGGCAGCGTATTTCGGCAGCAGCTCCACCTTGATTTCCGCTTTTTTGACCGTGGACTGAACGCCCTTGAGACGGCGGCGGTCTTCCGCCAGTTGCAGCAGCATCAGGTCATAGCCCGACGCGTGGCGAACACTGCCGCCCTCGCGGGCGGCCTGTTCAGCCTGAACGCGCAGGCGATGCTGCCGTGCGGGACTCAGGCTCATGAATTACGCTCCGGTTTCTGCTGCGGCGGCGCTGAAGTCGCCAATCTGGATGTTTTCCACCAGTGCGGCACAGCGGTAGTCCTCAACCACATAGGCTTCGTTAACGGATTCAAAGTTTTCAATCCGGTCACGTTTCGGGTTGTCGATAACTGAACGGCGGCGGGTGTCTTCCTGCCAGTAGATGGACAGGTTATCCAGACGGGTAATCAGCAGTGCATTCGGCGGGAAGAACGGCGCACGCACGGCCTGCAGGCCCCCCATGCGTTTCTGGCTGATGATCATATCGGCAGCCAGTTTTTCACTGTTTTCCTGCTCTTTGTTGACCAGCGGGAAATACTTGTCAGACAGCAGTTCACGCCCGCAAATAACCACCAGATCGTCATCGTCCTGGTAAACCACGTCGATAAGCTCATTGACGGCATCCATCACTACGGCGTCCAGGTTGGCATATTCGCCACCTTTCCCGACTTTCACCGCACCCGGTGTGGTTTCACCACCCGTGGTGGTGCTGCCCATGACGTGATCCGGTGCATCCTCACGGATTTTCTGCAGCCAGCCTTTATTCACATCCTGCAGCAGCGGGTTTTCGCTACGGTTGGAGGTTTTCGCTCGCTCCACGCCGTTAAAGCCGATCATGATGCGGTCCAGTGC
Organism: Salmonella sp. NW645; assembly: GCF_051703725.1. Lineage (NCBI taxonomy): Bacteria > Pseudomonadati > Pseudomonadota > Gammaproteobacteria > Enterobacterales > Enterobacteriaceae > Salmonella > Salmonella sp. NW645. Next base: position 118,657 of record NZ_JAMMKR010000009.1, on the reverse strand, counting down.
CTGACGTTTCACGATGGCGTCACGGATACGCACCTGGAAATCCTGAAACTTCGCCCACAGATCCAGCTTCGCGTAGGTCAGCACCGTGTCAAAGTTGGTCTGCTCGCATTTATATTCCACATTGACCATCAGCGTCGGATCGACAGGCTCACGCTCTTTTGCGGTGGTATCAGTGGTTCCGGCAATGGTACTACCAACACCCAGCCCCAACAGTTGACCGGACTGTTCAGTCACCGGGGTGACATTAATCAGCGTCAGGAAAGCGGCGGACTGCTGGATCTGGTCTTCCAGCGTCTGCTGCACGGACGGCTCCACGGTGAACTTGCTGGACAGCTCTTCAACTGCCACACCGTTCAGACGCGCCAGCTGCTGCAGGTAAGCGTTAAAAGCAAAGCGGGTATTCTTCTTCATCAGGTTTTGTGCTCCATCAGCAATTGGTCAGAGTGTCAGCGGGGGCGTTACCGCCTGTTGCACGCTGGCGGTAGTCCTGGCGGCTGTCTTCTTGACTCAGCTTATTCACCAGTTCGTTAAAGGCGGTTTGCTGCTCCTGCAGAGCAGTCTCCAGCTCAGACAGGCGTTCTTCCTGCTCAGACAGGGATTTTTCGGTGCGCACGCTCAGGTTTTGCTGCTCAGTGGCGACCAGCTCCACGGCCTTATGCACATCAGAGAACCGGGCGTCATCGGACTGCTCTTTTTTGGTAAACAGCGCCGTGACACGGGCAAACAGGGACGGTTTGTCCTCCTGGATTTCTTCCAGTTCGATCACCGTTTCCTCTGCAGCGGTAAAAAGATTGGCGGGATTCTGCTTGCGGTTTGCCAGCGGGTTATGGGCTGCACTGGCGCTGAATGTCAGCATTTCCGTACCCAGACTGGCAGGGTCATCAGTGGCAGCCAGGCCGACCAGGTAGGCTTTGCCCGTATCAGCAAACTTCGGGCTGACTTCCATAGAGGTGAATAATTTCTGGCCTTTTTTCACCAGCTCCACCAGGGACTCCGTTGGCTCAACGTCGGCATACAGCGCCATCTTGCCTGCCAGCGGACCTTCCGTGATTTCTTCAGCAAACAGCGCCGTCACCTTGCCGTAGCGGTTAAAGGTGCTGTCCGGCAGATAAGACTTGATGTGCTCAAGGTTAATCAGCGCGGTATACACCGCAGGGTTGTAGCTGGCTGCCATCTGTTCCAGCCATTCACGCTGGATTTCGCGTCCGTCGGTGGTGGCACCTTCCACCCCGATGCGAAAACGCTTTGCTTTCACTGTCATGAGCCGTGCTCCGTTAGAAAAAACTTACTGGAGCCTTATGGTTGCGGTGATGGGGGCAGTGAAACAATGCGCGGTATTTGTACCGACAACCACACAAACCGCAGGCGGGGAAAGCCTTCATTCAAGGCTGTAGGTTTGTGCCATGAACACCACACTGACACCCGCAGATCTCGATCCCCGTCGGCAGGCCATGCTGCTGTACTTTCAGGGATACCGCGTAGCCCGCATTGCTGAAATGCTGGGCGAGAAAGTTGCAACCGTTCACAGCTGGAAAAAACGCGACAAGTGGGGTGACTATGGGCCGCTGGATCAGATGCAGCTCACCACCGCCGCACGCTACTGCCAGCTCATCATGAAGGAGCACAAAGAAGGGAAAGATTTCAAAGAGATTGACCTGCTGGCGCGCCAGTCTGAGCGCCACGCGCGGATCGGCAAGTTTAACAATGGCGGCAACGAAGCCGACTTAAACCCTAACGTCGCCAACCGCAACAAAGGCCCGCGCCGTCAGCCGGAAAAGAATGTCTTCACCGATGAACAGATTGAGAAGCTGGAAGAAATCTTCCATTCCTCCATGTTCAACTACCAGCGCCACTGGTGGGAAACCGGAAAAACCAATCGCATCCGTAACCTGCTGAAGTCTCGCCAGATCGGCGCAACCTTCTATTTTGCCCGTGAAGCCCTGATTGACGCCCTGCTGACCGGACGTAACCAGATTTTCCTTTCCGCCAGCAAGGCACAGGCCCACGTCTTTAAGCAGTACATCATCGACTTCGCCAAAGAAGTGGAGGTGGAGCTGAAAGGCGATCCGATGGTGCTTCCTAACGGTGCCACGCTTTACTTCCTCGGCACCAATGCCCGCACTGCCCAGAGTTATCACGGCAACCTGTATCTGGATGAATATTTCTGGATACCGAAATTTCAGGAGCTGCGCAAAGTGGCTTCCGGTATGGCTATTCACAAAAAATGGCGGCAAACCTATTTTTCCACGCCATCCAGCCTGACCCACAGTGCTTATCCGTTCTGGTCCGGTGCGCTGTTCAACCGTGGGCGCAACAAAGCCGATAAGGTGGACATCGACCTGTCCCACAGCAATCTGGCTCCCGGCCTGCTGTGTGCAGACGGGCAATACCGCCAGATAGTCACCGTGGAAGATGCGGTGCGCGGCGGCTGTAACCTGTTCGACCTTGACCAGTTGCGCATGGAATACAGCCCGGACGAATACCAGAACCTGCTGATGTGTGAGTTCGTGGACGATCTCGCGTCCGTGTTCCCGCTCAGCGAGCTGCAGGCGTGTATGGTGGACAGCTGGGAAGTCTGGACCGACTTTCATGCACTGGCGCTGCGCCCGTTTGGCTGGCGCGAAGTGTGGATCGGTTATGACCCGGCAAAAGGTACGCAGAACGGCGACAGCGCCGGGTGCGTGGTGGTGGCACCGCCAGCCGTGCCGGGCGGTAAGTTCCGCATTCTTGAGCGTCACCAGTGGCGCGGGATGGACTTCCGCGCCCAGGCTGACGCCATCAAAAAACTGACCGAACAGTACAACGTGACCTATATCGGCATCGACTCGACAGGCGTTGGTCACGGGGTTTACGAGAACGTGAAAGCGTTTTTTCCTGCCGTCCGGGAGTTTGTCTACAACCCCAACGTTAAAAACGCCCTGGTACTCAAGGCCTACGACATTATCAGCCACCGCCGTCTGGAGTTTGACGCCGGACACACCGACATAGCGCAGTCCTTTATGGCAATCCGTCGCGCCACCACCGCCAGTGGCAACCGTCCGACCTATGAAGCCAGCCGCAGCGAAGAAGCCAGCCACGCCGATCTGGCCTGGGCAACGATGCACGCACTGTTTAACGAACCGCTGCAGGGCGAATCCGCCAATACCAGCAATATTGTGGAGATTTTTTGATGGGAAAGAGTAAGAAGAACCGCGCTGCGGCGACGAAACAGATCCAGCTTAAAAGTCAAACTACAGCCGAAGCATTCAGCTTCGGCGATCCCGTTCCTGTTCTGGACCGCCGAGAACTGCTGGATTATGTGGAATGCGTACAGATGGACCGCTGGTATGAGCCGCCCGTCAGCTTTGACGGACTGGCGCGCACCTTCCGCGCTGCCGTGCATCACAGTTCCCCGATTGCAGTAAAGTGCAACATTCTGACCAGTACCTATATCCCTCATCCGCTGCTCAGCCAGCAGGCTTTTTCGCGTTTTGTGCAGGACTATCTGGTATTTGGTAACGCCTACCTGGAGAAACGCACGAACCGATTCGGTGAAGTTATCGCCCTTGAGCCTGCGCTGGCAAAATACACCCGACGCGGGTTAGACCTGGATACCTACTGGTTTGTGCAATACGGTATGACAACCCAGCCGTATCAGTTCACGAAAGGCAGCATTTTTCATCTGATGGAACCGGACATCAACCAGGAAATCTACGGCCTGCCTGGTTATCTTTCTGCTATTCCATCCGCCCTGCTCAACGAGTCTGCCACGCTGTTCCGCCGTAAGTATTACATCAACGGCAGCCATGCAGGCTTCATCATGTACATGACCGACGCCGCGCAGAATCAGGAGGATGTGAACAACCTCCGCAACGCGATGAAAAGCGCCAAAGGTCCAGGCAACTTCCGCAATCTGTTTATGTACTCGCCTAACGGCAAAAAAGACGGGCTTCAGATCATCCCATTGTCAGAAGTCGCGGCGAAGGATGAATTTCTTAACATCAAGAACGTGAGTCGGGATGACATGATGGCAGCGCATCGTGTGCCGCCACAAATGATGGGGATTATGCCGAATAATGTTGGGGGGTTTGGGGATGTGGAGAAGGCCGCGAAAGTATTTGTTATGAATGAGTTACTACCAATTCAAAAACATATTCTGCAACTTAATGAATGGGCTAAAAAAGACATCATCTCATTCAGTGAATACTCTGTGGAGTGTATGTAAATTGAATAATGGCAGGTACTATACCTGCCAATGAACTTATATTTTAGCAAACGTTTCTAACGCCAAGCTATCTGTTCTTTCTTTTATTAATGAATCATCCCATTTATGTTCTCTTGCTTCTGACTCGCTAACAAACTCTGTAACTAATTTTAAATCAGATTTTTTATAAGATTCTATTTTTTTGTGCAACTCATAATTTTTGCAATCTTCATTAAGTGAAAAACAGAGTGGTAGTAAATTACCAATCATACCTACGACTGACTCGTTAGTTTTGCTTTGAGATGATATGTGTTCCAAAGAAACTATATCCATTTTTAACTCTCGCGTCCCTCGTCTGATACGTTCCAATTTGTCAAAAATATAAACAATCAACTTCCTTTGCCCAGACTTTTTATTTGTATAAACAATATTCTTTGAAAATGCTTGTTTGAATATATTTTCTGAAGGCCCTTTCTGTGTAAAATAATCTAACGCGTCATTAATAACACCCTCAACTTCTCTTTTATTTAATGCCTTATTCATTCTTACTGCTAATACAGAATATTTTGCATCGATTCCAGATGGTCTTAGACGACATACTGCATTAAACTTAAAGTGAAATGACTCTAAGGACTTCAAACATTCTATCAGCATTGATTGTGTAAGGGCTCTCGGTTTCTCTTTACGTTTTCTAAGTAATGAGAGTACAAATGGTCGAGGAATACTCACATTAAAAATCTCGAATGCTTTTAACGAGTTGTAAATTTCACGCTGATCAGGTTGAGGCCAGTCATCTGTATTTGGCGCTATTATTTTACAGTATAATTCAACATCATCATATAATTCGTTCAGAAATGATGCTGATGACAATAAAGTATTCTCATCTTGAATCTCACGTTTAAAAGCACGATAAAGTTGATCTTCTCCAATATAATTATACTTAGAAAGCCACCACGTTCTAATATAATCAGCAATAGTGCTATTACTATCCCTAGACTCAATTTGAGTAACGATATAATCCCATTTTGTTTTTGCAATATCTACCGGATATGTTTGAGTGCAAGTTTGGAATACTTTATTCTTTATCAAATCAATTGAACTTAAGTTTATCCCTCGAGCATTCAACACTTCAAAAATATCATAAGCATCATCCTCCTTACCTACAGATATTTTTACCAACTTCAAATAATTGGTAATCATTCTATATACAGCAGTCAAACAAAATATATAATCTTGGTTATTATAATGTTTTGCACCATCTCGCAACAATGCAGAACAGAGTGATTTCCTCCCTAGTTTTCTAGAAAGAAAAATTCCTGCATAACTTATACGTACATCCTCTTCACAAGATTCATCAACTTGATGCTCTTCGCGATCTTGATATTTTAACTTAAAATATGTTCTATCGCTATTTTTTGCTAATTTTTCAATAAATGTCTCACCATTTGAAGCTAATTGGCTTCTGCTAAATGTAGGACTCACAGTAACGATATATGTTTTAAATATATCATCCGCTAATGAATCTTGCCCTAAGGAACGCAATTTACGCGATATTAATGAAAGCAATATAGTAATAACTGAAAATCGTTGTTGTCCATCAACCACTTCTAATACATCATCACTATCTGCTCCAGAAAGAACAATAGTCCCTATAAAATATTCTGAACACTCCAAGTTCTGTCCATCTTCATTCAACCTTATATTTCTGACAATATCTTGCCATAATTCTTCAAGCTGAAGCTTTTCCCAACTAAACTCACGTTGATTACGAGGAATAACATATCTTTGTTTTACAGATAGAATGTTTTTTATATTTAGTGGTGTTGCATCAAAATTCATAACTTATCCTCAGAGACAACAAATTGATAATAATGTCCTATTCAAATGGCTAATGATATGACATAAAAAAAGAAAAATGCAATGTACTACAAGAATATCAGTAAACATTTCTAGCGCGCGCTCGTATCCCCGCCACGCCTGCCCACTTTATGCAGTGGTTTTCATGCAGCTGCATGACATGAGCAAAAGCCCGCCATTTCTGGCTGGTCTAAGCATAGACGATCCTCGATCGATCATGCGATTTCATGCAGCATAGTCATGCACTGCCATGGGAAGTTAACGTATCTGAATAATCGCTTGAAAAACGAACATATGGGCTTGCAAAGATGAAAGCCCGCTTGAGCGAAAAGTGGAAAATCAACATGTTACAAAGCTTGAAAATTACTTTTGTTCTTGAAAAATCAGCCCAACCATTACTATAGTATTATCTAAATTGGTTAATGTGCCCTGAAATCACCGTAAAATTCAGCTATAACGGCGTATAGATATTAATTAACTGAAATACTAAAAAATTATATTTAAACGGAGTTAGTATGTTGGACGCACGAAAAAATATTGATTTAATCAAAGATATTGACGAAATTTCAGAGAAGGGAATTCAAGCATTTGGGTTATTATATGATGAATCCGGGCACTCAAATCTTCACGATCCTCTACTGAGGTGGTGTGATTTTCTTTTACGCTACATTGCTCCACAAAAACGAATAATTTTAAAATCAGATCGATTTCCTGAAAATATTCACGATGGCGCAAGGGTTGGATTGCAGAGAATCGAGATGTTGTTTACTACTGGTGGTGATGTAAATCCTTATCAGAGTAAAACATTAACATTATTCAATGACACAAGCGGTAAAAAGGCGACGAAAAGAACGGATAACCTATGGGCTGATTGGGGGATTCATCACCTCCATCTGCCATTAAATCCAGTAAGTTCAAGTAAAAAATACTCAGATCGTGCTGAGTGGGTATTATTCCTGAAGGTGTACTCAAACGCTGTGCTTTTTATTGATATAAAACATCATGATAAAAACATAGAACCAAATCTTTTTTCTCAAAGAGATTTGGTAGAAACATTCATACGCAACTGGCCAGAAGCAGCAGAAATATTTGAAATGAAAGGTATTTCAGGCTTGGCTTGCATTCATCCAACTACAGATCCAGATATTGCAAACTTAAGAAAAAATGGAATAAATCTGCCCGTAGTGATGGATGGAAAAGCATATGCCCCATTAGGAATGGGAATAACAACAGCGCGTACCGCTGTGAGCGTATCAACTTATCGAAATAAAATATATCATTGTGCTAAGCACATAGAGAAAATATTTATGGATGAAGATAGTCCATACATAAAAGAAATAAAATCTCTAGGTGTAAACAATCCTGAATTCAAGATGCATATGTTTGATGATGGTGGGTTAGGTATTGTTGAGATAAATACTAGAAAAGGCTGGAAATTCCTTAGAAAAAATGCTGATGCGTCTCATGATGTTTTCAGTTTTTTAAATAACGCGCTGATGCCAGAGTGGGCTAGTCCTGTTGTATTACAGTTCTGGGAAAAAAACTCATTGTAAAATGGAGGGAATTGAAAATTAATACTGAAATTTGTATGGCTCACATCTCCCCCCGAGGTAAATAGTTATTACGCAGTTCTGTTATTGGTATAAAGTGGGTGATAACTTATCAAAATGGCCTCCCACCTAACGCCTCGTTTCACTCGTTGCTCAAACTAGCCCCCATCAGAATGAACCCTACTGGGGGCAACGTTTCTTAATGCAGCCAGCTATCGTCTTCCCACACCTTCTGCATAATTTTCATCACTTGCTTCCTTTCTTCGTCCAGTTGCAGTCCGGTCAGTTCCACACCGTTAGAGCTACCTTTGCGCATGCGAATTACCGTTTTTGGATACAGGGGGCGCAGATTGCGGTAAAGCTCGGATTCAAGGGCGTCCAGGGTAGACTGGCTAATCTTCTGCTCTTTATCGATCATTATTTCAATGCGCATAAAAGTCACCTCAACTGATGACATCCATTGAGCGGTTGTATTCGTGAGTTCTGATTTTTGCCATGAGTTCATCAGTCAACTCAGAAACCCACTGCAGAGCCAGCCCCTTCTCTTCATCACTACACTCACTAGCCGCTACAAGCTTAAGAAAAAAATCAATGCGCTGGAGCTTCAAAGACTCCAAAAAATAGTCCTGCATCTTTCCTCCTATGACACCACAATCAATACTGTATACATAACCACTGTTTATATTTACAGTATATAATAATCTTACTGATGTAAAACGTTTTTTTACGTTCATCAGCCTGATATGCCTGGTATTATTAAGAGCACGAATTGTTAACCCGCGTAATTAATACAGGTTCCGCCACTTATCATCTTCCTGCAAACGCTGGTTCCGATAGAAGATACGCAGGCCTGCTCCTGACGGAATACTGCCACCGCGAAGGAGTAAATCGACCTCTTTCTCGCTGCCATCAAATCCTCTGGACTTCAGTTCATAGACGAGCTGCTGTCGCTGATGATCTGTAATTCGCTGTTTGTAGTCTTTACGCCGTTTCGGCTTAACCAGGCGTAACCTTGCTGCCAGTTCCCGGCGCTCTTTTTTGCTCATACTGTGCAGGTAATCGTGCAACTCCTTGTCATCCATGCGGATAATGTCCGTTCTGGTGTCCCCATCAGCTGATTTATCTTTCTCCTGTTGGTTCAAATTTTCAGCAAGGGGACAGTTATTGCCACGAGTCCAAGGGGCGCAAGCGCCCTGGTCGGCTGCCGCCTCCTGAACGTCAACGGCCTTACGAACCATTTTCCACTTCACCGCATGAGTGCAGATCTTGCCCTCTGCAATGGGTGACCAGATGCCATAAATACGAATACCGTGATCGCCATAGGCGGTCGGCTCTTCGTTGATTTCATAAGCAGTTCTGATGAGGTGATATTTGCGGGGAACCAGTACGCCGCCCTGCTTCATGATGTAGGTGGCAAAACAACCAGCATCAGCAGCAGCCAGGATTGCATCAAGGCGCGGGTTATCCAGTACCGGCGCACCTGCTTTTTTGTCCCCCTGTTGCCTTGCCGCCTGACCAGCCAGCAATCGCAGTTCACGGTAAGCCTGACGCCCCGGAATGCCAAAGAAGCGGAATTGCTGAACACGATGCAGAGACGCCCAGGCATTAACGTATTCAGCGTTATCACGCAGGGATTTACCCGTTTCCTTGCTGATCTCGCCAGCCAGACCACGCCCGTCAATGTTCTTACTGATGTATTTCGCGATGTAGCTTGTTGGCGTACCTTTGCGCGGGTTTATCAGCTCAGACTTAAAGCGTGGTCCCGTGTTATTACCCAGCTCCTCGCGGTCTTCACGGATGGCAAACTTACGCAATAAAGCAGTAATGGCGCGGCGATCTTTTTTGCGCATAAAACACAACAGGTGCCAGTGAACTGTACCGTCATGATGCGGCTCAGCCACCCGCACGCCATACCAGCGCAATCCGGCTTTGTGCATCGCCTTACGAAATGCAGCAAACATGCCGACCAGATAATCACTGCTTTGTCTTACCGTCGCATTTGTCCAGGTCGGGTTAGGCCTGCCGTTATTTAGCGTGGAATGGAAACGTGACGGACAGGTGATGGTGTAGAAAACGGCGCAGTCACCGCGCATTTCCGCGATAAGCTCCAGGCCTTTAACACAGGCCATCATCTCATTGCGGCGATGCGCAGGGTTGCTGCTGCTGGCGTTTACCACATCCTCCATGTCCAGCGTGTCGCCGTCTTCGTTCACCAGTTCATGAGAACGAAAAAACTCCAGCGACTTACGGCGCTGCTCACGTTTATGCATCACGGCTTCATAGCTGACATAAGGAGATGCTTTTTTGCTAACCAGGCAGACAGCGCGCAACTGCTCTTCCCGCCATTCGCAACGCATCTTCCATAATTTCCGATACCACCAGTCGGCGCACAACATACGCGCCAGCGAACCCGGAATGAGTTCATAGGGCACGGGTTTACGGCGGTTTCTTTTCCGGCGGAGTTGCTCAAACGCAAGTGGGATGACATCCAGACGCAGGGTTTCCGCCGCCACCCTTTCCCATGTCTTGCGGATTTCTTCTGGCTTAACGTCATCGGTGGCATACAAATCGCCACAAGCTGCATCAAGGCACATGCTCATATGCGCAGCAACAAGGGTGGACAGGCGTTTCACCTGATCCTGACTCATTTCAGGCAGAATCAGCAGGCCGTCCAGCCCTTCATGGCTTGCCATAAAGCGAAAAGAAGTGGATAGCTGACTGTCGCGTACATGCTCCAGCCGTTCCAGACATGGCTTAATCGTCTCACGCAAATAGCGGGAATAAGCCTTTGGCCTGCCAAGGCTGCTGAAGTATTCAATACGTTGCATCAGCGGCTTGCTGATATGGGAGGGCTGGGCGCTGACGTCTGCCAGAATGACCATGTCCGGGTTAAAACGCTGCTGCTCATGCGCCAACTTTGCCCGGCTAATGAGCTTATCCTGCTCCATTTCGCGCTGGACAGGATCACGGGATTCATTAAAGAAATAACGCTCCCAGACCTGATCACTCAGTGCCTCGCGGCGCAGTTGTTCCTGCTCGTTATCGGCAGCGTACAGAGTGATCAGGTTTGAAAGCGCAGAAACCGGCGCAACTTCCGCCGGGTCCAGATAAGGGTTAATAGCCTTTTTCGGGCTGTTCCATGAGAATGCTGCGGCGGCCTCGTTAAAGCCGCTGCAGTTGTTCATATCAGCATGGCTCATGCACGCACTCCGTACACGGCAGAACTATCCACGCCACGCGAAGGATCAAATCCCACCCAGCAGCGCGCCCCAGAAACAGCGATGATTTCTGTTGCAGATTTACTCTCACCAGCTGCTACGCCGATGCTGCGTTTTGCCTTGATGTAGTGGTGAGTAAAATTGCGATACAGCGAACGGATCAGGGATGTGTCACTGTTAGAAACAATGACCGGATGTCCTTCTGATGACCGATGTTCAAGAACGGATGCCAGGTGATACTGGTCATCTTCAGTGAAGCCGTCAGTGTGATAACCGGAAAACGTGCCGTCATACGGCGGATCGCAATACACCACATCCCCCGCCTTCAACATCGCCAGCGTTTCATCAAAGCTGGCGCAGATAAACGTTGCCCGCTGGGCTTTTTCTGCAAATGCGCGAATTTCTTTTTCAGGGAAATACGGATTTTTATAATTACCGTAGGGAATGTTGAAATGCCCGCTCTTGTTATAGCGACATAAACCACGGTAACCGTGACGATTGAGATACAGGAAATATACCGCTTTCATGAAATCAGTAATTTCATTTGAGTAATTAAACTCCTGTCTTATGTTGTAATAAGCCACCTCCCTGTTTGCTTCCTTAAATAAAACTCTGGCACGAGATATAAACGATTCACAATCAGCGGCAACCTTTTTATAGAGGTTGATTAAATCAGGATTAATATCCGCAACCAGATAGCTTGGATAATCCGTCGCCATCATCACAGCACAGGAACCCGCGAAAGGTTCAACCAGTCGCGGGCCAGCAGGAAGATGTTTTTTCAGTTCGGACATAATTGCGGTTTTATTTCCTGCCCATTTCAGGATGGTGCTCATACAGCACCTCCGTTGTAATGTTTGCCTTTCAGCTCTGCGATTTCCTGACAGGTAATGCAAAGCTGCACACCTGGAATGGCGCGGCGGCGTGCTGGCGGAATTGGCGCTTCACACTCAATGCAAAGCACGCGGGACACGCCCGGTGTTTTAGCACGGGCAGCACAGATATGGCGCTGGCGTTCTTCTTCAACGCGCTGCTGTACGAGATCCATTGCATCAGCCATTAGTGGATCTCCTGCGCTTCGTTCTGGATTGCTTCAGCAGTCACACGCAGCAGTTCTGCCGCTTCGACGTGGTTTAGCTGGCGGGATGTGATATGACACGCCAGGCTATCAAGGCGAGCTGCCATCGCTTCAGCCCTTGCCCGACGTTCTTCAAAACGGGCCTCTGTCAGTAAAAGATTAAGACCTGCATCATCCGGTCCGGTTTTAGTCGTGAGGGTTTCAATATTACGCATAATCAATTCTCCTGAATTTAGATAAAGGGATACCCGGCGGGTTTACGCCATGAATTTCATTAGTTGGTTAATTCGGCATGGTTAGCCGTCTGGGAAATAAGCTCACCACTGCACGAAAATGATTCATTGCTTTAATCAACTCCCGCTTTTCATCAGTGGTCAGCTCATTAATGCTGATGCTATGACGTTCAGCTGGAATTTTTGCCATAAAGAATATGGCAGCCAGTGCCCGTTTATTTTGTTCATTATTGATATCCCGTGGATCACGCATATCTTTAATAAACCGCTCAAGCTCTGACTCAATATTAAGGCCAAAAACTTTCGCCCTTAATTCCGCAATGTGATTAAGCCCATTCAGGCGTTCGCCGGGGCTTAATGGAACAGTTGCTGCAGCGCCATTAATTGCCATACTTCATATCCCCCAAACGCAGCTATCGTTCTTTGTTCTTACGGTAACGCTCAAGAGGAGATACATTTTTTCGTATCGTCTCTTTAACCTGCTCTCCCCGTAAAAACGTCCCATCCTTTAACGTGAAAAAGTAACTGCCATCGCCCGACAATGACGGATAGCAACAGAGCAAATCATCTTCAGGTACTGAATAACTCTCCCCTCTGTAACGAAACTGATAAACCACTTCACTTTCTGCCGCATACATTTGGACTTTCTCCGTTTCCTCGTGGTCAATTCAGACAGCAATTCATCTTGTGAATGACATGGATGCCAGCGTTTTCCATCCTCACCCGTGATCCAGCCGTGACCGTAGTGCATTGCCGGGCTTTGTTTTACCAGCAGCGATGCAAATGATGGTTCTTTCGTCAGCATAAGCACCTCACAGCAAACCGAATGAAGCACCGAGGCCAGTCACGGTATCAACTGCACTCGCCATCGCAGGATTAGCCTGTAAACGGGCCTGCAATGAAACAGCAGCCAGCGCCATCAGTCGTGTTACAGAGTTAATGCTGCTGATAGCATCACGACGACCGGCACTAGTTTTTACATCACCAGATACCGCACCTGCTGCAACACGCCCGATCTCTGCAGTTGCGCTCATGACGTAATGCGGCAGTTTCTCTTTTGCTACCTCATTAATCGGTACACATGGCAGACAATGAATCTGTGCCAGAAAACCATCTACCAACGTTGAATCTTCAGTCAGATCGGTAAGCAGCCAGATTTCTGGTGCGGTTAATAAATGAGGTTGAGCTGGGTTCAGCTTGTTCCGCAGAATCTGCACATTCATGCCCGCACGTTCTGCCAGTTGCACCAGATTGTGGCGCAGTGCGAATGCACGACAGGCTTCATCAAAATGTGGATGTTTGGAAACTTGGTAATCAAACATGGTTTTCAACTCCGAACTTATCGCAAAATCGAACTCAGCGTCTTATTGCGAAAATAGACGTCTATTAAGCAGACAAAGCATCAACAGTCAGAGCAGCCAGGTTAATCATTACCTTTTCACGTTTTTTGTCTTTACGAAGACGATGACGAGGTAGTCGGCCATCAGCCAACATGTCGTTAATCGTATCAATAGAAAGGCCAGTCAGTTCGCTATAACGTTCGATTGTGACATGTGGTGTATTCAGAGTAATTGAAATGTTAGGTGTCATAAGGCAACATTCCTTCTAGATATGGCTTGTGGCGAGCCGTTGTTTGTCGTGATTAGTAGTGAAGGCTCCAAAAGAACACTTCTGGTTCAACTTTAAGATCGCTTTTGGAATCTGTCAACGAATTTTGGATTTCTTTGGAGGACTTGTGGATTTCAATAGCGGCGGTAAGAAAGCCATAGAACGTTTAGTTGAAGCATATGGATTCGGTACCCGTCAGGCTCTCTGTGATCATTTAGGTGTTTCTAAGAGCACCATGGCAACGCGCTATATGCGTGATATTTTTCCAGCAGATTGGGTAATCCAGTGCGCCCTTGAAACGGGCACCTCGCTTAATTGGCTAACAACAGGGCATGGTTCAAAGCAAGCATCAGCAAATACAAATACTATAGAAGTAGAAAAATATTTATTGTCTGATGGAGCATTGCAGAAAGACGGTTTTTATATTTTTGATAAGGGATTTCTACCCTCTACGTTTAAAAAACCTTTTGTCATCACAGATAACAATTCTGAATTTATTTGTGATAAAGAATTTGATGATATACGTGATGGTAAATGGGTAATAAGTATTGATGGCGAAATAACGATCCGTGACATTACTCGTTTACCCGGTGGAAGAATCTTCGTCGAGGGTGGAAACAGAGCCTTCGAATGCAAGATAGAAGACATTGAAATAATTGGTAAAATTATAAGTTTAACAGTCAAGTATGTTAAATAGTACCGGGAGGAAACTATGCTTGGTAAGGTATTTTTTGTGGTTTTGTCATGTTCTTTGTTATTAAACCCACTAACTACCTATGCTAGAAATTATCCCTGCTCAGGGAAAAAGGGAGGTGTTTCTCACTGTACCTCAGATGGCAAATTCGTTTGCAATGATGGAACTATTAGTAAATCCAAAAAAATCTGTACTAAAAACTCACGATAACTTTTGCTTTTATATCTGCGTCTAAAATAAAAATGAGCCGCAGGTTAACCGCAAAAGTTACATGCTCACATAGCAAAAAGAATAGCCAACTTAATTATGGCTTCAGTGAGATGTATGGTCGTAGGATTTCATACATTGACACTGGTTATACATACAGTGAAAATGCTCTCTACTGGAGGGCATTTTTTATGGCAGTACGAAAACTCACCACAGGGAAATGGCTTTGCGAATGTTACCTCGCCGGACGTAATGGGCGTCGTGTGCGTAAACAATTCGCCACCAAAGGCGAAGCACTAGCCTTCGAGCGATACACCATGGGTGAAATAGAAGCAAAGCCCTGGCTGGGCGAATCAGTGGATCGTCGGACACTGAAAGATATGGTTGAGCTATGGTTCAAATTACATGGCAAATCTCTTACTGCCGGACAGCATGTCTACAGCAAGCTGCTGTTGATGGTTGACGCCTTGGGAAATCCCCTTGCAACCGATCTCACCTCAAAAATGTTTGCTCACTATCGCGATAAACGCCTTACTGGTGAAATCTACTTCAGTGAAAAATGGAAGAAAGGAGCAAGCCCAGTTACTGTTAACCTGGAGCAAAGCCATCTAAGCAGCGTTTTCAGAGAACTTTCCCGCCTGGGTGAATGGACACTTCCAAACCCATTAGAGAAGATGCGCAAATTCACTATCGCAGAAAAGGAAATGGCATGGCTTACACATGAGCAGATCATCGAATTACTGTCTGACTGCAAACGTCAGAACCCAATTCTGGCACTGGTTGTAAAAATATGTCTAAGTACAGGCGCACGTTGGCGAGAAGCAATCAATCTTACCCGCTCACAGGTCACCAAGTACCGAATCACCTTTGTGAGAACGAAGGGGAAGAAAAACAGAAGCATCCCTATCAGTAAAGAGCTTTATGAAGAGATCATGGCGCTCGATGGGTTCAATTTCTTCACAGACTGCTATTTTCAATTTTTATCCGTGATGGAAAAAACGTCTATCGTTCTCCCTCGCGGTCAACTGACACACGTTCTGCGCCATACGTTTGCGGCGCACTTCATGATGTCGGGTGGAAACATCTTGGCCTTACAAAAAATTCTCGGACACCACGATATAAAAATGACTATGCGTTATGCGCATCTGGCACCGGATCATTTGGAAACGGCGCTCCGTTTCAATCCACTGGCAACGTTACCAAATGGCGACAAAGTGGCGGCAGCGGTTGGCATTACCCCGTAATAACCACCACTGACCACCACATTAAGTTATTGTTTTTTATCTAACTTATTGTTTTTATTAACCCATTTAGATAAGTGGGTTTTTTGTTGCCCGACGCAGAGTGACACGACATTGACTCTCCGGCGATTCGCTTTACCATCTGTAAAATCGCTTCACGCGCCAGCGGCGTTCGATCCGTTACAAAATGCAGCGTCATCCCCTCGATAAACGCATCCAGTGCGCGGGCGGTCTGCGCGTCAAACCACTGCGCCAGCGTATTCTGGCTACGCTGCATCCAGTTTTGCATGACTATTTTTAACGCTGGCTTATCGCTGGCATAGGCATATAACTGATACATTAACGCCATATTATCCGGCGTCGTAACCTGCGAGCCGTAAATCATTTCCGTTATCGCCTGGCACGCCCCCTCCGCATCCGTCACCTGCGCAAAAAAATCCTGGTATTGACGCGACATGTTCTCGGTGAAAAGTGTAAAAGCTTCACTCAATAACGCATCCATACCGGCAAAATAGTAGGTCATCGAGCCAAGCGGCACCTGAGCGATAGCGGCGATTTTCCGGTGCGTCACGGCATGAACGCCATAGGTCTTTACCGCTTCCAGTGTGGCCTGAATTATTTTTTCCCGTCGCTTAGGATCATTGGCGCGTCTTACGGCATTTTCTTTCATGATGAGTTCCACATCTCATTCAGGATGCAGGCTATAGTAGCCTGCCGCTTACGCTGAAAAAATAGACAGTAAAAACTGTCTGCACAACGAAGTATGACGACGATATGTACAAATGTACACAAGCTTGCTAATGTTTACCTCTCGCTTCTATTTTCTGGCCTGACGCTATGACCGTCCTCTCCTCACGTAACGCCTTAAAACGCCGTACCTGGGCGCTGTTTATGTTCTTCTTTTTACCCGGACTGCTGATGGCCTCCTGGGCAACCCGAACGCCTGCTATTCGGGATATTCTTTCCGTCTCTACCGCGGAAATGGGGGCGGTCTTATTCGGGCTTTCTATCGGTTCAATGAGCGGTATTCTTTGTTCCGCCTGGCTGGTGAAACGATTTGGCACCCGAAAGGTTATTCGCACGACGATGACCTGCGCAGTAACCGGGATGGTTATTCTTAGCGTCGCGCTGTGGTGCGCCTCGCCGCTGATTTTTGCCCTTGGATTAGCCGTTTTCGGCGCCAGTTTTGGCGCCGCCGAAGTGGCGATTAATGTCGAAGGCGCGGCGGTCGAACGCGAGCTGAATAAAACCGTTCTGCCGATGATGCATGGTTTCTACAGTTTCGGCACGCTGGCGGGCGCTGGTGTCGGCATGGCGTTAACCGCATTAAGCGTCCCGGCTAACATCCATATCATCCTCGCGGCTGCCGTGGCGATCGCGCCCATTTTTATCGCCATTCGGGCGATCCCTGACGGTACGGGTAAAAACGCATCGGAAGATGCTCACCTTCAGGAAAAAGGATTACCTTTTTATCGGGACATCCAGCTTTTGCTTATTGGCGTGGTGGTGCTGGCAATGGCATTCGCCGAAGGCTCTGCGAATGACTGGCTGCCGCTACTGATGGTAGACGGACACGGTTTTAGCCCAACCTCCGGCTCTCTGATCTACGCCGGTTTCACGCTAGGTATGACCGTTGGCCGCTTTACCGGCGGCTGGTTTATTGACCGCTATAGCCGGGTGACGGTTGTTCGCGCCAGCGCGTTGATGGGAGCGCTGGGCATTGGTCTGATTATTTTTGTCGATAGCGACTGGGTTGCCGGCGTCTCGGTCATTCTTTGGGGCTTAGGCGCTTCGCTCGGCTTCCCGCTGACCATTTCCGCCGCCAGCGATACCGGTCCCGACGCGCCGACGCGCGTGAGCGTTGTCGCCACGACCGGCTATCTGGCGTTTTTGGTCGGGCCGCCGCTGTTGGGCTATCTGGGAGAGCACTATGGATTACGCAGCGCCATGATGGTTGTGCTGGCGCTGGTTATTCTGGCGGCGCTGGTGGCGAAGGCCGTCGCCAAACCTGTATCGACTCCGCAACCGGTGATGGAGCATAACGCATGAGTATCAAATTAATCGCCGTCGACATGGACGGCACGTTTCTGAGCGATCAAAAAACCTATAACCGTGACCGGTTTATGGCGCAGTACCAACACATGAAGCGGCAAGGCATTCGCTTTGTCGTGGCCAGCGGCAACCAGTATTACCAGTTAATCTCCTTCTTTCCGGACATTGCGCACGAAATCGCTTTTGTCGCGGAAAACGGCGGCTGGGTGGTCAGCGAAGGAGAGGATATTTTTAACGGCGAGCTGACAAAAGCCGACTTCCAGACGGTTGTCGAACACCTGCTCACACGCGCCGATGTGGAGATTATCGCCTGTGGAAAAAACAGCGCCTACACGCTGAAACGGTATAACGATGCGTTAAAAGCCGTTGCGGCAATGTATTATCATCGTCTGGAGTTTGTGGATAATTTTAATAATATCAACGATGTCTTTTTCAAATTCGGCCTTAATATTACCGATGAACGGATACCGGAAGTACAGGCGGCGCTGCACGACGCCATTGGCGATATCATGGTCCCTGTTCATACCGGCTATGGCAGTATTGATTTAATAATTCCCGGCGTGCATAAAGCCAACGGCCTGCGTCTGTTACAGCAGCGCTGGGGCATTCATGATAGTGAAGTGGTGGTCTTCGGCGACGGCGGCAACGATATTGAGATGCTGCGTCAGGCCGGGTTTAGTTTTGCCATGTCGCACGCCAGCGAAGCGGTCGCGGCGGCGGCGAAATACCGCGCCGGATCGAACAACCAGGAAGGCGTGCTGGATATTATCGACAGCGTATTAAACAACGAGCCGCCGTTCAACGTCTAGCGGATACCTCTCTATGCCTGATAACAGAAAGCTTATCAGGCGTAGCCGCTCTCTCAGACTGTTTGCAAATTCCCCGTCCGCTTATCTTTTAAGAAGACCAGCATCAGCAGTAGCCAAAGAATACCGTTTGCCAGATTAAACAGGCTAAATAGCCCATTGCCGCCGCTTAACCAGGCGTGTTTACTTACTTCAATGCCAACGGTAAAAATCAGCATTTGTAGCATTCCCATCGCCGCCGAGACCGTTCCTTTACTCATATCGCTGGAGAAGAGCGTCAGACGCACCAGTCCAGCATTCGCCAGCCCAATGCCAAAAGCGTATACGCTTAATCCCGCCGTCATCCATAAATAAGCATGGGATGAAACCACCGTCGCCGCCGCGGCGATGATCAGCCCCGCGACGATAGGCCAGCCGCCCATCACGATCAGCGAGCGAACCGTACGTCGGGAGGTTAAACGCGCCAACACCAGATTACCGGCAATGAGCGCGCCAAAAACGGGCACCTGTAGCAGACCATATTCATAGCTGCTGAGCTGTTCGCCGCTAATGATGATAATCGGCGACTGCGCAATCCAGGCCAACAGCGGCAGGCTGACAAATCCCAGCGCTAACGCCCCTGCGACGAACCGCCGGTTTTTTATCACCAGCCGATAATCCCGGCCCAGCGCCTTAAATGACAACGTTTCGCCCCGCCGCGTGGCGGTCTCCGGCATTGCGCGCTGTAGCCCGAAAAAGGCGATAGCGGCCAGTGCGGCAAATAAAATAAACATCCCCTCCCACGGCAGAACATGCACCCATGCCGCCCCAACCAGTGGTCCCAGTAGCGGCGCGATTAACGCCACGTTCGCCATCAGCGCGGTAATTTTTATACACACCGCTTCCTCAAAGGATTCCTGAATCGCGGCATACCCTACAGCGCCGATAAAACACAGGCTAATCCCTTGCAAAAAACGCAGGAAGGTAAATTGTTCGATGTTTTTCGCCAGTAACGTCGCCAGGCAGGTGACAATAAACCACACAACGCCCGCCAGCATCACAGGACGACGGCCAATCCGGTCAGACAACGGGCCAAGCAGCCACTGTAAGAACATACCGCCCGCCAGATAAGCGGTCATGGACGTCGGAACCCAGTCCAGGCCCGCCTGATACTGCTCAACCACCGCCAGCATACCCGGCTGGATCATGTCGTTGCCAATATAAGTAGAAAATTCGTACAGCACCAGACAGAGAGGAAAAAGCAACGCCTGACGTCCCAGCCTGCCGCCTGATTGTAAACGATTCTGCATACCATCTCTTCGCCAATAAAAACCGCGCAGAGTGTAATGAAAGTCGGGGAACTGAGATAGCGAATTATGAGGCTGCAAGGGAAATAGCGCACATTTTTACAGAAAGCCACTTAGCGCTTGCGTACTTTAAGGTTAATTTAAGTTTGCGCCGTTATCATCGACATTATTTTATGCCATTGTCTTAAATCTCTTCATGTTGCCGCCAAATAAGACAATACTGCTTTTCCTCCCTGTTACGCTGCATTTATGCTCAGTTTGCACGGGGATGAGCTGGCTATCCCTTTTGATTTCATTGCTCCGAGCCTGGATGTTATGCTGGAAAACCTTAACAACTCGCTGTTTTATTTTATTAACGCCACGCCTGATTCCGCGCAGTGGACAATTTCGCTCGCTATCTTTATCGCCAAAGATCTTATCAACATCGTCCCGCTCTTAGCCGTTGTACTCTGGCTGTGGGGTCCCCGCGATCGGGTCTGCGCCCAGCGTCAGCTGATCGTTAAAATTGGCATCGCGCTGATTATCAGTCTGGCGGTCTCCTGGACAATGGGACACCTTTTCCCGCACGACCGTCCATTTGTCGATCATATCGGCTATAACTTCCTGCATCATGCCGCCGATGACTCGTTCCCCAGCGATCACGGTACGGTGATTTTTACCTTTGCGCTGGCGTTTTTGTTCTGGCACCGCCTCTGGTCAGGCATCGTGATGATGGCGATAGCCATTACCATCGCCTGGTCGCGCGTCTATCTCGGCGTACACTGGCCGTTAGATATGATTGGCGCGCTGCTGGTAGCGATGCTTGGCTGCCTGAGCGCACAGCTGATCTGGCAATGGTACGGCGCGCCGCTCTACCAGGCGCTGCAACGTTGTTACCGTTTCTGTTTCGCGTTGCCCATTCGAAAAGGCTGGGTACGTGACTAAACAGCGAAAAAAAGAGTAATATTAAGCGCTCTGTATGGTGCGGAGCGCTTATTTAACTCTCCAGGGGAACTATGGAAACGCGACGCGACGAGCGTATTGGTCAATTGCTGCAGGCCTTAAAACGCAGCGATAAACTTCACCTTAAAGAAGCCGCGACCCTGTTGGGCGTCTCTGAAATGACCATTCGTCGCGACCTGAACCATAAAAGCGCGCCTGTCGTGTTGCTGGGCGGCTATATCGTACTGGAGCCCCGCAGCGCCAGTCATTATCTGTTAAGCGATCAAAAATCTCGTCTGGTGGAAGAAAAACGCCGAGCCGCTCAGTTGGCTGCAGGCCTGGTACAAGCGCATCAGACGGTATTTATTGACTGTGGCACCACCACGCCGTGGATCATTGAAGCCATTGATAATGACCTTCCCTTTACGGCGGTGTGCTATTCACTTAATACCTTCCTGGCGCTGCAGGACAAACCCCATTGCCGCGCTATCCTCAGCGGCGGGGAGTTTCACGCCAGCAACGCCATTTTCAAACCGCTTGATTTCCATGAAACCTTAAACAATATTTGTCCGGATATCGCGTTTTATTCCGCCGCCGGCGTTCATACCAGTAAAGGCGCTACCTGCTTTAATCTGGAAGAGCTGCCGGTAAAACATTGGGCCATGACGATGGCACAGTGCCATGTACTGGTGGTGGATCACAGTAAATTCGGCAAGGTACGTCCGGCGCGGATGGGGGAATTATCACGCTTTGATACGATTATCAGCGACCGCCGTCCCGATGAGGCCTTTGTGGCCTACGCTAAAGCGCAACAAATTACTCTGATGTATTAACCGCCCGTTGCCGGATGCGACGCGCACCCGGCAACGGGGTTATTTTACGAGAACCAACTGCCAAACCACTGATGGAGTTTCATCAGCACAAAATCCCACATCCGGCTGAAAAATCCCCCCTCCTCGACGTTTTCCATCACCATTAACGGGCGTTGCTCAATGGATTTTCCGTTAAGCTGGAAATCGATGGTGCCGACAACCTGCCCTTTCTTCAACGGCGCCGTGAGCTGTGGTTCGTTCAACGTAAAGCTGGCCTTCAGGTTTTTAAGCTGCCCACGCGGAATCGTCACAGACCCCGCATCGCCCGCCCCCAAATTGACCTCAGGCTTATCGCCAAACCAGACCCGTTGCGTCACGAATGTCGCGTCAGGTTTAATCGGCGTGACCGTTTCAAAGAAGCGGAAACCCCAGGTCAACAGTTTTTCTGACTCATTAAAACGAATACGGTCCGTTTTCGCCCCCAGCACGACAGAGATCAGACGCATATCGCCCTGAGTGGCGGAGGCGACAAGGTTATACCCAGCGCCAGCCGTTGTCCCCGTTTTCATGCCGTCGACATGCAGATTGGTGCTCCACAACAGGCGGTTGCGGTTCGGTTGACGAATATTATTAAAAGTAAATTCTTTCTCTTTATGAATGGCGTATTCGTCAGGCACATCGTGAATCAAGGCCTTGCCGAGCAACGCCATATCGCGAGCGGTACTGAACTGCCCTGGCGCATCAAGACCGTGTACCGTCTGGAAGGTTGTATTCGTTAATCCCAGTCGTTTCGCATAGGCATTCATCAGGCCGATAAAGGACTCCTGGCTTCCGGCGACGTAGTCGGCAAGCGCGATACAGGCATCATTACCTGACTGAATGATGATGCCTTTATTAAGATCCGCAACAGACACCTGATCGCCTGGCTTCAGAAACATCACCGACGACCCACGTAGCGCCGGGTTCCCCGTCGCCCAGGCATCTTTGCCCACCGTTACCATATCGGTCAGCTTGATTTTCCCTGCCTTCAGCGCCTGGCCCACTACGTAGCTGGTCATAATTTTTGTCAAACTGGCAGGGTCAAGTTTCTCATCGGCATTACCTTCCGCCAGTACTTTACCGCTGGCGTAATCCATTAAGATCCAGGCTCGCGCATCAACGCCCGGCGGCGCGATCGTTTGTTCCTCTGCCTTTACAGGCGAAGCGAAAAGGAATAAGAGAACCGAACCTGCCGCGAGGCTACGAAGGGAAGAAGCGTATTGCGTCATAGTACCACCCGAGTATCCATTCCAAAAACACACGTCACACCACCGTGTAATAAGTGCGGTGAGTAATAACGCACTCACGACGTTAAAGAAACCGTAACTTGGTAAAGTTTTTAAAGTTTATGCAATAACATCCCGTTACGCTTCCTTCATAACGATTTTTTTACAGACCATTGTGTAAATGTTAGGTTTATCTCACGGTAGGCCGATTACTGTCATCATCCTGATAAAACAGAAGGGGTTAATATGATTACGCTGTGGGGCCGGAACAACTCGACTAATGTTAAAAAAGTGTTGTGGACGCTTGAAGAGCTGGAACTGCCATACGATCAAATTCTGGCAGGCGGAAAATTCGGCGTTAACCAGGATGCCGACTATCTGGCGATGAATCCCAATGGACTGGTGCCGCTGCTTAAAGATGATGAAACCGACCTGTTATTGTGGGAATCCAATGCCATTGTCCGCTATCTGGCGGCGCAATACGGCCAGAACCGGCTATGGGTTGATAATCCGGCGCGGCGTGCGGAGGGCGAAAAATGGATGGACTGGGCGAATCAAACGTTAAGCCCGGCGCACCGTGTGATCCTGATGGGACTGGTCAGAACCCCGCCGGAAAAACGCGACCAGGCGGCAATTGAAGCTGGTATCGAAAAGTGTGATGGCCTGTTTGCGCTTCTTGATGATGCTCTGGCCCACCAGCCGTGGTTCTCCGGGGATAACTTTGGCACCGGTGATATCGCTATTGCGCCTTTCGTCTATAACCTGCTGAACGTGGGTCTGAAATGGACGCCGCGCCCGAATCTGGAACGCTGGTATCAACAGCTTACCGAGCGCCCTGCTTTTCGCAAAGTGGTGATGATCCCGGTGACCTAACGCGTGGCTGCAGGACTTACCTTGAGTAACTGCCCGTCGGACTCATCGGTTAACACATATAAGTAGCCGTCAGGTCCGACACGCACATCCCGAATACGCTGCTTTCTGTCACCCAGAATACGGCCTTCTTCCGTCACCGTATTGCCATCGACGCGCATCACAATGACCTCTTTATCTTTTAGCGCGCCGATAAACAGTTTGTGCCGCCACGGCGCAAAAACGTCGCTGGCATAAAAAGCCATCCCGCTGATCGCCGGAGAATCCTTCCAGTAGTAAACCGGTTGCTCCGTTCCTTCGACAATTTCACCTTTGGCTTCCGGCACTTTTAGACCACTATAGTTGACGCCCCATGTGGCCAGCGGCCAGCCATAATTTTTGCCTTTTTCCGGGATGTTAATTTCATCGCCGCCGCGCGGACCGTGTTCATGCAGCCATAGCGCGCCGCTCCAGGGATTGATGGCCAGCCCCTGCGGATTACGAATACCGTAAGACCAGATTTCCGGACGCGCGCCCGCCTGATGCACAAACGGATTATCCGGCGGAATTTCGCCCTGCCCGGTCAGGCGCACCAGCTTACCCTGTAATTTATCCAAATCCTGCGCGGTAGCGCGCTGGTTATTTTCACCCAGGGCAATAAAAAGAGATCCTTGCGCATCGAATACCATACGTCCGCCGAAATGGTTGCCGGTAGACAGCTTAGGCATCTGGCGAAACACGGTACGAAAATACTCCAGACGCTGAAGATCGTCGCTCAGCCGTCCAAAACCGACTGCCGTACCGGCATTTCCTTCGCGGTCAGCTTCAGCATAGCTCAGCCAGACGCGGCGCGACTGGGCAAAGTCAGGCGCCAGCACGACGTCCAGCAAACCTCCCTGCCCTTTTGCCCACACTTTCGGTACGCCAGCCAGCGGATCGGAAAGTCCCCGTCCCGCCTGCCAGTGGCGCAGTTGTCCCCCTTTCAGGGTAATGAGCATCCCACGGTTATCCGGCAAAAAAGCCAGCGACCACGGGTGATCGAGTCGGGTTTGCAGCACCTCAACGTTCACCGGCGCAAGATTGGCGTTCGCCCATGAAGAGAAAAGAGAGAATGAAACTATCGCGAGAAGTATTCGACGCATACCGCCTCCTTCAGGGCTCTGCGTTAAAGCGTAGTCAGCATCGCAAGAGGTCGGTTTATTTTTACAAAACATTAAGCGGCGCGGTCCGGTAAAAAGGGGGAGTCGCCTCCCCCTTATTCAGACCTGTGTAAGCGGTGAATGTGCTTTCAGACTCTGAATACTCAGCGTCAAAGTTGTCAGACAGTTTTCAAGTTTATCTGCGTTGACGGCAATAAAGGTCGGACAATCATGGTGTCCGCTCATTAAACAAACGGCGGCGGCTGCAAGCGCGCCTTCGGCACGGCGCAGCGCGTTCCACTCTTCCTGATCGAGATGCAGTCCCTGCCGTAAAGCGTGATCGTGGAGCTCGCGATTCAGTTCAAAAAAATTGTCACGCAGAGTGTCACTTTCGCTGACTGACATATACCCCTTCGCTTTTCGCAATTGCAGATAAGCGGCAAGATCGATACGCGCGTTTATCAGCTTGTTGAGAAGATCGGTTCTCAGTCTGTCAACGACCATACCTTTTTTCCTCCTCTTTTCTACCAGGGTTCAACTTAATAGTATGGTCGTTTTTTAGACAAAGGGGGTGTCAGAGATCAAGAATTTTCTTAGAATTGCCCTTTTTCACCTTTTGCTGACAACCACAACGGTTGATGCCGCCGCTCCTGATGAGATTGCGATACAATTTTTGTTCGGATATCTGTAGAATCCCTGCCCTGACCATTCCAATAAATGAACACTTTTTAAGCTATGAGTAATGTAACCCACCAGCCAAAGATCGGCTTCGTTTCCCTGGGCTGTCCGAAAAACCTCGTTGATTCGGAACGCATCCTGACTGAGCTGCGTACCGAAGGCTATGACGTTGTGCCACGCTATGACGATGCGGATATGGTTATCGTTAATACCTGTGGCTTTATTGACAGCGCGGTACAAGAGTCGCTGGAAGCCATTGGCGAAGCGCTGAACGAAAACGGTAAGGTAATCGTCACCGGCTGCCTGGGCGCAAAAGAAGATCAGATCCGCGAAGTGCATCCGAAAGTACTGGAAATCACCGGGCCGCATAGCTATGAGCAAGTTCTGCAGCACGTACATCATTACGTACCGAAGCCGAAGCACAATCCATTTTTAAGCCTCGTACCGGAACAGGGTGTAAAACTGACGCCGCGCCATTATGCGTATCTGAAAATTTCTGAAGGCTGTAATCACCGCTGCACGTTCTGCATCATCCCGTCGATGCGCGGGGATCTGGTCAGCCGTCCGATTGGCGACGTATTAAGCGAAGCGAAACGTCTGGTTGATGCCGGGGTCAAAGAGATTCTGGTGATTTCGCAAGATACCTCCGCCTACGGCGTAGATGTGAAGCACCGCACCGGATTCCATAATGGCGAACCGGTGAAAACCAGTATGGTGAGCCTGTGCGAACAGTTATCAAAACTGGGCGTCTGGACACGTCTGCACTACGTCTACCCCTACCCACACGTTGATGATGTGATTCCGCTAATGGCGGAAGGCAAAATCCTGCCCTATCTGGACATTCCGCTGCAACATGCCAGCCCGCGGATTCTTAAACTGATGAAACGTCCCGGTTCCGTTGACCGCCAACTGGCGCGCATTAAGCAGTGGCGCGAAATCTGCCCGGAACTGACCCTACGCTCCACCTTTATTGTCGGCTTCCCCGGCGAAACGGAAGAAGACTTCCAGATGCTGCTCGACTTCCTGAAAGAGGCGCGCCTCGATCGTGTAGGCTGCTTCAAGTACAGCCCGGTGGAAGGCGCAGGCGCGAATGACCTGCCGGATCAGGTGCCGGAAGAGGTGAAAGAAGAGCGCTGGAACCGCTTTATGCAACTGCAACAGCAAATCTCCGCTGAGCGCTTGCAGGAAAAAGTGGGCCGCGAAATTCTGGTGATCGTCGACGAGGTTGACGAAGAAGGCGCTATCGGGCGTAGCATGGCGGATGCGCCGGAAATTGACGGCGCGGTCTATTTGAACGGCGAAACCAACGTCAAGCCGGGCGATATCGTGCGCGTGAAAGTGGAAAACGCCGACGAATATGATTTGTGGGGCAGTCGGGTTTAACGCCACCTCCCCCGGCGCGGGTGTCGGATGTGTTACCCCACCTGGCGAGCCCGTTCCAGGCCCGCCAGGCGTCAACGCCACCGGGCTGGCTTACCCCTTAATCTTCGGGTCCAGCGCATCGCGCAACCCGTCGCCTAACAGGTTAAACGCCAGCACAGTCAGGAAAATCGCCACCGCCGGGAAGAGCGCTACGTGCGGCGCGATGACCATATCCGCCCGCGCTTCATTGAGCATCGCTCCCCACTCCGGCGTTGGCGGCTGCGCGCCTAATCCGAGAAATGACAGGCTTGCCGCGGAAATAATTGACGTACCGATACGCATCGTAAAGAAAACCACAATTGACGAGACCGTTCCCGGCAAGATATGGCTAAACAAAATCGTCGTGTCGCTGGCGCCGATACTGCGGGCAGACTCAATAAACGTCTGCTGTTTTAAGACCAGGGTATTTCCGCGCACCAAACGTGCAAACGCCGGAATAGAGAAAATCGCCACCGCAACGATCACATTAGCAATACCGCTGCCTAACACCGCCACAACGGCAATCGCCAGCAAAATGCCGGGGAAGGCGAACAGCACATCGCAAATGCGCATAATGAAACGATCCCACCAGCCTTCATAATATCCCGCCAGCAATCCCAACACCGTGCCGATTATCGCGCCGATAAATACCGCGAACACGCCCGCCGCCAGTGAGATCTGCGCCCCAACGAGAACCCGGCTAAAGATGTCTCTTCCCAGCGAGTCAACGCCAAACCAGTGCTGCAAAGAGGGGCCATTGTTCAGGCTATCGTAGTCAAAATAGTTTTCCGCATCGTAGGGCGTCAGCCAGCGGGCAAAAATCGCCACCAGAATTAACGCCAGTACGAATCCCCCGGCGACCAACGCGACATGCTGGCGGCGAAAACGACGCCAGAACTCCCGCCATGGCGTGCGTATCTGGTCGGGTTTTACCACCGGCATAGCATGTAAAATCGCCTGACGGCGCCAGTTAAATAATCGCATCCTTACTTATACCTGATAGCCGGATTAATGGCGGCATAGAGGACATCCACCACTAAGTTGATAAGAATAAATTCCAGAGAAAACAGCAGCACTTCCGCCTGAATCACGGGGTAGTCGCGCATGTCGACCGAGTCGACCAGTAATCGCCCAAGCCCCGGCCAGTTAAACACTTTTTCGACGACGATCGATCCGCCAAGCAGAAAGCCAAATTGCAGTCCCATCATGGTGACGACCGGGATCATCGCATTGCGCAGGCCATGTTTTAACACCACCCACGTTTCACTGACGCCTTTCGCCCGCGCGGTCCTCATGTAATCCTCGCTCAGGACATCGACAAACGAGGAGCGCGTAAAACGCGCCATGACTGATGCCACCGCCGCGCCAAGCGTCAGGGAGGGTAAAATATAATGTTGCCAGCTATCCGCCCCCACGGTCGGTAGCCAGCCCAGATCCACGGAAAAAATCTGCATTAACAACATTCCCAGCGCAAAAGCCGGGAAAGAAATGCCGGTCACGGCAAGCGTCATTCCTACCCGGTCAGGCCATCGATTACGCCACACGGCGGCGGCGATGCCGATCGCCATGCCAAACAGAACCGCCCATATCATACTGGTTATCGTCAGCCACAGCGTCGGCAAAAAGCGGCTGGCGATCTCCTCAGAAACCGGGCGGCGGGAAACCATTGACGTACCGAAATCGCCTTGTAAAACATGGGTGATGTAACGCCAAAACTGGACATGAAGCGGCTGATCAAGCCCCAGCTGCTGACGAACCAGCGCGATCACCTGCGCGTCGGCTTCTGGTCCGGCTATCAGCCGCGCCGGGTCGCCGGGCAACAAATGAACAAATAAAAACACCAACACTGCCACAATCAACAGCGTAGGAATTAATCCCAGCAGGCGCTTGAGAACATAGTTAAGCATCACACGAACCTTTTACCGGATGGCGGACAACGCGCGCGCCATCCAGCCCCATCGCATTACTTACTTCAAATCCGCATCGTCAAAGCTGAAACCGGTATCCGGCATAATCCAGAAACCGGTCAAATTTTTACTGTGCGCAGAAACCAATTTCTCCACCACCAACGGTATCCAGGGCGACTCTTTCCAGATAATATCCTGCGCCTCTTTGTATAATCGTGTTTTCTCCTGCGGATCGTTGGTCTTTAAGGCCGCCGCCAAATCGCTGTCGACCTGCTTGTTGCTGTAAAAAGCGGTATTAAACTGCGTCGGCGGCCAGTTTTGTGATGCGAAGAGCGGCGATAACGCCCAGTCAGCTTCGCCCGTCGACGCCGACCAGCCGGTATAGAACATTCGCACGCCGCTCTCTTTTTGCCCTTTGCCCTCAACTTCCGCGGCGCGCTGGCCAGCGTCCATCGCGGTTATCCGGGCTTTAATGCCAATCTGCGCCAGTTGCTGTTGGGTAAACTGCAACACTTTTTGCGCGGTGCTATGGTTGTGCGATGACCACAGCGTGGTACTGAAACCGTCTGGATACCCCGCCTCTTTCAACAGTTCGCGCGCTTTAGCCGGATCATAGGGCCACGGCTGATAGCTTTGCGCATAGGCTATCGACGGCGGCACCACGCCCGTCGCCGGCGTGGCGTATCCGGCAAACGCCACTTTAACCAGCGCCTGACGATTGATAGCGTAATTCAACGCCTCACGCACCTTAGGATTATCAAACGGCTTCTGCGTCACATTCATACTGATGTAACGCTGCATAATAGACGGGCTGGCGACCAGTTCGAGGTTTTTATTTTTCGCCAGTAACGCGGCCTGCTCATAAGGGATAGGAAAAGCAAATTGCGCTTCGCCGGTTTGCAGCATCGCCGCGCGGGTATTGTTGTCAGTAACCGGACGCCAGGTAATAGAATCCAGCTTGGGTAAGCCCTGCTGCCAGTAACCAGCGAACTTTTTCACTTTGACAAAGTCGGTCTGATTCCAGGTTTCAAGCTGGTATGGACCGGTACCGACCGGATGAAAACCAATATCCTTGCCATATTTTTCCAGCGCTTGCGGCGAGATCATCGCCGTCGCCGGGTGCGCCAGAATATTAATGAAAGCGGAGAACGGCTGTTTCAGGGTAATTTTTACCGTTGCCGGGTCGACAACCTCCGTTTTTGCGATATTTTTATACAGGTTATAACGCTTGAGGTGGTTATCCGGATTGCTGGCGCGATCGAGATTCGCTTTCACCGCCGCCGCATCAAAATCCGCGCCGTCCTGAAATTTCACCCCCTGCCGTAGGGTAATGGTGTAGGTCAGACCGTCATCAGAAACGGTATAGCCTTTCGCCAGGACGTTTTTTACCTTCATGTCTTTATCCAGGCCAAACAGCCCCTGATAAAATGACTTCGCCACCGCCTGCGAGAGCGTATCGTTGGCGTCATACGGATCGAGCGTGGTGAAATTAGACCCTACCGCCACCACCACATCTTTGGCCGCCAGGGCCGGAAAAGCCGCAATGGATGAGGCCAGTCCCAGCGCCGCCAGCCATTTATGCGTAATAAATTGCGTCATGTTGTTCTCCTGAAACCCTGCCTGTCTGAATGTTATAAGCGCGAGAGCGCATTATCCTGCAGCGGCCGCGCAACATAATGTCCCGGCCCGACCAACTGTAATGAAACGGCGGGCGTCTCTTCGCCACGTTTATGAATATTGCTGGGTATATCATCTGATAGCAGAACGCGCCGCGGCCGGTGTCTGGAGGGATCGGCAACCGGCACCGCCGCCATCAATTTACGCGTATAAGGATGCTGCGGATTTTCAAAAACGGCGCGCCGCGGCCCCATCTCAACAATTTGACCAAGATACATCACCGCTACGCGATGGCTAATTCGCTCCACGACCGCCATATCATGCGAAATAAACAGGTAGGCGATCCCCATTTCCCGTTGTAAATCGAGCAATAAATTAATGATCTGCCCGCGAACGGAAACATCCAGCGCGGAGACAGCCTCATCAGCAATAATCACTTTAGGATTCAATGCCAGCGCGCGAGCAATGCAGATGCGCTGACGTTGACCACCGGAAAACTCATGCGGATAACGCCAGGCATGTTCAGGACGTAATCCGACACGCTCAAGCAACCAGGCCACGCGCTTTGCCGCAGCGTCCCCCTGCCCCAGGCCATGAATCCGTAAAGGTTCCATAATGGAATACCCCACGGTCTGGCGCGGGTCGAGCGAGGCGTAAGGGTCCTGGAAAATACATTGAATATCGCGGCGCAACGGCTGGAGTTTACCCGCAGACAGCGTGTCAATGCGCTGGCCGTTAAAGATAATCTCCCCCTGCCGGGATTCAACCAACCGCAGCAGCGCGCGTCCGGTCGTCGATTTTCCGCTACCGGACTCGCCCACCAGCGATAGCGTTTCGCCCGGCCAGAGATCGAAACTGATATTCTCAACGGCATGAACTTCACGCGTAACGCGGTTAAAGAGACCGCTACGCAGCGGGAATCGCGTCACCAGCCCCCGAACCTGGAGAATAGGCTCGCCTTCCACCACCGTGTCTTGCTCAATCTGCGATTCATAAAGGGCCGGTTCGTCAGCGGAAATCAACGGGAAACGGCGTGGCAGCGAGTGGCCGCGCATCGCGCCAAGCTGAGGGACGGCGGCCAGCAACGTTTGGGTATAAGGATGCGTCGGCGCATGGAAAATCTGCTCTACGCTGCCGGTTTCCACGGCCTCGCCTTGATACATCACCAGCACGCGATCGGCAATATCCGCCACGACGCCCATGTCGTGGGTGATAAAAATCACGCCCATCGACATCTCTTGCTGCAACACTTTGATAAGTTGCAGAATTTGCGCCTGGATAGTGACATCCAGCGCCGTGGTGGGTTCATCGGCAATCAATACCGCCGGACGGCAGGATAGCGCCATCGCGATCATGACTCGCTGGCGCATCCCGCCGGAAAGCTGATGCGGATAACGCGATAAAATCGCCTGCGACTCCGGGATCCGTACCTGATCGAGCATACGTTTCGCTTCCGCCAGCGCCTCTTCGTGGCTGGCGCCCTGATGCAAACGAATAGATTCGGCAATTTGCTCGCCAACGGTAAACACCGGGTTGAGCGAGGTCATTGGCTCCTGGAAAATCATGGCGATATCCGCGCCGCGCACACGCCGCATCTGCGCGTCACTCTGCTCAGACAACTCAATCACCTGGCGATTACGCCGACGCAACAGCATTTCGCCGCAGCGCACGTTCGCGCCCGACTGCTCAATCAGCCGCATTAACGCCAGCGCCGTCACCGATTTTCCCGATCCCGACTCGCCGACAATCGCCAGAGTCTCTCCACGCTTCAGGCGTAATGACACATTACGCACGGCGTCTATCTGTTGCCCTTCGTGGTGAAACGCGATATTCAGGCCACTGACGGACAGAACATCGCGGCTATCCAGCTCATCGCTGTGCGGCACCTGCGGCTCCTTATTCCCGGTAAATTCCTGTGGTAGGGGTATCCTCGGCATATCCCCAGGCGCGATACATCCCTTCGCTGTTAAACGGCAACGCGACATTACCTTCGTGATCAACGGCGATTAATCCACCGCTGCCGCCCAGCGCCGGTAATTTTTCCATCACCACGCGCTCACAGGCATCGGCAAGGCTGAGTCCGCCATATTCCATCAATGCGGCGATATCGTAAGCCGCGAGCGTGCGAATAAAGACCTCTCCCGTTCCGGTACAGGAAACGGCGACGCTGGCGTTGTTGGCATAACACCCTGCGCCGACCAGCGGGCTGTCGCCGACGCGCCCGGGCAATTTATTGGTCATCCCACCGGTAGACGTTGCCGCCGCCAGATTGCCGAATTTATCCCGCGCCACCGCGCCGACTGTACCCATTTTTTTCGTTTCGTCCAGCGGCGCGCCGCTGTGATCGAGCGCCATTTCGCCCGCCGCACGCGCCGCCAGCAATTGCTCGTAACGCGCCGGGGTGGAAAAGATATCCGGCGAAACGCGCGCCATCCCCTGTGAAAAGGCAAAGTTTTCCGCCCCTTCCCCCACCATGAGTACATGCGGGCTGCGCTCCATCACCAGTCTGGCGGCGAGCACAGGATGGCGAACATGACTCACGCCCGCGACGGCTCCGGCTTTCAGGGTATTGCCGTCCATCACGCAGGCATCCAGTTCATGAGTCCCGTCTCGGGTATAGACCGCGCCGATACCCGCATTGAAGAGCGGACACGCTTCCAGCAGGCGCACCGCTTCCGTCACTACATCAAGCGCGCTGTCACCTGCTTCCAGCATCTTTTGCCCGCTTTCGACAATCTCTGACAGCGCCTGGATATAGCGTAGCTCCTGCTCATGGCTCATTTGCGCGCGAGCAATCGCGCCTGCGCCGCCGTGAATCGCAATCACTGCTTTATTCATTTTTAGGGTCCATTAACGGTGGCACACAACTTTTACTATAACTATCAGAATTGTTGTGAGTTATTCATTCGATTTTTGAATATAGAAAGATGCGTAAGGTATGTAAAGGCACAAGGCCGTCTCTAAGACCGAGGTAGCATACTGCCCGCCACTGTTTTCTGACATAATAGCCGGATTCGATTTTGCCTCGCAGGAGTATGTTCATGGAATTTTCCGCCGGATTGATGCCGCTTGAAACGGCGCTGACCCAGATGCTTTCACGTATTACCCCGCTCACCGCCGTAGAAACGTTGCCGCTGGTGAACTGCTTTGGCCGCATCCTGGCGACCGATATCGTTTCTCCCCTCGATGTTCCCGGCTTTGATAATTCAGCTATGGATGGTTATGCGGTACGTGTGGCGGATTTGTCCGCCGATAAGCCGCTACCCGTCGTCGGCAAAGCATTTGCCGGTCAGCCTTACCAGGGAGAATGGCCTGCGGCAACCTGCATTCGCATTATGACCGGCGCCCCGGTGCCGGCAGGTTGCGAGGCGGTAGTCATGCAAGAGCAGACGGAACAAACCGATGATGGCGTGCGTTTTACCGCCGATGTTCGTTGCGGACAAAACATCCGCCGCCGCGGCGAGGATATTCGCCAGGATGCGGTGGTCTTTCCGGCCGGTACGCGCCTGACTACTGCCGAACTGCCGGTGCTGGCGTCGCTGGGAATTGCCGATGCGCAGGTTGTACGTAAAGTGCGCGTAGCGCTGTTCTCGACCGGCGACGAGCTCCAGCTTCCGGGCCAGCCGTTGGAGGCGGGGCAAATTTATGACACTAACCGTCTAACTATACATTTGATGCTGCAACAGCTTGGCTGCGAAGTGATCAATTTAGGCATTATTCCTGACGATCCCGGTAAGATTCGCGCCGCGTTTATCGACGCCGACAGCCAGGCCGATGTAGTGATAAGCTCCGGCGGCGTCTCGGTTGGTGAAGCGGACTATACCAAAACCATCCTTGAGGAGTTGGGCGAAATCGCCTTCTGGAAGCTGGCTATCAAGCCAGGCAAACCGTTTGCCTTCGGCAAACTCAGTAATAGCTGGTTCTGTGGCCTGCCGGGGAATCCAGTCTCTGCGGCGCTCACTTTTTATCAACTGGTTCAGCCTTTACTGGCGAAGCTTGGCGGCAACACGGCAAGCGCTGTACCGCCGCGCCAGCGTGTACGCACAACATCTCGCCTGAAGAAAACGCCGGGGCGTCTCGATTTCCAGCGCGGCATCCTGCAACGTAGCGCCAACGGCGAACTGGAGGTCACGACCACCGGGCACCAGGGTTCACATATTTTCAGCTCGTTTAGTCTGGGCAACTGCTTTATTGTGCTGGAGCGTGAACGCGGCAATGTTGAGCCGGGAGAATGGGTGGAAGTCGAGCCGTTTAATGCTCTGTTCGGAGGCCTGTAATGGCGGAACTTAGCGACCAGGAGATGCTGCGCTATAACCGACAAATTATTCTGCGCGGCTTCGATTTTGAAGGGCAGGAAGCGTTAAAAGAGGCGCGGGTATTAGTGGTCGGGCTGGGCGGACTCGGCTGCGCGGCAACGCAGTATCTGGCCGGCGCTGGCGTCGGGCAACTGACGCTACTCGATTTTGATACCGTTTCCGTTTCCAATCTCCAGCGTCAAACCTTGCACAGCGACGCCACGGTCGGGCAGCCAAAGGTAGAGTCCGCCCGCGACGCGCTGGCGCGAATCAACCCGCATATTACCATTACGCCCGTTAACGCGCGGCTGGACGACGACGCTATGACCAGCCTGATTGCCGGGCATTCGCTGGTACTGGACTGTACCGATAACGTTAGCGTACGTAATCAACTTAACGCCGGGTGCTATACCACGAAAGTGCCGCTAATCTCCGGCGCGGCCATTCGTATGGAAGGACAAGTTACCGTCTTTACGTATCGGGAAAACGAACCCTGTTACCGCTGCCTGAGCCGCCTGTTTGGCGAAAACGCTCTGACCTGCGTAGAGGCAGGGGTGATGGCGCCGCTGATTGGCGTGATCGGTTCGCTACAGGCAATGGAGGCCATTAAGCTGCTGGCGCATTACGGTCAGCCTGCCAGCGGAAAAATCGTCATGTACGATGCGATGACCTGTCAGTTCCGCGAAATGAAGTTGATGCGCAACCCCGGCTGTGAGGTCTGCGGTCAGTAGTCACTTTACGGATAAACATACCGAAGCACGGTTTATGGCCGTGCTGTATCAACAGATAATTACTGTCATCAGACGCAAAGCCAGCTTACCCAAGCTCCGACTGACGATCGGCTCAAGCAGCGCGGCATCATCTTAAACGCCATATCACAGCCTCAAACCGTGATGTTGTACCTCATTTAACGCCTCTTTATCAGAACCTCTCCATTCGTTGACGCACATCAAGATAACTTTCATTCGAAAGTAATTTAATCTTTATATGAAATAAGAGAGGCCGTTTATGATCTTCAATATTCAGCGCTATTCTACCCACGATGGCCCCGGTATCCGTACCGTAGTATTTTTCAAAGGCTGTTCGTTGGGCTGTCGCTGGTGCCAGAACCCGGAAAGCCGCGCCCGCGCTCAGGATCTGTTATACGACGCGCGGCTGTGTCTCGAAGGATGCGACCTGTGCGCGCAAGCCGCGCCGGACGTCATTGAGCGCGCGCTAAACGGCCTGCTCATCCATCGCGAGAAACTGACCGACGCCCATTTTTCCGTCCTGGCGCATTGCTGCCCCACACAGGCGTTAACCGTGTGCGGCGAAATAAAAAGCGTGGATGAGATCATGGCGACGGTACTGCGCGATAAACCTTTTTACGATCGCAGCGGCGGCGGTCTTACGCTTTCCGGCGGCGAACCGTTTATGCAGCCGGAGCTGGCGGCAGAGCTGTTTAAAGCCAGCCATGACGCCGGTATTCATACTGCGGTTGAGACCTGTCTGCATGTCCCATGGAAATACATTGCGCCCTCACTGCCTTATATCGATCTGTTTCTGGCTGATTTGAAGCATGTCGCCGACGGGCCGTTTAAGCAGTGGACCGATGGCAGCGCCTCGCGGGTGCTGGAAAATCTCAGGAAACTCGCCGCCGCGGGCAAAAAAATGGTGATTCGCGTCCCGCTGATTCAGGGATTTAATGCCGATGAGGAGGCCATTAAAGCCATTACCGACTTTGCCGCCGACGAACTGCACGTCGGGGAAATTCATTTTCTGCCCTACCACACGCTGGGCATCAATAAATACCACTTACTCAGTCAACCCTATCATGCCCCGGATAAACCACTGGATGCGCCGGCGTTACTCGATTTTGCCCAGAAGTACGCCTGCCAAAAAGGTTTAACCGCGACCCTACGAGGATAATTATCATGACCCAACTGAAACTGGACACGCTCAGTGACCGCATTAAGGCGCACAAAACCGCGCTGGTACATATCGTGAAACCGCCGGTCTGTACCGAACGCGCGCAGCATTATACCGAAATGTACCAGCAGCATCTGGATAAACCGATTCCGGTACGCCGTGCGCTGGCGCTGGCCCATCACCTGGCGGAACGCACTATCTGGATAAAACACGATGAACTGATCGTCGGCAACCAGGCAAGTGAAGTCCGCGCCGCGCCGATTTTCCCGGAATATACCGTCTCGTGGATTGAAAAAGAGATCGACGACCTGGCGGACCGGCCCGGCGCAGGTTTTTCCGTAAGTGAAGAAAACAAACGTATTCTGCACGACGTCTGTCCGTGGTGGCGCGGTCAAACCGTCCAGGATCGCTGCTACGGCATGTTTACCGATGAACAAAAAGGGCTTCTGGCGACTGGCATTATCAAAGCCGAAGGCAATATGACTTCCGGTGACGCGCACCTGGCGGTGAACTTCCCGCTACTGCTGGAAAAAGGGCTTGATGGCCTGCGCGATAAAGTCGCCGAGCGCCGCTCACGCATCAACCTGACC
This sequence comes from Salmonella sp. NW645, assembly GCF_051703725.1. Classification (NCBI taxonomy): domain Bacteria; kingdom Pseudomonadati; phylum Pseudomonadota; class Gammaproteobacteria; order Enterobacterales; family Enterobacteriaceae; genus Salmonella; species Salmonella sp. NW645. The sequence goes on along the minus strand of NZ_JAMMKR010000009.1, from coordinate 81,262 downwards.
GTGCTGGAAGATCTGCATGGCGAGCAGTTCCTGAAGGCGATTGATATTGTGCTGGACGCGGTAAGCCAGCACATCACGCGCTTTGCCGCGCTGGCGCGCCAGATGGCAGGCGAAGAGTCCCGTGAAAGCCGTCGTAAAGAGCTACTTACCATCGCCGAAAACTGCGAGGTGATCGCCCACCAACCGCCGCAGACCTTCTGGCAAGCACTGCAATTGTGCTACTTCATCCAACTGATTCTACAAATTGAGTCTAACGGTCACTCGGTGTCATTTGGTCGTATGGACCAGTATCTTTACCCTTATTATCGTCGCGATGTCGAACTAAACCAGACGCTGGATCGTGAGCACGCCATTGAACTGCTGCACAGCTGCTGGCTGAAACTGCTGGAAGTAAACAAGATCCGCTCCGGTTCGCACTCTAAAGCTTCCGCAGGCAGCCCGCTGTATCAAAACGTCACCATTGGCGGTCAGAATCTCATCAACGGTCAGCCAATGGACGCAGTGAATCCGCTGTCTTACGCCATTCTGGAGTCCTGCGGACGTTTGCGTTCTACCCAGCCCAACCTCAGTGTGCGTTATCACGCCGGAATGAGTAACGATTTCCTTGACGCCTGCGTCCAGGTCATCCGCTGCGGCTTTGGGATGCCGGCGTTTAACAATGATGAAATCGTCATCCCGGAATTTATCAAGTTGGGGATCGAACCGCAGGACGCTTACGATTACGCGGCGATCGGCTGTATCGAAACCGCCGTCGGCGGGAAATGGGGTTATCGCTGCACCGGCATGAGCTTTATTAACTTCGCCCGCGTCATGCTGGCGGCGCTGGAAGGCGGTCGCGACGCCACCAGCGGCAAAGTATTTCTGCCGCAGGAAAAGGCGCTCTCCGCAGGCAACTTTAACAATTTTGACGAAGTGATGGCCGCCTGGGATACCCAAATTCGCTACTACACGCGCAAATCGATCGAAATTGAGTATGTGGTCGACACCATGCTGGAAGAGAATGTCCACGATATTCTCTGCTCAGCGCTGGTAGATGACTGTATTGAGCGAGCGAAAAGTATCAAGCAAGGCGGCGCGAAATATGACTGGGTATCCGGTCTGCAGGTCGGTATCGCCAACCTGGGCAACAGCCTCGCCGCCGTGAAAAAACTGGTCTTCGAACAGGGCGTTATCGGTCAACAGCAGCTTGCCGCCGCGCTGGCCGATGACTTCGACGGTCTGACTCACGAGCAGTTGCGCCAGCGTCTGATTAACGGCGCGCCGAAGTACGGCAACGACGATGACAGTGTCGATACCCTGCTGGCGCGCGCTTATCAGACCTATATTGATGAGCTGAAGCAATATCATAACCCGCGCTATGGTCGTGGCCCTGTCGGCGGCAACTATTACGCCGGTACGTCCTCTATCTCAGCAAACGTGCCATTTGGCGCCGCGACCATGGCTACCCCGGACGGTCGCAAAGCGCATACACCGCTGGCGGAAGGCGCAAGCCCTGCATCAGGTACGGATCATCTCGGCCCGACGGCGGTGATTGGTTCCGTAGGCAAATTACCTACCGGTTCCATTCTCGGCGGCGTGCTGCTCAACCAGAAACTGAACCCAACGACGCTGGAAAACGAATCCGACAAACAGAAACTGATGGTTCTGCTACGGACGTTCTTTGAGGTGCATAAAGGCTGGCATATTCAGTACAACATCGTGTCACGCGAAACGCTGCTGGATGCGAAAAAACATCCGGACCAGTACCGCGATCTGGTCGTGCGTGTGGCAGGCTACTCCGCCTTCTTCACCGCGCTGTCGCCGGATGCGCAGGACGATATCATCGCCCGTACCGAACATATGCTGTAATTTGCCCTGGCGCCATCGGCAATATGTCCGAATTGCCTGATGGCGCTACGCTTAACAGGCCTGCGCAGGCCTGTTAATCAGAAGGGATCGGTGCCGTCAAGCACGGCCTGAATGACGTTGAGCGCGCCTTGATGGTTATTATCATCAGTGTGATAGCGTGAAAGCGCTTTGATATTGTCTGCAGCATTGCCCATGGCAAAAGAGTAATGCGCCATTTTCAACATTTCCGCATCATTACCGCTGTCGCCAATGGCGACGACATTCTGTGGCGACCTGTTCCAGCGCTTTAACAGACGACTGATGCCATTCGCTTTATGCAGTCCCGGGATAATCAGGTCGATAAAACCGAAGCCGCTGGTGACGGGCTTCATGATGCCATCCAGAGATACGTGCAGTTTGTCGATAACCAGCGGAATTTGTTCATCAGGCAAATTCAGGGAGAACTTAAACAGGATATCGTCAATGTCGTGATAATCGTTTACCGGCTGCAGGCGGTGATAATGTTTGGCCATCAGCGCCACGAAAGCCTCGGGAGCGTTTTTGCTGACATAAGCGCTTTTCAGACCACAGGCGACGAAGTTAAGCTGCTTATCCTTCAGCAGTTCGCCAATCACAATACGCGATTCATGCCGGGTTAGCTCCCCGTGAAACAACTGTTTGCCATGTTCATACACCAGCGCGCCATTTTCTGCGACGAAGGAAATTTCGTCTTTCAGCTCGGGGAAGAAGGAGATCAACTGGTAGTACTGATTACCGCTAGCGACCACAAATTCGATATTACGTTTTTTCAGTTCCTGGTATTGCGCCATGAAGCGTACACGATCGTACTGCTTGGCATCGTCGAGAAAAGTGCCGTCCATATCGGTAACGACAACGTTAACGGTCATACTTAAGCTCCTGGCTGTAACTGCGACCAGAAACATTTTAATAACAATGTGAGCAGAACCACAAATTTATTTCGAATGAAAAGTGGCTGAACGAAAGGAATAGCCGCATAAGACATTAAGGCGTCCTGGCCACCTTACGTTTTCCTCTCGCTTCCCTCTTTGTGTTCCCCTCAATATTTTAAACTTGCATTAACCTTATTTTAACTTAAAGTATCACATGTAACTAATTTTACTTTCGAACGAAAGATGATGAGGTTGATATGACGACTCCTTTTACCCACGAAACGCTGCCCGCCGACCCAAAAGCGGCCATTCGTCAGATGAAGCAGGCGCTACGCGCGCAAATCGGCGACGTACAGGCGGTGTTCGACCGTTTGAGCGCCACCATAGCAGCCCGGGTGGCGGAAATTAACGATCTGAAGGCACAGGGACAGCCGGTATGGCCAATTATCCCTTTTAGCGAACTGGCGATGGGCAACATTAGCGATGCCACCCGCGCCGAGGTTAAGCGCCGTGGGTGCGCGGTGATTAAAGGTCATTTTCCACGCGAACAGGCGCTGGCGTGGGACCAGTCGATGCTCGACTATCTGGACAAGAACCATTTTGACGAGGTGTATAAAGGACCGGGGGATAATTTTTTCGGTACGCTGAGCGCCTCCCGGCCTGAAATCTATCCTGTCTACTGGTCGCAGGCGCAAATGCAGGCCCGCCAAAGTGAAGAGATGGCGCTGGCGCAGTCGTTCCTCAACCGTCTGTGGCAGGTAGAGCACGACGGCAAGCGATGGTTTAATCCGGATATCAGCATCATTTACCCGGATCGCATCCGTCGCCGCCCGCCGGGCACCACATCCAAAGGACTGGGAGCGCATACCGACTCCGGCGCGCTGGAACGCTGGCTGCTACCAGCCTATCAGCAGGTATTCGCCAGCGTGTTTAACGGCAGCGTCGAGCAGTACGATCCGTGGAATGCGGCGCACCGTACCGACGTTGAAGAGTATACGGTGGATAACACCACAAAATGCTCGGTATTTCGCACCTTCCAGGGCTGGACCGCGCTCTCCGATATGCTGCCCGGTCAGGGGTTGCTTCATGTCGTCCCTATCCCGGAGGCGATGGCGTATATTCTGCTGCGCCCGCTGCTGGATGATGTCCCGGAAGATGAATTATGCGGCGTCGCGCCGGGCCGGGTGCTGCCGATTTCTGAACAGTGGCATCCTTTACTGATGGCGGCGTTAACCAGCATTCCGCCGCTGGAAGCCGGGGATTCCGTGTGGTGGCATTGCGATGTCATCCACTCCGTCGCCCCCGTCGAAAATCAGCAGGGCTGGGGCAATGTGATGTACATTCCTGCCGCGCCAATGTGTGAGAAAAATCTGGCCTATGCGCGTAAGGTGAAGGCGGCACTGGAGACAGGCGCATCACCGGGCGATTTCCCGCGCGAGGACTATGAAACCACCTGGGAAGGGCGCTTCACGCTGCGCGATCTGAATATTCACGGTAAACGGGCATTAGGTATGGACGTTTGACGGTCGTACCGCCCTGCCCGCTCACCTGCGGTGTGCCCTTTACCTGGGCGCACCCGTCTTACCGAACCGACGCGCCAGGATACGTTGGCCCGGTAAGCACAGCGCCACCGGGCGTCAGTGTTTAGCTTTCAATCCCTTTACTACGCAAATAATCGTCGTAGTTGCCGCTGAAATCCACCACGCGCTCCGGCGTAATTTCAATGACGCGGGTTGCCAGCGAGCTGACAAACTCACGGTCGTGCGAAACAAAGATCAGCGTGCCCTGATACAGCTCCAGCGCCATATTCAGCGATTCGATCGACTCCATATCCAGGTGGTTAGTCGGTTCGTCCATGATCAGGATATTCGGCTTTTGCATCATCAGTTTGCCGAACAGCATACGGCCCTTCTCGCCACCGGAGAGGACTTTCGCAGGCTTTTTGATATCATCCTGGCTAAATAGCAGGCGGCCCAGAATACTGCGCACTGCCTGCTCGTCGTCGCCTTCCTGCTTCCACTGACTCATCCATTCAAACACCGTCAGGTCATTTTCGAATTCATATTCGTGGTCCTGCGCGTAGTAACCAATACGCGCGTTTTCCGACCATTTAACGGTGCCGTGATCGGCGTCCAGATCGCCAACCAGCGTCTTCAGCAGCGTAGATTTACCCACGCCATTGGTGCCGAGTACCGCCAGCTTCTCGCCGACTTCGAGCAGCAAATTGACATTTTTAAACAGCGGACCGTTATCAAAACCTTTCGTCAGCGCTTCCACTTCCAGAGCGTTACGGAACAGTTTTTTATCCTGCTCAAAACGGATGAACGGGTTCTGACGGCTGGAGGCTTTCACCTCTTCCAGCTTGATTTTATCAATCTGCCGCGCGCGCGACGTTGCCTGACGCGATTTAGAGGCATTGGCGCTAAAACGGCTAACAAAAGATTGCAGCTCGGCAATTTGCGCTTTTTTCTTCGCATTATCGGCCAACAGACGTTCACGCGCCTGAGTCGCCGCCGTCATATACTCATCATAGTTACCCGGATAGACGCGCAAGTCGCCGTAATCCAGATCCGCCATATGCGTACAAACCATGTTCAGGAAGTGACGGTCGTGCGAAATGATGATCATCGTGCTATCGCGCTCGTTCAGCACCTGCTCCAGCCAACGGATAGTATCAATATCCAGGTTGTTGGTCGGTTCGTCGAGCAACAGGATGTCCGGATTAGAGAATAACGCCTGCGCCAGCAGCACACGCAATTTCCAGCCTGGCGCGACTTCACTCATCAGACCGTAATGCTGCTCCAGCGGGATGCCCACCCCCAACAGCAGTTCGCCCGCGCGCGCCTCAGCGGAATAACCGTCCATCTCGCCGTATTTTACTTCCAGATCGGCGACTTTATAGCCGTCTTCTTCGCTCATTTCCGGCAAGGCGTAGATACGGTCGCGCTCCTGCTTGACTTCCCACAGTTCGCCATGCCCCATAATGACAGTATCAAGTACGGTGAATGTTTCAAAAGCGAACTGGTCCTGACGCAGCTTACCGATGCGCTCATTCGGATCGAGGGAAACATTGCCCAGCGTCGGCTCCAGGTCGCCGCCGAGGATTTTCATAAAAGTGGACTTTCCGCTACCGTTGGCGCCGATCAGGCCGTAACGGTTGCCGCCGCCAAATTTGACGGAAATGTTTTCGAACAGCGGCTTACTGCCGAACTGCATGGTAACGTTGCTGGAAACTAACACAGGCTTATCCTGAAAAAAGATGTGACAAACCGCTTATTATGCCACAAGTCTGAAATAAGATCGCGCCCTGTACAAAGGGCTACACTGAACCGTAAGGGAAAAAAACGTGATTTCGTACACATCTGAATTCCCTGTTTACTGGAATGCACCTATAATGCGCTCCCAACATGACAGAATTCTCAACCTACTAGCCTGCTTGGCACAGAATCTCGCATAACATGAATATGAAATTAACAACGCTTTTCGCGGCGGCTTTCGCTGTAGTTGGTTTTTGTAAAACAGCCTCAGCAGTCACTTACCCGCTGCCTACCGATGGTAGCCGTTTAATTGGGCAAAATCAGGTCATCACCGTTCCGGAGGGCAATACCCAGCCGCTGGAGTATTTTGCCGCGGAGTATCAGATGGGGCTCTCCAACATGCTGGAAGCCAACCCTGGCGTGGATACCTTCCTGCCGAAGGGCGGTACCGTGCTGAATATTCCGCAGCAGCTGATCCTGCCGGATACCGTACACGAAGGCATTATCATTAATAGCGCGGAAATGCGCCTCTATTACTACCCGAAAGGCACAAACACCGTTATCGTCCTGCCGATTGGGATCGGTCAGTTAGGTAAAGACACGCCTATCAACTGGACGACCAAAGTTGAACGTAAAAAAGCCGGTCCGACCTGGACGCCTACGGCAAAAATGCACGCTGAATATCGCGCCGCCGGCGAGCCGCTGCCTGCCGTCGTGCCTGCGGGCCCGGATAACCCGATGGGCCTGTACGCGCTGTACATTGGTCGCCTGTATGCTATTCACGGCACCAACGCCAACTTCGGCATCGGGCTTCGCGTGAGCCACGGCTGCGTACGTCTGCGCAACGACGATATCAAATTCCTGTTTGAAAATGTGCCAGTCGGTACCCGCGTGCAGTTTATCGATGAACCGGTAAAAGCCACCACCGAGCCGGACGGTAGCCGTTACATTGAGGTGCATAACCCGCTGTCAACGACGGAAGCGCAGTTTGAAGGTAAGGAAGCGGTGCCGATCACGCTTAATAAGAGTATCCTGGCCGTCACCAACGAGCCTGACGTTGATCAGACCGTCGTACAACAGGCGGTTCAGGATCGTTCCGGGATGCCGGTTCGTCTGAACTGACAGACTCTGCCTGCGAAGCCCGATAGACACTATCGGGCTTCTCTTACGGCATCAGTTGCAATAATCCATATCCCACCAGCGCCGCCCATGCCAGCATCGGCAGCGAATAGAAATGAAATCGCCACCAGATTCGGCGATCGTTCGCCATCCGTAAAGCAATAAGATTTGCCAGCGACCCCGGCAGCAGACCAAACCCGCCGATATTCACCGCCCATGCCAGCAGCGTCGAGGCCGGTACATAGTTCAGCAGGAGAATGGTACTGGGCACATTACTGATAACCTGCGACAGGCCGATAGCGGTTAGCCAAAGTCCCAGGTGAGACAGTGCGCCAACCTGGTTGAAAACGCCCTGCAACGCCGGCAATTGCGTTAGCAGATGGACATCAATAAACATCGCCATAAATACCAGCAGCAGCGTCCAGTCCACGCTGACTATCACCCTGCGCGCCAGCACAATAAACCCAGCCGCCACCAACACCAGTCCCCATAACTCTTGCCTGAGCTCCAGCGCGGTAAGAAAAACGACATATAATGCCAGGCAACTCCACACCAGACGGGGCTGCCACTGCGGCGAACGCGTACCGGTATGATACTGTAACGCCCTACCCGGAAAACAAAACCAGCACAGGAGCAGTAACGTCAGCATCATCATGACGGCAAGCGGCGCCATTTGCCCGCTAAATTCAGCAAAGGTTAAGCCGGAGCGTCCCCACAACAGAATATTTTGCGGATTACCGACAGGCGTCAGCAGCGAACCGGCGTTCACCGCCAACGCTTCAAAAATAATCAATCGGTTGACCGGAATCGCGCACAGTTTTTTTAACGTTATCGTCAGCGGCACAACGATAAACAGCGCGACATCGTTTGTCAGAAAGGTCGACAGCGCCGCCGCAGCCAGCACCAGGAACATCGCCAGTTGCCGCTCGGTATGAAATCGGCGCGTCATCTTGCGTCCCAGCACATCAAAATAGCCGCTCAGCTCAACGCCTTTAGTGAGCAACATTAACCCACTGAGGGTAATAATGGTGTGCCAGTCAATCGCGCCAGGCCAGGCGCGGGGCGCAAAAGGAACAAACAGGCTTAGCGCCATCCCCACAATGATCAACAACTGAAAAAAACGGTCACGCCGCAGCGCCCGTAAAAAGGCCAGATTCATTCTGCAGATGTTCCATGCTGTTGCGTGAAGGCCAAAAAGGCATCCAATGTCTCCTGGCTGACATGGTGTTCCATCCCTTCCGCATCACGACGCGCGATCTCCGGGCTTACGCCTAATACCAGTAAAAAATTTTCGACAATTTGATGCCGCTCGCGGCTTTCCTGCGCCAGCTTCTCCCCTTCCGGCGTCAGAAAAACGCCGCGCCAGGGGATCATTTGAATAAATCCTAACGATGCCAGGCGCTTAAGCATTTTGGCCACAGTCGGCTGGGAGACGCCGAGCCGCGCCGCCATATCCACCTGACGCGCTTCCCCTACCTCAATAATTAAATCGGAAATCAGCTCAACGTAATCGTCTATCAACTCACGGCGATGCGCCTCTCTGACCTGACGAAATCCTTCAACGTGTTCTTCTACGTTCACCAATTGCGTCACTTTTTTTGTTGTTGGCGTACCTGCGCGACGACCCATTTTGCTTCCTCGTTTCTGTGACGCGTTAACGCGTCAGCTGACAGAGCGCTCATTGTAAACCAGAGTTGTCCGGGCACAAAAAATTAACGTTTTAGCAATAGCTATAAAACATAGCCTGTGCTATATCTGTATGTAATGCAGACATCCCTCACGGATCGATGGGATAGAAATATCAGGAGGTTTATATGAACGAATTTAAGAGGTGTATACGCGTGTTCAGTCACTCTCCCTTTAAAGTCCGGTTAATGCTGCTCTCTATGTTGTGCGATATGATCAACGGCAAACCGGAACAGGATAACCCTTCCACGAAATAAGGCGGCGGTGCGGTACGCCGCTTTATTTTGCATCCTCAACGGAAATGGCGCCCATTTCCCCTGTTTTTTGTGGTTTTGCTATTCTCTTCGCAAAACATTTTCTTTCCGGCGGTTGACCTTCTTACCCGCACGCTCTATCTTCTGGCAGCCCTGAATATTTTGCGACTCGCCGTTGCGAACCCAATACCTTTTTTACGCATAATCAGGCAGGTAATGACCCTTCGCGCCAGGGTTAGCACATGGCGTTTTTGCAATAGTGGCATATGAATTCAACCCTTATCGATTCACTTCTCGCCCGTCGTCGGACTGTAAGCCCGTGGGCGGGCCTCTACTTTTTACAGTCGCTGCTGATTAACCTCGCGCTCGGCTACCCCTTTAGCCTGCTTTATACCGCGGCGTTTACCTGCCTGTTGCTGCTGCTCTGGCGCTACCTGCCCCGCGGACAAAAAGCGCTGCTCGGCATTTGTTCGCTGGTAGCCGCTTGCTATTTTCCCTTTGGCCAGGCTTACGGCGCCCCGAACTTTAATACGCTGCTGGCGCTGCACTCCACCAATATGGAAGAGTCGAGCGAAATCCTGACCATCTTCCCGTGGTATAGCTACCTGACCGGACTTTTTATTTTTGCGCTGGGTATTATTGCGCTTCGCCGCCGAAAAGAAGAGGTCAGGCCGCGCTGGAATAGCCTCGACAGCCTGTGCCTGCTGATTAGCGTCGCGGCATTTTTCGTCGCGCCGGTACAAAATCTGGCCTGGGGCGGCGTTTTTAAGGTTATTGATACCGGCTATCCGGTTTTTCGCTTCGCTAAAGACGTTATCGTCAATAACAACGAAGTCATTGAAGAGCAGCACCGTATGGCGCAGCTATCCGGCATAAAAGATAGCTGGACGGTTACTGCGGTGAAACCCAGATATCACATCTATGTCGTGGTGATTGGTGAAAGCGCGCGACGGGATGCCATGGGCGCTTTCGGCGGCCACTGGGATAATACCCCCTTCGCCAGCCATGTGAATGGCGACTTCTTTATGGATTACATCGCCGCCAGCGGCTCAACGCAAAAATCGCTTGGTTTAACGCTCAATCGCGTGGTGGATAACAAACCGCAGTATCAGGATAACTTCGTCACGCTGGCTAACCGCGCCGGTTTTCAGACATGGTGGTTTTCCAATCAGGGGCAAATCGGCGAATACGACACGGCCATCGCCAGTATCGCCAAACGCGCCGATGAAGCGCATTTCCTGAAAAACGGCGATTTTGAAGCGGATAAAAATACTCGCGACGACGCGCTGTTAACCATGACGGCGCAGGTATTGGCGACAGAACGCACGCAACCGCAGTTGATTGTGTTGCATTTAATGGGATCGCATCCCCAGGCCTGTGACCGTACTCAGGGAAAATACGCGACGTTTGTCCAGTCGAAAGAGACGTCTTGTTATTTATACACCATGACGCAAACCGACGATTTGCTCCGTCAGCTCTATACTCAGCTTCGTCATAGCGGCGACAGCTTTTCGCTCGTCTATTTCTCCGATCACGGGCTGGCGTTTAAAGAGCGCGGCAAAGCGGTACAGTACCTGGCGCATGACGACAAATTCCAGCAAAACTTCCAGGTGCCGTTTATGGTGCTATCCAGCGACAGTAAAGCGCATCGGATCATTAAAGCTCGCCGTTCCGCGAACGATTTCCTGAGTTTTTTCTCGCAATGGACAGGAATTAGCGCTAAAGAGATCAAAAATCGCTATCGATTTATTTCGGAACAGAAAGCCGGGCCCGTTTATATCACCAATTTCAAATTACAGAAAGTGGACTATAACCATCTGGGCAGCGATATTTTTTCACTAAAATAATGCACGTTTCAGGCAAAAAAAAATCCGCCCCGAAAGGCGGATTTTTCATTTTCACCGACGTGATTAGAAGCGGTAACCCACGCCAGCAATCCAGGTGCCAACGTCAACGCTACGAATACGGCTCTGCTCGTAAGAGAAGTCCAGAGCAACATTTTCCATCGGGTTGAATTGCAGACCAGCGCCATAGGAGAAGCCATAATCGCTGGTGTCATGTTTGTAGGTTGGGTAATCGGTCGTCTGGAATTTACCGTAACCCACACCGACTACACCGTAGATGCTCGCCCAATCGTTCAGACGGTAAGCCGGGCCGGCAGTGATGCCGTAGTACTGACCTTTGTTGTAATCGCCCGCACCGTTAGTACGATCTTTTTCGGTGTAGGTGAAGGAACCGATTACGCCCAGCGGGTTGTCGTCCTGCTCATAACGATACTTCAGGTTAAAACCGCTCATTTTATTCGCTACGCCCTGCGCGTCGCTCTGAGCGTAACCACCGGTAACGGTAGAAGTAGCAGCTACTGCAGTACCTGCGGAAAAAGCCAGAACAGCGGCCAGTGCTGAAAGACATGCAATTTTTTTCATAACCACCTCAAATGTGCTTCAAGTAAGTCCTAAGTTTTAAATATATCAAAAATTAATGGGAAACTCTTTGCGATTCACGGTGTCTAAGGGCGCCTTTCATGTAACAGAACGTTTCCATATCGCGCTATCTTATTCAATTAACATCACTTTTCCGGCTGATTGCACCAATAATGCGCGTGCGGCGCGATACATTCATCCAGATTATTCCTAAACTAACAGTCTATTTATCCATCAATTTAAGTTCATTTTATGGAATCCTGGAAATTTTTTTTCAACGAATCCTCAACCGCCGCGGGGAATTTCCATTACACTGCCACCTTTACTCGTACTGACATTTTTTGACAGGAGAAAGGATGCCGGGGTCAACACGTAAACTACCAGTCTGGTTGCCCATTTTGGTTTTGCTCATTGCCATGTCCTCTATTCAGAGTGGCGCTTCACTGGCGAAATCGTTATTTCCTCTTGTCGGCGCGCCGGGCGTAACGGCGCTTCGTCTGGCGTTGGGAACGCTTATCCTTATCGCCTTTTTCAAACCCTGGCGTTTGCGTTTTGCCAAAGAGCAGCGGCTGCCTTTACTGTTTTATGGTCTGTCGCTGGGCGGGATGAACTATCTATTCTATCTGTCGATTCAGACGGTGCCGTTGGGTATTGCGGTCGCGCTGGAATTTACCGGTCCTCTGGCGGTCGCGCTGTTTTCATCCCGGCGGCCGGTAGATTTTATTTGGGTCGTACTGGCTGTGCTTGGGCTCTGGTTCCTGCTGCCATTAGGGCAAGATATGTCTCACGTCGATCTTACCGGGGCCGCGTTAGCGCTCGGCGCTGGCGCCTGTTGGGCTGTCTATATTCTTACCGGCCAGCGAGCAGGCGCGGAACATGGTCCGGCCACGGTGGCGGTAGGCTCGCTGATTGCCGCCATCATTTTCGTGCCGATTGGCGCAGTTCAGGCTGGCGACGCGCTATGGCACTGGTCGATTCTTCCCTTAGGGTTAGCGGTCGCTGTGCTTTCTACGGCGCTGCCTTATTCACTGGAAATGATTGCGCTGACGCGCCTGCCAACCCGCACCTTCGGTACGCTGATGAGCATGGAACCCGCGCTGGCCGCCGTTTCCGGGATGATTTTTCTGGGCGAAACGCTTACGGGCATACAAATCCTGGCCCTGTGCGCCATCATCGCCGCCTCAATGGGCTCTACCCTAACGATTCGCCGCGAACCGCAAATTAAACAAGTTGACGTAAAATAGTTTCTTATTCTGCATGATGTGCATAATCATGCAGAATATCACCTCGTTATTCACCTTTTATTATCGCGCTATTACTTCGTCATTTTTTGTCATATTTTTTCTCATTTTTTACATTAAAATGAGAATTATTACCCACTAAACAACAAACTAACATAACTAATTGATTTATAATTAAAATAAATATTAAATCTTGTCTGTACTATTAAAGTGATAGGTAAATTCAAAAAAGCAAAGTTAAAAACCGGTGCTATACTTATTTTCGTTAATTACCTGGGACACAAACATCAAGAGGATATGAGATTATGAGTACCGCTAAACTGGTAAAAACAAAAGCGTCTAATCTGCTTTATACCCGTAACGATGTATCAGAGAGCGATAAAAAAGCGACGGTTGAGTTGCTTAATCGTCAGGTGATCCAGTTCATTGACCTGTCGCTGATCACGAAACAGGCCCACTGGAACATGCGCGGTGCTAACTTTATTGCCGTTCATGAGATGCTGGATGGCTTCCGTACCGCACTGACCGACCATCTGGATACTATGGCCGAGCGCGCCGTACAGCTTGGCGGTGTGGCGTTAGGCACCACGCAAGTTATCAATAGCAAAACACCGCTGAAAAGCTATCCGCTCGATATCCATAACGTGCAGGATCACTTAAAAGAACTGGCCGATCGCTACGCTGTTGTCGCTAATGATGTTCGCAAAGCTATCGGTGAAGCCAAAGATGAAGACACTGCCGATATCTTTACCGCCGCATCACGCGACCTCGATAAATTCCTGTGGTTTATCGAATCCAACATCGAATAAATCTATCTCTACCCTGAATACTTCGAGTTGCAGGAAGGTACAAACGCAGCGAATCCGCAGGAGCCTGACTTCCGTCGGTAACTGAAGCGAACGCACCTGCAACTTGATGTACACAGGTATATAAGTCATCCCTATACCCCTGCCTGTCACAGGGGTTTTGCACTTAAATAGTGCACACGTCTTGTACTCCCCCTCAATAAAAGTGAATTATTTGTAATAATTACATCACACAATCGTTAATTAAAGATTGTTTTAACAACAATTTTTACGCTAAATAGACCCTGTATCTCTACTTTGTTATTCATGCACTAAATCAGTGCCCCGAAACGGTGCGGCATACTGGTTTTGCCCGACTTATTGTGCACAGGAATGATTCATGCTTCTGTTAAAACAATGAGTTACATAATTGGCATGATTTTTTCATTACGCTACATGTTCTCGCAGGGGATCGCCCCGTGGATAGAAAAGGAAATGCTATGAAGTCTCTATTAAAAGTTTCACTGGCTGCACTTACCCTGGCTTTTGCGGTGTCTTCGCACGCCGCGGATAAGAAACTCGTTGTGGCAACCGATACGGCGTTCGTTCCGTTTGAATTTAAACAGGGCGACAAATACGTCGGTTTTGATGTTGATCTGTGGGACGCTATCGCGAAAGAACTGAAGCTGGACTACACCCTGAAACCGATGGATTTCAGCGGCATTATTCCGGCATTACAAACCAAAAATATCGATCTGGCGCTGGCGGGTATTACGATTACAGACGAGCGTAAAAAAGCGATCGACTTTTCCGATGGCTATTACAAAAGCGGTCTGCTCGTGATGGTGAAAGCCAACAATAACGACATTAAAAGCGTTAAAGACCTCGATGGCAAAGTCGTTGCCGTGAAGAGCGGAACCGGGTCGGTGGATTACGCGAAAGCGAATATCAAAACCAAAGATCTGCGTCAGTTCCCGAACATTGATAACGCGTACATGGAATTAGGCACCAACCGCGCAGACGCCGTTCTGCACGATACGCCGAACATCCTGTACTTTATCAAAACCGCAGGCAATGGCCAGTTCAAGGCGGTAGGCGAATCACTGGAAGCACAGCAATACGGAGTTGCCTTCCCGAAAGGCAGCGATGAACTGCGCGAGAAAGTCAACGGCGCGCTGAAAACGCTGCGTGAGAATGGCACCTATAACGAAATCTACAAAAAATGGTTCGGTACAGAACCTAAATAAAACGACCTGATGTTGGCTTGTGGCCCGGTAGTGAGGACGCTCACCGGGCCTACAGCTCTTTCCGTGACGGATAAGACACTTTCACGCCATTTCCGCGCCGGATAGAGCATTTGACTATTTACACCACGGTAACAGGAACGACATATGCAGTTTGACTGGAGCGCCATCTGGCCCGCCATTCCGCTTTTGCTTGAGGGCGCTAAAATGACCCTGTGGATCTCGGTCCTCGGTCTGGCTGGCGGCCTGGTTATTGGACTGGCGGCAGGTTTTGCCCGTACGTTTGGCGGCTGGTTCGCCAACCACATCGCCCTGGTTTTCATTGAAATTATTCGCGGCACGCCCATCGTTGTCCAGGTCATGTTTATCTACTTTGCCCTGCCGATGGCATTTAATGATTTGCGTATTGATCCGTTCAGCGCAGCGGTCGTGACAATTATGATTAACTCCGGCGCTTATATCGCGGAAATTACTCGCGGCGCAGTACTATCCATTCACAAAGGTTTTCGCGAAGCGGGTCTGGCGCTGGGCCTTTCTCGCCGGGAAACCATCCGCCATGTTATTTTACCGCTTGCTCTGCGCCGTATGCTGCCGCCGCTGGGCAACCAGTGGATCATTAGCATCAAAGACACCTCGTTGTTTATTGTTATCGGCGTAGCCGAGCTGACCCGTCAGGGCCAGGAAATTATTGCCGGTAACTTTCGTGCCCTGGAAATCTGGAGCGCCGTGGCCGTCTTCTATTTGATCATTACGCTGGTGCTGAGCTTTATTTTGCGTCGTCTTGAAAAAAGGATGAAAATCCTGTGATTGAATTTAAAAACGTCTCCAAGCACTTTGGCCCCACCCAGGTGCTGCATAACATTGATTTAAACATCCGTCAGGGCGAAGTGGTTGTGATTATCGGCCCTTCCGGTTCGGGTAAATCCACGTTATTACGCTGTATCAATAAACTGGAAGAGATCACCTCCGGCGATCTGATTGTCGATGGTCTGAAAGTCAACGATCCTAAAGTAGACGAACGGCTGATTCGCCAGGAAGCCGGCATGGTGTTTCAACAGTTTTATCTGTTCCCGCATCTGACCGCGCTCGAAAACGTGATGTTCGGTCCTCTGCGCGTGCGCGGCGTAAAGAAAGAAGAAGCGGAAAAACAGGCGAAAGCTCTGTTAGCGAAAGTTGGACTGGCGGAACGGGCGCACCACTACCCCTCCGAGCTTTCCGGCGGTCAACAACAGCGCGTCGCCATTGCCCGAGCGCTGGCCGTGAAGCCGAAAATGATGCTCTTTGACGAGCCAACCTCCGCTCTGGACCCTGAACTGCGCCATGAAGTGCTGAAAGTCATGCAGGATCTGGCGGAAGAAGGCATGACCATGGTCATTGTCACTCACGAAATCGGCTTTGCCGAAAAAGTCGCCTCACGGCTGATTTTCATCGATAAAGGACGTATTGCCGAAGATGGCAGCCCGCAGGCGTTGATCGAAAACCCGCCAAGCCCACGTTTACAGGAATTTTTACAGCACGTCTCCTGAGATATCGCCCTTCCTGCCCTGCGGCAGGGAGGGCATCATGGAATAGTCCCATTTCATTTTCCCTTCCCTGCGCCATCTATACTTAGTGTTTTGCGTCTCTTTTCTCACTGGAGGAGTCATGCGGTGGACCCTGTTCATCCTTTTTTGTCTACTGGGCACGCCTGCCCATGCGGTCGCCATACCCGGCGTGACCACGGGGACATCAACCAGCCAGCAAGCAGCGCCAGAGCCCAGTCCTGAACAAAAAAAAGCGGCCTATGCGGCCCTGGCTGACGTACTGGAGAACGAGGCTTCACGTAACGAATTAATAGCGCAACTCCGCGAAGCCTCAACCACGCCGCCGACCGAGCCAGCGCCAGCGCTTGCGCCGCCTGCGGCCAAAGATGAGAAAACGGTACTGGAGAACGTCACCACCGTTACCCGTCAGTACGGCGATGCTTTCGCTACCCGTTTCGCCCAGCTTTATCGCAACATCACCGATGCGCCGCACAAGCCGTTTAACTCGCAAACCTTCACCAACGCGTTAACCCACTTTTTATTTCTGGCCGTCGCGGTATTTGGTTTTTATAGCGTGATACGGCTTTGCGCCCTGCCGTTATATCGAAAAATGGGCCTGTGGGCACGCAAGAAAAACCGTGAACGCAGCAACTGGTTACAGCTCCCGGCGATGATCGTCGGCGCGTTTATTATCGACCTCCTGCTACTGGCGCTCACCTTATTTATCGGTCAGATGCTCAGTGATAATTTCCATGCGGGAAGTCGAACTATCGCTTTTCAGCAAAGCCTGTTCCTGAATGCCTTCGCGCTGATAGAGTTCTTTAAAGCGATTCTGCGGCTTATTTTTTGCCCTAATGTACCGGAATTACGCCCATTCGCGATTCAGGATGCGACAGCGCGTTACTGGAATCGCCGTATGAGTTCGCTTAGCAGTTTGATTGGCTACGGGCTGATTGTTGCCGTTCCGATTATTTCCAATCAGGTGAATGTTCAGGTTGGCGCGATGGCTAATGTGGCGATCATGCTCTGCATCACCATCTGGGCGCTGTACCTGATCTTTAAAAACAAAGCGGAGATTACGCAACATTTATTAAGCCTGGCGGAACGATCATTAGCCTTTTTTAGCCTGTTTATCCGCGCCTTTGCGCTGGTGTGGCACTGGCTGGCCAGCGCTTACTTTATCGTGCTGTTTTTCTTCTCGTTATTCGACCCAGGCAATAGCCTGAAGTTTATGATGGGCGCGACCGTGCGCAGTCTGGCGATTATTGGCATCGCCGCGTTTATCTCCGGCATGTTTACCCGCTGGATAGCGAAAACCATCACCCTGTCGCCCCATACGCAGCGCAATTACCCGGAATTACAAAAGCGGCTTAACGGCTGGCTCTCCTCGGCGCTAAAAGTCGCACGCTTTTTGACCGTCTGCGTCGCCGTTATGCTGTTGCTCAACGCCTGGGGATTATTCGATTTCTGGCACTGGCTACATTATGGCGCGGGGGAAAAGATGGTCGATATCCTCATCCGTATCGCGTTAATCTTATTCTTCTCCGCCGTGGGATGGACGATTCTCGCCAGTCTGATTGAGAATCGCCTGGCCTCCGATATTCATGGTCGCCCGCTACCCAGCGCCCGCACGCGCACGCTGCTGACGCTGTTCCGCAATGCGCTGGCAGTGATTATCAGTACCATAACCATCATGATCGTGTTATCGGAAATCGGCGTCAATATCGCGCCATTGCTGGCTGGCGCGGGGGCGTTAGGTCTGGCTATCTCTTTCGGTTCGCAAACCCTGGTGAAAGATATTATTACCGGCGTCTTTATTCAGTTTGAAAACGGGATGAATACCGGCGACTTAGTCACCATAGGCCCGCTGACGGGGACGGTCGAAAGAATGTCGATTCGTTCCGTCGGCGTGCGGCAGGATACCGGGGCATACCATATTATCCCGTGGTCCTCGATCACCACTTTCGCCAACTTTGTGCGCGGTATCGGCTCTGTTGTCGCCAACTATGACGTGGATCGCCATGAGGATGCGGATAAAGCGAATCAGGCGCTGAAAGACGCGGTAACGGCGCTGATGGAGACGGAGGATATTCGCGGGCTGATTATCGGCGAACCCACGTTCGCCGGTATTGTCGGTTTAACGAACACGGCGTTTACTTTACGCGTATCGTTCACCACCCTACCGCTCAAGCAGTGGACGGTGCGTTTTGCCCTTGATAGCCAGGTGAAAAAGCATTTTGATCTAGCCAATGTGCGCGCGCCGGTGCAAACGTATCAGGTTCTGCCCGCCCCCGCTGGCGGCCCGTCGCCTGATTCGCCGCCGCCGCGCGAACCGACGATTTAGCGTTTACGGGTGATAAAACGGCGACGCTGGTCGTCATCCATAAAGGTCCAGGCAATAAAGCGGCTTTGCTTTTGCCCCTGGGCCATCTCTTTTTTCACCACTTTCACCGCGCCAGCCTCCGTCAACGCCCGGTAAAGCGGCGGTAAATTCTCGCCGCGCGACACCAACGTCGTAAACCACAACACCTGACGGCGGAAGGATTGGCTTTCAGCAATCATTTTTTTAATAAAGGCGACTTCGCCGCCTTCGCACCATAGCTCCTGCTGTTGACCGCCAAAGTTCAGCGCATCATCTTTATTCTGCCCCAAATTGCGGCGCTTACGCTCGCTGCCCGCGCGGGCTGCGGCGGCGGAGTCGTGAAAAGGCGGGTTACAAAGCGTTGCGTCATAAAATTCATTTTTATGAATGATACCGGTAAAAATGGCCGCCGGATCTTTTTGCCGACGCAGACGAATGGCGCGGCTTAACCCCGTATTAGCCTGAATGATAGCCTGCGCGCTGGACATCGCTGCGTCGCTGACTTCACTACCGGTAAATCGCCAGCCATATTCATGAACGCCGATAAGCGGATAAATACAATTGGCGCCCACGCCCACGTCCAGAATAGTTGCCTGCGCCGGAATACTCCCTGTCGTTTCGCCAAGCAGATCCGCCAGATGATGGATATAATCCGCACGACCAGGCACTGGCGGACATAAAAACCCTGGCGGAATGTCCCAGTGTGTGACGGCATAAAAATGCGCCAGCAACGCCTTATTGAGCGCTTTTACCGCTTGCGGATTAGCAAAATCAACGCTCTGTTCACCGGCGGGCGTGCGGATAAGAAAGGACGTCAATTCCGGCGTGGTCTGACACAGTGCGGCGAGATCATAACGGTGTTGATGGCGGTTGCGCGGGTGTAACCCCGATTTCTGGGCGGACATGGCATTCTCCTTTTAGCAGCGGCGTAAGATACCCGTATAACGCCACGGGGTAAATATACCACCGCGAATTCCCTGCCTCGCTCGTTTGATCGGATATCTGAATGACATTGGTTCTGCTCATGGTCTGAAAAGATCGCGCGATGCGATTTTTTCGCCTGACGGCGCTACACTTAACCTCAGGTACCCTAAAATCAGGAGAGCGTGATGGCATCCGGCTGGGCAAATGACGACGCAGTGAATGAACAAATCAACAATACCATTGAAGATGCCGTTGCCCGCGCTCGCGGCGAACTTCCCCACGGCGAAAGTCGCGATGAATGCGAATCTTGCGGCGATCCTATCCCTGAAGCGCGGCGTAAAGCCGTACCGGGCGTTCGGTTATGCATATCCTGCCAACAGGAGAAAGATTTACATAACGCAACATTTTCAGGATATAATCGTAGAGGTTCAAAAGACAGCCAGTTACGCTGACTTTTCTTTACCGAAACCGCCAGTATCATCCATTCCTTTACGCTCATGCTTTTTAGCGTTCTGCGTCGCAGAATGTGCCGTTAACCTCGACTCTGTAAAGCCAGATGACAAGAACGGTAAATTCCACCGTTGAATTAATTAATAATCAATAGGTTATTTGTCATTCAAAAATTTTGAGCAAGGCCGTCAATTCTATTCGATTTTATCTTTCGCAAAAAACCGTGATACTCATCACATCGACGGAACATCGTCCCATAAACAGAATAACCTGCGAGAGATTAATCATGAAAACCATTAAATATGCTGTTGCAGCCATCGCGCTTTCCACCCTTTCTTTTGGCGCTTTTGCCGCAGAACCGGTTAGCGCGTCTCAGACGCAAAACCTGCATAAAATCGGCGTAGTGTCTGCCGACGGCGCCACCACGCTGGATGGCCTGGAAGCTAAACTGGCTGAAAAAGCCGCCGCTGCTGGCGCAAGCGCTTATAACATCACCTCCGCCGTGGGTAATGACAAAATGAGCGGCACTGCGGTGATTTATAAATAATTTACCTGCCCGCCAGATTTCAGGCTGTAACATCGCTGTTGTTTGAATTCTGACGGGTATTACCCTCGTCTGTTTGCCAACAGACCCACTGCTCCAACCCTCATTAACCCTGTTTGTTACCCTTATTTGCCCGTCCGCCACTGGACGGGCTTTTTTTATTCGCTAAAAGCCTGTTCGACGCGCGCAATCCCGTCTTCTAACGTCGCCGCCTCTCCCGTCGCAACCAGACAACAGGCCATTTGCGTTTTTAATGATTGCGGCACCGGCTCGTGGCCGGCAAGGCAGCGCTCAATCCAGCGCGCGGTGATTTCAGGATCTTTAGTCGCAGGCAGTGAAAGCGGCTCGTCGTGCGTGTCGCTCTGACGCTCATGCAGTACCTGCACGCCACGGCTATCAATCAGGCTGATTTGCGGACAGCGTTGCGGGTTGGCATAGACTTCGCCTTCGGTACCATGCATCAGCAAAGCCCGCCCGCCAATGCGGCTAAAAAAGGTCGCCACACGCGGGACATATTCAGGGTGAGAAACGCTTGATAAACGCAGCGCGGCATCCTCAGCAAATGGTGTTGCCAGCTTGGCCAGTGAATGCGCGCTGTTGCGCACGCCCATCCGCCAGCGCATCGCCAGCTGTTTTTCCAGCGGCGGGCAGAGCGCGCTCACCGGGATAAACACCGGCTGGTGCCCGTCCAGTTTGGCCTGCGCTTGTCCGCCGTGTAGGGTGGGGACAATCCCCATCAGCTCAAATATTGTTTCCGTCAGTACGCGGGTCGGATCTTCACTGACGCCGTGTACTACAACTGGAAAGCCCAATTTATGCAGCAGGATAGCCAGCAACGGCGTTAAATTCGCCTGTTTACGCGCGCCGTTATAGCTGGGAATAATGACCGGCAACGGCCTATCTGCGGGCGGTGTCAGTTTGATGGTATGATTCTGCATGGCTTCATAAAAGCCCAGCATTTCGGCTTCGCCTTCGCCTTTAATACGCAGCGCCATCAATATACTGCCCATCTCCAGGTCGGGGACGTCGCCATTCAGCATTCGGGTATACAAACCGCGCGCGGTATCCAGATCCAGATCGCGGGCGTGATTTTTAACTCGCCCGATCTCTTTGATGATCTTGCGATAATCCATTGAAAGCTCCTTGAAGTGTGCTCACAGCATTAACGCCGTCGGCGGCGTGCAGGTTTTGCTTTTGGTTTTACTATAACGTCTGGCACGGCAGGCTGCTCTATCGGAAAAACAGGTAAGGCATTCAGTAAACGCTGTCCGTAGTTTTTGGTCAACAACCGCTTATCATAAATGACCACTTCTCCCCGACAGGCATGGCTACGGATCAATCGCCCTACCTGCTGAATTAAATTAAAAGACGCGCTTGGTAAACTTTGTACCTCAAACGGATAACGATTCAGACTTTTTAGCCATTCGCCTTCGGTGATCACGACCGGGCTGTCGATCGGCGGGAAGGCAATTTTATGGATATGGACCTGCGTCAGCAGCTCGCCTTTAAGATCCAGCCCTTCGGCAAAAGACTGAAGCCCAACCAGCACGCTGCGTTCGCCGCTCTCCACCCGTTTACGGTGTAGCTCCACCAGCCGGTAACGCGGCTGGTCGCCCTGAACCAGGAGGAGTAAGCGCACATCAGCGACATGCTCCAGAAAACGCTGCATCGCCCGCCCGCTGGCGAACAGTACCAGCATACCATGATGTTTTTTGCTCTCCAGTTGCTCTCGAAAATAGGCTGCCATTTCGGCAATATGCTGCTCTTCGTTATCAATGGTGGGTTCGTAGCGCATTTGAGGAATCACCAGTTTCCCCTGTTCCACATGATTAAACGGCGAATCCAGCGCCACAAAGCGGTCGCCGGCTTTTTCTTTTAAGCCGCTCATTTCCTGCAGGCGCGAAAAGCTATTGAGCGAGCGCAGTGTCGCCGAGGTGACAATAATGTGCGGTACGCTGCGCCATAACAATCTTTCCAGCTGATCGCTGACGCGGATACCGACACAATGGAACCAGACGTGGAGTTGCCCTTCGCGTATTTCACGCGTCGCCCATTTGGACACCGGCGCGCCTGAAGACTGCGCCATCGAAGCCAGCCGCCATAATTTACTTTGCGCCTCGAACATTCCCAGCGCCCGGTTCATCTGTAAAATCACCCGATGCAAACGCACAATATCGTGCGACCCGGTTTTTTCGCTGAGATCGTTGAGAAAGGATTCCGCCAGCCCACGCAGCGTCTCGGTCAGCTTCGCCAGTCGCTGGCAGATTTCCATGACCTCATCAGGCAACTCGCCCATTGCAAAACGGTGCTCCGCCTCCTGCGCTGCGGGCATATACAGATTAAGAATGGCATTGAGCGAGGCGATCAGTTCGTACACCTCCTCGCAATGGGCGTTAAGTCGCTCAGGATTCGCTAACGGCGGCGTGGTCTTAGGGCGAAATTGCTCCATGCAGGTCGCCACCAGTTTGCTGAACAGGTCCAGTTGCAAGCGATACCAGGAGGCGGTAATTTCCGCGCTCATCTCCAGCGCATCGCGAGCGACATCGGGCAGATGATGACCTTCATCCAGTACCAACAGCAGATGCTTTGGTTCCGGCAGTACGGCTTCACTTTCCATCGCCGCCATTACCAGCGCGTGATTCGCCACCACGACTTCCGCTTCCTGTATTTCACGTCGGGCGACAAAGAATGGACATTCGCGGTAATAGTGACAGTTGCGGTTCAGACAACTGGCTTTATCGGTACTTAATCGCCGCCACAGATCGTCGTCAATAGCAATGTCGGTATGATCCCGCAGACCATCCCATTTGTAACCGTCAAGATCCCCTTTCAGCCTGGCGCAGCGCTTTTGCTCTTCCTGGTTGTTAGGCGTCAGTTCGTCATCAAGAAAGGCGAGCAGATCCTGCTGCGTAGGCTCGCTACTGGCGAGCGCCGCCAGGTTTCGCGGACACACGTAGCGCCCGCGGCCAAAGGCGGCGGTAAAACGCAGATCGGGGATGATTTTTCGTAGCAGCGGCAAATCTTTGCTAAAGATCTGATCCTGTAACGCCACGTTAGCGGTACTGACTACCAGTGTTTTTTGCTCTTCCCGGGCAATGGCAATACCGGGAATAAGATAGGAGAGGGTTTTCCCGACGCCGGTCGGCGCTTCAATAGCCAGATGTCTCCCTTCTTCCCCGGCCAGCGTTCTGGCGACGTCAGCAATCATCTGCCGCTGCGGCGCACGGGGAATAAAGTCGGGAATCTGGTCCTGAAGCGCCTTATACCAGGCGGCGATTTGCGCTTTCAGCGCAGCGGTCAATGCCATGAGAAAACCTGAAGTACTGTATAAACAGCCACTATTGTGTCACATTTCAGGGGCGGGAAGTACCTTTTTTACCGGTTCTGGAAGGCGGCTCGCAACGCGATGTGTATTTTGCCGGATGACGGTGCAAGCACCTTATCCGGCCTACGTATTTGCATAGTCCGTAGGCCCGGTAAGCGTCGCGCTACCGGGCATGTTGCCGGATAAAATTTACTGGGCAGGCGTGATTCTGCGCGGGCGACGCGGCGGACGTGCTTTGTCGCCAGCGGGTTTCCCCTCGCCTGTGCGCGGTTTTGGTTTCGCCTTCGCCGCCCCGCTATCCTGACGTCGCGGCTGCTGACTGCGCCCCGCTCCCCCCTGATTTTGTCCGCGTCCACGACCGCCGCCTCCGCGCTGCTGACGGCCATTCTGAATCGGCTCCGCTTTAATCGACGGGTCCGGCTCATAGCCCGGCGTCGTAATGCGTGGGATCTCTTTTTTCAGCAACTTTTCGATATCACGCAACAGTTTATGCTCGTCAACACAGACCAGCGACAGCGCCTCGCCAGTTGCCGCCGCGCGACCGGTACGGCCAATACGATGTACATAATCTTCCGGCACGTTCGGCAGCTCATAGTTGACCACGTGCGGCAGCTCTTCAATATCCAGACCACGCGCCGCAATATCCGTCGCCACCAGCACGCGAATATCGCCGGATTTAAAATCGGCCAGCGCGCGGGTACGTGCGCCCTGCGATTTATTACCGTGGATCGCCGCGCTGCGAATACCGTCTTTATTAAGCTGTTCCGCCAGATGGTTCGCGCCATGCTTGGTGCGGGTGAAGACCAACACCTGCTGCCAGTTGCCCTGGCCAATCATTTGTGACAGCAGTTCGCGCTTACGTTTTTTATCGACAAAGTGCACGTGCTGCGTCACCTGCTCTGAGGCCGTGTTGCGGCGCGCCACTTCGATTTCCAGCGGGTTGCGCAACAGCTTTTCGGCGAGCGCTTTGATGTCGTCGGAGAACGTGGCGGAGAACAGCAGATTCTGACGCTTCGCCGGCAGTTTCGCCAGCACGCGACGAATGTCATGAATGAAGCCCATATCCAGCATACGGTCGGCTTCATCCAGTACCAGAATCTCAATCTGATCCAGCTTCACGGCATTTTGATGTTCCAGGTCGAGCAGACGTCCCGGCGTCGCCACCAGCACATCCACGCCGCCGCGCAGTTTCATCATCTGCGGATTGATGCTTACGCCGCCAAATACCACCAGCGAGCGAATGTTGAGATATTTACTGTAATCTCTGACGTTTTCGCCAATTTGCGCCGCCAGCTCGCGGGTTGGCGTGAGGATCAATGCGCGCACCGGGCGACGACCTTTAGCGTGCGGCTGATGGGTAATCAGATGCTGCAACAATGGCAGGGTAAAACCCGCCGTTTTACCGGTTCCGGTCTGGGCGCTGGCCATCAGATCGCGGCCTTCCAGCACGGCGGGAATCGCCTGTTGCTGAATAGGGGTAGGTTCACGGTAACCCTGCTCGGCAATGGCGCGCAGGATATCAGGGTTTAATCCCAGGGAATCAAAAGACATAACTACTCCGGACCGCCCCGACCGTTGCCGGTGTAGTTTTCAGGGAGATGCTCAAATTTGGAATGACAAAAACCACAATGTCATGAAGGGGCGGAGTGTAGCAGTTTTTGTGATGCGGCGCATAAATTATCCCGGAAGGTGGCAAAGACAAATTAATCGACCACACTGGACAAGTGCCATTATGAGTCATAGTCTTAATCAATCGATTGATTAAGACTTAGGGCGTGTGATGAATATTACCACCACGACCACCAAGGGCGAGCAGGCGAAAAGTCAGCTCATTGCCGCCGCGCTGGCGCAGTTTGGCGAGTATGGACTCCATGCCACCACGCGCGATATCGCCGCGCTGGCGGGGCAAAATATTGCCGCTATTACTTACTATTTCGGCTCAAAAGAGGATTTATACCTCGCCTGCGCCCAGTGGATTGCCGATTTTCTTGGCGAAAAATTTCGCCCCCATGCTGAAAAAGCGGAACGTCTGTTTAGCCAGCCTGTCCCTGACCGGGACGCCATACGCGAGCTTATTCTGCTCGCCTGCAAGAACATGATTATGCTGCTGACGCAGGAAGACACCGTTAACCTGAGCAAATTCATTTCACGCGAGCAGCTCTCTCCCACGTCGGCCTATCAATTGGTTCATGAACAGGTTATCGATCCGTTGCACACCCATCTGACAAGATTGGTTGCCGCTTATACCGGCTGCGACGCCAATGATACGCGCATGATTTTGCATACCCATGCCTTACTGGGCGAAGTGCTGGCGTTCCGTCTCGGCAAAGAAACTATTCTGTTACGTACCGGCTGGCCGCAGTTTGATGAAGAAAAAGCGGAGCTGATTTACCAGACGGTAACCTGCCACATCGATCTTATTCTGCATGGTTTAACGCAAAGGAGTCTGGACTGATGAAAAAACCTGTCGTTATCGGACTGGCAATCGCAGCGATCGTCGCTGTGATTGCCGGTGGAACCTGGTGGTATCAAAGTCGGCAGGACGATGGGCTGACGCTATACGGTAATGTCGATATCCGTACCGTCAATATCAGCTTTCGCGTCGGCGGCAGGCTGGCGTCGCTGAATGTTGATGAAGGCGATGCCATCAAAGCCGGACAGGTGCTCGGCGAACTGGATCACGCGCCATACGAAAACGCGCTGATGCAGGCGAAAGCTGGCGTGTCGGTCGCGCAGGCGCAATATGATTTGATGCTGGCAGGCTATCGCGATGAAGAGATAGCCCAGGCCGCCGCCGCCGTCAGACAGGCACAAGCCGCCTATGACTACGCGCAAAACTTTTATAACCGTCAGCAAGGATTGTGGAAAAGCCGCACCATTTCCGCTAACGATCTGGAAAACGCCCGCTCATCGCGCGATCAGGCGCAGGCGACTCTGAAGTCCGCGCAGGATAAACTGAGCCAGTACCGTACCGGTAATCGTGAACAGGATATCGCCCAGGCGAAAGCCAGCCTGGAACAGGCAAAGGCCCAACTGGCGCAGGCGCAGCTTGATTTGCAGGACACTACGCTTATCGCACCTGCCAACGGAACCTTGCTCACCCGCGCGGTCGAGCCTGGCAGTATGCTGAACGCCGGCAGCACGGTATTAACGCTCTCGCTGACCCGCCCCGTCTGGGTGCGCGCCTATGTCGATGAACGCAACCTCAGTCAGACGCAACCGGGGCGCGACATTCTGTTGTATACCGACGGTCGTCCTGACAAACCTTACCACGGCAAGATTGGTTTCGTTTCGCCCACTGCGGAATTTACGCCGAAAACCGTCGAAACGCCGGATCTGCGTACCGATCTTGTCTATCGCCTGCGCATTATCGTCACCGATGCGGACGATGCGTTACGCCAGGGGATGCCAGTCACGGTGAAATTTAATGACGAGGCACGGCATGAGTGAGGCCGTTATTACGCTGCACGGTCTGACGAAGCGCTTTGCGGGAATGGATAAACCCGCCGTCGCGCCGCTCGACTGTACCATTCATTCCGGTTATGTCACCGGGCTGGTAGGGCCGGACGGCGCAGGAAAAACCACGCTGATGCGTATGCTGGCGGGCCTGCTCAAAGCCGATGGCGGCAGCGCGTCCGTATTGGGCTTCGACCCGATACAAAACGACAGCGAGCTGCACGCGGTTCTGGGCTATATGCCGCAGAAATTCGGTCTGTATGAAGATCTTACCGTCATGGAGAACCTTAATCTCTATGCCGATTTACGCAGCGTTACCGGCGAGATACGCGAAAAGACCTTTGCCCGTTTGTTGGAATTTACCGCCCTCGGCCCTTTCACTGGCCGTCTGGCGGGGAAATTGTCCGGCGGGATGAAGCAAAAACTGGGGCTGGCCTGTACGCTGGTCGGCGAACCGAAAGTGCTGCTGTTGGATGAACCGGGCGTTGGCGTTGACCCGATTTCACGGCGCGAGTTGTGGCAAATGGTCCACGAACTGGCGGGCGACGGGATGCTGATTTTATGGAGCACCTCCTATCTGGATGAAGCCGAACAGTGTCGCGATGTGCTGCTGATGAATGAAGGCGAGCTGCTCTATCAGGGCGAACCTAAAGCGCTGACGCAAACGATGGCCGGTCGTAGCTTTCTGATGAGCAGTCCACAGGAAAACAACCGTAAGTTGCTACAAAGAGCGCTCAGACTGCCGCAGGTGAGCGACGGCATGATTCAGGGACGTTCGGTACGCCTGATCCTGAAAAAAGAGGCGACCGCAGCAGATATTCGCCAGGCCGAAGGGATGCCGGAAATCACCCTCAATGAGACCGCGCCGCGCTTCGAAGATGCGTTTATCGATCTGCTTGGCGGAGCGGGAACCTCGGAGTCTCCGCTGGGTTCAATCCTGCATACGGTTGAAGGCACTGCCGGCGAAACGGTGATTGAAGCGCAGGAACTGACGAAAAAATTTGGCGATTTCGCGGCCACGGACCATGTTAATTTCGTCGTACAGCGCGGCGAGATTTTTGGCCTGCTCGGCCCGAACGGCGCGGGTAAATCAACCACCTTTAAAATGATGTGCGGCCTGCTGGTGCCGACGTCCGGCAAGGCGCTGGTGCTGGATATGGATCTGAAAGTCAGCTCCGGCAAAGCCCGTCAGCATCTGGGCTATATGGCGCAAAAATTTTCGCTTTACGGCAACCTGACGGTTGAGCAGAACCTGCGTTTTTTCTCCGGCGTCTACGGTTTGCGGGGCCGCGCGCAAAATGAAAAAATTCAGCGCATGAGTGAAGCATTTGGTCTGAAAAGCATCGCGTCGCATCCCACCGATGCGCTGCCACTGGGTTTTAAACAGCGACTGGCGCTGGCCTGCTCGCTGATGCACGAACCGGATATTTTATTCCTTGATGAACCAACATCCGGGGTTGATCCCCTCACCCGCCGTGAATTTTGGCTGCACATTAATAGCATGGTGGAAAAAGGGGTCACGGTAATGGTGACGACCCACTTTATGGATGAGGCGGAATATTGCGATCGCATCGGACTGGTTTATCGTGGGAAGCTTATCGCCAGCGGTACGCCGGACGATCTCAAAGCGCAGGCCGCCGATGAGCAACAGGCCGATCCGACGATGGAGCAGGCCTTTATCACTCTCATCAATGACTGGGATAAGGAGCATACGCATGAGTAAGTCTCTCTCCTGGCGCCGCGTGCGTGCGTTGTGCGTCAAAGAGACGCGCCAGATCGTGCGCGATCCCAGTAGCTGGCTGATTGCGGTGGTGATCCCGCTGCTGTTGCTGTTTATTTTTGGTTACGGCATTAACCTTGACTCCAGCAAGCTGCGGGTGGGGATTCTGCTTGAACAGCAAAGCCAGGAGGCGCTGGATTTCACTCATGCGATGACCGGTTCACCCTATATCGACGCGACCATTAGCGATAATCGCCATGAATTAATTGAAAAAATGCAGGCCGGACGCATTCGCGGACTGGTGGTGATTCCGGTGGATTTCGCGCAGCAAATGGCGCGCGACGGTGACAGCGCGCCGATTCAGGTGATTACCGACGGCAGCGAGCCAAACACCGCCAACTTCGTTCAGGGTTATGTGGAAGGCATCTGGCAAATCTGGCAACAGCAGCGGGCGGAAGATCGCGGCGACACCTTTGAACCGCTCATCGACGTCCAGACGCGCTACTGGTTTAACCCGGCGGCGATCAGTCAGCATTTTATTATTCCCGGGGCGGTGACCATTATCATGACGGTAATTGGCGCAATCCTCACCTCGCTGGTCGTTGCCCGCGAATGGGAGCGCGGCACGATGGAGGCGCTGCTCTCAACCGAAGTGACGCGTGTTGAACTGCTGCTGTGTAAGCTTATTCCCTATTACTTTCTCGGTATGCTGGCGATGCTGCTCTGTATGCTGGTATCGGTGTTTATTCTCGGCGTGCCGTATCGCGGTTCGCTGGTGATTCTGTTTATCATCACCAGTCTGTTTTTACTGAGTACGCTGGGGATGGGGCTGTTGATTTCCACCATCACTCGCAACCAGTTTAACGCCGCGCAGGTGGCGCTGAACGCCGCCTTTTTGCCATCGATTATGCTGTCCGGATTTATCTTCCAGATAGACAGTATGCCTGCGGTGATCCGCGCGGTGACCTATATTATTCCGGCGCGCTATTTTGTTAGCACCCTGCAAAGTCTGTTTCTGGCCGGCAATATTCCGGTCGTGTTAGGCGTTAACGTACTGTTTTTAATCGCCTCGGCGGTGATGTTTATTGGCCTGACGTGGCTAAAAACCAAACGACGACTGGATTAACTCTGGCGCTCGTATTTTGCCCGGTGGCGCTATGCTTACCGGGCCTACGGGCCATGTAGGTCGGGTTAGCGTAGCGCCACCCGACATGAGGAAGGTTCTATGTTTCATCGCTTATGGACATTAATTCGCAAAGAACTGCAATCGCTTTTACGCGAACCGCAAACGCGCGCGATCCTGATTCTGCCGGTGCTGATTCAGGTCATCCTGTTTCCATTCGCCGCGACGCTTGAAGTCACTAACGCGACTATCGCTATCTACAACGAAGATAACGGCAAACATTCGGTAGAACTTACCCAGCGCTTTGCCCGCGCGAAAGCGTTTACCCATGTGCTATTGCTGAACAGTCCGCAGGAGATCCAGCCGACTATCGATACGCAAAAAGCGCTGCTGCTGGTACGCTTCCCGGCGGATTTCTCGCGGAATCTGGATACCTTCCAGCCAGCGCCGATGCAACTCATTCTTGATGGACGTAACTCCAACAGCGCGCAAATCGCCGCCAATTATCTGCAACAGATCGTCAAGGAGTATCAGCAGACATTGATGGACGGCAAGCCAAAGCCCAACAATAGCGAACTGGTGGTACGCAACTGGTATAATCCGAATCTGGACTACAAGTGGTTTGTGGTGCCCTCGCTGATCGCCATGATCACCACTATCGGCGTGATGATCGTGACTTCGCTGTCCGTCGCCCGCGAGCGTGAACAAGGCACTCTGGATCAGCTACTGGTCTCTCCGCTCACCACCTGGCAGATTTTCGTTGGTAAAGCGGTGCCGGCGCTGATAGTCGCGACCTTCCAGGCCACGATCGTGCTGGCTATCGGCATTTGGGCATACCAAATTCCCTTCGCCGGTTCGTTAGCGCTGTTTTATTTCACGATGGTGATTTACGGGCTGTCGCTGGTAGGCTTTGGCCTACTGATATCATCGCTTTGCGCCACGCAACAGCAGGCGTTTATCGGCGTCTTTGTCTTTATGATGCCGGCGATTTTGCTCTCGGGGTATGTCTCGCCGGTGGAAAATATGCCGGTCTGGCTGCAAAACCTGACGTGGATAAACCCTATCCGCCACTTTACTGATATTACCAAGCAAATTTATCTTAAGGATGCGAGTCTGGGGATTGTCTGGGGAAGTTTGTGGCCGCTACTGGTGATAGCGGCCACCACGGGTTCAGCGGCGTATGCGATGTTTAGACGCAAAGTGATGTAGCTTTTTATCTTTCGCCAGTAGCGAGACTACGGCGGGCCCGGCCAGGATAGCCAGCCCCGCCAGAGCCAGTAAGACATTGTTTTGCAATACGCGGGATAGCAGCCAGAGGACAATCAGCGCGGTGCCGAAGTACCAGGTGGTAGTCAGCTCTTCCAGCACATCCGCCACATCGCGCCAGCGTTGCTCATGATGGCGCTGCAACGCCAGCATCAGCAGTACCGTCACGCCATAAAGCACGCATAATCCCAGGCCGACGCGCACTAATGTGCCGCTCATCCAGCCTATTACCAGCATCGCCACTACCAGTAAATGCAACATAATCTGCCAACAACCGAGGCCGGTTGCGACACGAACGCGTTGTTGCCACTTCATGGCTTTTCTCCTGAAGCATTTTTCTCTCATTATTCAGAGTACCGAACTTTACGGAAAATTCCGTAAGACCGCATCTTTTTGTGACGACGACTACACTATTTCAATCAGGATAGTGACGCGGACAGGAAGAAAATGACTCAACACACGCGAAATTTTTCATTCAAAGTGCTCACAATTAATACGCACAAAGGTTTTACCGCCTTTAATAAACGCTTCATCCTGCCGGAGCTGCGCGACGCCGTCAGAACGGTCGGCGCCGATATCGTCTGTCTGCAAGAAGTGATGGGCGCGCATGAAGTACATCCGCTGCATATCGAAAACTGGCCGGACACTACCCACTATGAATTTTTGGCCGACACCATGTGGAGCGATTTCGCCTATGGCCGCAATGCGGTCTATCCGGAAGGCCACCACGGTAACGCGGTTCTTTCTCGCTATCCCATTGAACATTATGAAAATCGCGACGTCTCGGTCGGCGGTAGCGAAAAACGCGGCGTGCTCTATTGCCGCATTACGCCGCCCATGCTCAACCGCCCTATCCACGTCATGTGCGTACATCTCGGCCTGCGGGAGAGTCACCGCCAGGCACAGCTAACCATGCTGGCGGGATGGGTGAATGCCTTGCCGGAATCAGAACCGGTGCTGGTGGCCGGAGACTTTAATGACTGGCGGCAAAAGGCCGGCCCGCCGTTAAACGCGGCCGGGTTGGAGGAGATATTCACCCGTGCCCATGGCCGACCGGCGCGCACATTCCCGGTGAGTATGCCGCTGCTGCGACTCGATCGTATTTACGTCAAGAATGCGAACGCCAGTTCTCCTACGGCACTACCGCTGCGGAACTGGCGACATTTATCAGACCATGCCCCCCTTAGCGCGGAGATCCATCTATGAAATGCGGCTGGCGTGAAGGTAATCAAATTCAGCTACTGGAAAACGGCGACCAGTTCTATCCTGCCGTGTTTGAGGCTATCGCTCAGGCACAGCAAAAAATCATTCTGGAAACCTTTATCTTGTTTGAAGATGAGGTGGGTAAAAAACTCCATGCCGCTCTGCTAAAAGCCGCACAGCGCGGCGTAAAAGCCGAAGTATTACTCGACGGCTACGGCTCTCCCGATCTCAGCGACGCGTTTGTCGGCGAATTAACCTCGGCGGGCGTGATTTTTCGCTATTACGACCCCCGCCCGCGTCTACTGGGGTTGCGAACCAATATCTTCCGCCGAATGCACCGCAAAATTGTGGTGATTGATGATCGTATTGCTTTTGTCGGCGGCATTAACTACTCCGCCGAACATATGTCGGATTACGGCCCGCAGGCGAAACAAGACTACGCGGTACGGGTCGAAGGGCCTGTTGTGGCCGATATCCTGCAATTCGAAGTCGAGAATCTGCCGGGGCAAAGCCCCGCGCGCCGCTGGTGGAAGCGCCATCACCAGGCTGAAGAAAACCGTCACCCCGGCGAAGCGCAGGCGCTGTTTGTCTGGCGGGATAACGAAGAGCACCGTGACGATATCGAACGTCATTATCTGAAAATGCTGACCCAGGCAAAGCGTGAAGTGATTATCGCTAACGCCTATTTTTTCCCCGGCTATCGCTTGCTCCACGCAATGCGTAAAGCCGCCCGCCGTGGCGTGAGCGTAAAACTGATTGTCCAGGGGGAACCAGACATGCCGATAGTCAAAGTCGGCGCGCGGTTGCTCTATAACTATCTGGTGAAGGGCGGCGTGCAGGTTTATGAATACCGACGCCGTCCGCTGCATGGCAAGGTGGCGCTGATGGACGATCACTGGGCCACGGTAGGGTCGAGTAATCTCGATCCGCTCAGCCTGTCGCTTAACCTTGAAGCTAACCTGATCATTCACGATCGTACCTTTAACCAGACCCTGCGCGATAATTTACAAGGCATCATCGTGAACGATTGTAAGCAGGTCGATGAGTCTATGCTGCCGAAACGCACCTGGTGGAACCTGACCAAAAGCGTGCTGGCGTTCCACTTTTTACGTCATTTCCCGGCGCTGGTCGGCTGGCTACCTGCGCATACCCCGCATCTGGCGCAGGTTCCCCCGCCTGCCCAGCCAGAAATGGAAACCCAGGATCGCGTTGATCCAGAAAATACAGGAGTGAAGCCCTAATGGCTAAATCGCATCCGCGCTGGCGGCTGGCTAAAAAAGTGCTGACCTGGCTGTTTTTTATTGCGGTCGTCGTTCTGCTGGTGGTTTATGCTAAAAAGGTCGACTGGGGTGATGTCTGGACCGTCATCCGCGACTATAACCGCACGGCGCTTTTAAGCGCTGTAGGACTGGTGATCGTTAGCTATCTTCTGTACGGCTGCTACGACCTGCTTGGACGGCTTTATTGCGGCCATAAACTGGCGAAGCGACAGGTGATGTTGGTATCGTTCGTCTGCTATGCCTTTAACCTGACGCTCAGCACCTGGGTCGGCGGGATCGGGATGCGTTACCGACTATACTCTCGCCTCGGGTTGCCCGGCAGTACTATCACGCGCATTTTCTCGCTCAGCATTACCACTAACTGGCTGGGCTATATTCTGCTTGGCGGCATCATTTTTACCTTCGGCATTGTCCAGCTTCCCGACCACTGGTATATCGATGAAGGCACGCTACGTATTCTCGGTATCGTTTTATTGTTGATTATCGCGGTCTATCTGTGGTTTTGCGCCTTTGCGAAGCGGCGGCATATGACGATTAAAGGGCAGAAGCT
The DNA here is from genome assembly GCF_051703725.1 of Salmonella sp. NW645. NCBI lineage: Bacteria > Pseudomonadati > Pseudomonadota > Gammaproteobacteria > Enterobacterales > Enterobacteriaceae > Salmonella > Salmonella sp. NW645. The sequence goes on along the minus strand of NZ_JAMMKR010000009.1, from coordinate 46,789 downwards.
GGTGCTGCCGTCATGGAAATTCGCGCTGGCGCAGATGGCGATCTCCAGCGCGAACTGGATGGCGATGGGCGCCATTATCTGGCTGCTGATGGGTCAGGATGTGAACTATTTCTTTGTGCTGGGCGTACTGCTGGTGAGCAGTATCGCGGGCGTCATCGTGCATATTCCGGCAGGCATCGGCGTGCTGGAGGCCGTATTCCTCGCGTTGCTGGCGGGCGAACATACGTCGCAAGGCACGATTATCGCCGCCCTGCTCGCGTACCGCGTGCTTTACTATTTTATTCCCCTGTTGCTGGCGCTGGTGTGCTACCTGATCCTGGAAAGCCGGGCGAAGAAGCTGCGGGCGAAAAACGAGCGGGCGATGGCGAAATAAATCTAAGCAGACGCGTTTTCGCTTTCCAGCACAACGCGTTTTATCCGGTAAAAATAAACATATGCTGAGAAAAAAGACGTATTCATCTGTAAGCGGGAAAAAAGCAGCAATGACCAGCTAAACAGCAGCAGGAGCACTTCGTGAAACTCGCCCATGAATACTGATGACAGGGTACAGAACGTTGCCAATGTAACGGAAATAATGGCCAGCAATAGCGCATACCGGTAAATAATGACCCCGTTCATATTCCCATGAAAATCCGGTAATGAAATGAGAAATCAGCGCTGGTGGGCATTTCTTATTAAAATCCTCGCCGCCATTTTTAATGGCGCGAGTGACGTCTTTAGCTTCACAAAACACTAACCAAAATTGTTTGCCACATAATTTACTCATTATACCCATCATCACCAACCTGAATAAAAAACCTGCAACGCCTACGGCCTGAAAGATAATAGTATTTCCAGAATCATCAAAATGATATAACGACACAGCGTAACCACAGCATTAATAATGCCAAGGTAAAGCGTCAGCGCGCCAAATAAAGCGCAACGAGACAGGGATGAAAACTCGCTGTGGTATAACATGCGGGCATAACCATGAAGTGTCGATTTTTCTAGTGCTGTAATCAATGTCCACACCAATACCGTCAGTACACTGACTATCCAGACCAGAGTGCTACTGGCCACCAGGCTATTGACAACTATCGCAGCGATGATCCCGCTTACCGCCATAAAAATTAACGGCCTGAATAGACCAGAACTGATATTCAGGTAGAAAATAAATAAGGCATTAAGACTAAACATGATTCCAACAATCACGAAAATGGTCGCGCCACCTGAGAAAAGGTAAGCTAATGACACGCCGGTAAGCGTAATGATGGCAATATATATCAACATTGCGACAACAGTGCCAAAGCGGGAAAGACAGGTAATGGCCCCATACCCCAGGCCAAGCAAAAGTGTTGATATCCACAAAACAACAACAGGTTGAACGTAGGTTATCAAAAAATGAGTATACAACGTTAACCATATAATGCCGGCGGTACACCATAGTCCCAACGCAGTATACCAATAGGTAAGGGATAACATTGTCGCGGGAATAAATGCTATTTGCCGTATACGTATTGCAGCCAGAGGGCCCACTTGTCATTTATCACTCTTCACATGATCACGGTGATAAGAATGGCAAGCGCAGGAAAATATTTCTAAGATATCTATGCTGTTTCGCCCTAAATATAGTCCTAAAAAAATCCTGGCGCAGGGCCAGGATTTTAAGAGATCAATATAATTAGCGGCGATTGCCAAAAATACGCAATAACATCAGGAACAGGTTGATAAAGTCCAGGTACAGCGTTAACGCGCCGAGAATCGAATATTTACGCAGATTAGCGCTATCGCGGGTATCTATTTGCTCGCCGATATTTTTCAGTTTCTGCGTGTCATAGGCCGTCAGACCGACAAACACCACCACCCCGATATAGGTTACCGCCCACATCAGCGCTTCACTCTTCAGCCAGAAATTGACCAGCGACGCCAGAACGATACCAATAAGCGCCATAAACAGCATATTGCCGAAACCGCTAAGATCGCGCTTAGTGGTGTACCCGTACAGGCTCATGGCGCCAAACATTCCCCCCGTCACCACAAACGTGCTGGCAATAGAGGAGTAGGTGTAAACGATAAAAATACTGGATAACGTCAATCCGGTTAGCGCCGAATAGAGCATAAACAGCGTGGTCGCCATTCCGGCGCTAAGTTTATGCACCAGTCCCGACAGAACAAACACCAGCGCAAGCTGGGCAATAATTAAGCCAAAGAAGGTGATCTTACTGGAAAAGACAAACATCATGACGGCTGGCGTATTAGCCGCATACCACGCGATAAACGCGGTCAGTAACAGTCCGACCGTCATCCAGCCATACACTTGCGCCATATAGGTCTGCAGGCCGGACCGCGCCTGCACTATTGAATCAGATCGTGGAAATCTGTCCATGATGAACTCCTGTGTGGAAATGATACCCTAAAGCGTATCACATTCTGCTACCAACGTTTCGCCGACTGCTGGTCGCTGTCGCGCGCTTCGACCCAGCGATCGCCTTCCGGCGTGGCTTCACGCTTCCAGAACGGCGCACGGGTTTTCAGATAATCCATAATGAACTGGCCGGCGTCGAACGCGCTACTGCGGTGCGCGCTGGTGACGCCGACAAACACAATCTCATCGCCCGGCCATAATTCGCCAACGCGATGAATCACCGTGACCCGCCCCAGCGGCCAGCGGGAACGCGCCTTCGCGACGATCTCCGCCAGAGCTTTCTCAGTCATGCCGGGATAATGCTCCAGCGTCAGCGCCTTAACGCTATCGCCCAGGTTATGATTGCGCACTTTTCCGGTAAAGGTGACGACCGCGCCGTCTTCGTCGCACGCCGCCAGCCAGGAATATTCTTCCCCGACGCTAAACGGCGCAGGGCCGACTACAATTCGCGTTTCGCGCATGTTAGCCCCCCGTGACTGGCGGGAAAAACGCCACTTCATCGCCCGCCGTCAGCGGGTGGTCAAAACTTACCAGCGTCTGGTTGACCGCCGCCAACAGCTTGCCGTCTTCCAGCGCCAGCGCCCAACGATCGCTGTTTGTCGCCAGATGCTGTCGCAGCGACTCAACGGTGGAAAAATCTGCTGGAAGCTCCAGCGCGTCAGTTCCTGTAAGCTCGCGAACCTGGGCGAAGAAAAGCACCTTAATCATGCGCATCCACCTTAAAATCCCCCGATTTGCCGCCGCTTTTCGCCAGCAGGCGCACCGGACCAATTACCATATCTTTTTGTACCGCTTTGCACATGTCGTAGATGGTTAACGCCGCGACGGACGCCGCGGTTAATGCTTCCATTTCGACGCCGGTTTTACCGGTCAGACGGCACAGAGACTCAATACGCACGCGGTTATGCTCCGGCTCGGCCTGAAGCTGAATCTCCACTTTACTTAGCAGTAGCGGGTGGCACAGCGGGATCAGCTCCCAGGTGCGTTTGGCGGCCTGAATACCGGCAATACGGGCGGTCGCGAAAACATCGCCCTTGTGGTGTTTGCCATCAACAATCATCGCCAGCGTTTCACTACGCATGGTAACGAATGCTTCCGCACGCGCTTCACGAACGGTTTCCGCTTTCGCGGAAACGTCCACCATGTGCGCTTCGCCTGCGGCGTTTATATGGGTTAATTGCGACATCGTTATTTCTTTAAATGAGGGTGAAAATTACATGGGCGTGTACGGGCATCCAACTGCGGCGCAATGATATTCTCCCATGCGGTTCTGCACGCTTTTGTGGAGCCCGGCATGGCGAAAATCAAGGTGTTATTCGCCACGCCAGCTACCGCGCGCGACTGCAGAGTTGCGGTGCCGATCTCTTCAAACGAGAGCATGCGAAACACTTCGCCAAATCCTTCCACTTCACGATCGAACAGCGGCAACAGCGCTTCCGGCGCCTGATCGCCTTCGGTCAAACCGGTCCCGCCAGTTATCAATACGACCTGCACCTCATCACTGGCGATCCAGGCGGAAACCTGGGCGCGAATCGCGTAACGGTTTTCTTTAACGATGGCTTTCGCCACCACTTCATGCTCGGCCTCCTGCGCCGAATCACGCAGATAATGACCGGAGGTGTCGTCTTCTTCGCCGCGTCGGCTGGAAACAGTAAGAATAGCGATGCGGGTCGGGATAAATTCAGCGCTGACCTGACTCATCTGAAATCTCCTTATTAAGGATTAACCGCCAATGTAAGATAAATTTTGCGTAATACCAGTATTGCTCTGGTGAAGGAAATGGGTCTGCTTTTTCTCCCGCAACGCGTCGGAAATACGTTCCTCAAGCGCGTATTGCTGCGCATCATCCTGTAACAGGTCGCGTAAACTCACGCCGCCGTCGCCAAACAGACATAAATGCAGCTTACCGACGGACGAAACACGCAGGCGGTTACAGGTGGCGCAGAAATCTTTTTCGTACGGCATAATGAGACCGATCTCACCGGCGTAATCGGGATGACAAAAAACCTGCGCCGGGCCATCGCTACGCTGGCGGAGCTGGTGGATCCAGCCGCGCTTAATCAGCTCGTCGCGTAATACCTGACCCGAAATATGATGTTTGCGGAAGAGATCGCTCCCCTCGCCCGTCTCCATAAGTTCAATGAAGCGTAGCTGAATGGGGCGAGGCTGAATCCAGGCAAGGAAGGTATCCAACTGATGGTGATTCACGTCGCGCATCAGCACGGTGTTGACTTTCACCTTTTCGAAACCGGCGTCAAAGGCGGCATCGATGCCCGCCATCACCTGGCGGAATTTGTCCTGACCGGTAATCGCATGGAACTGACGCGCATCCAGACTATCCACGCTAACATTGACGCCCGTCAGCCCCGCTTCGCGCCAGTTCGCGGCATCGCGCGCCAGTCGATAACCGTTAGTGGTCACCGCGATCTGGCGAATAGCATCATTTTCACCTACGGCGGCAATGATGTCGGTAAAATCGCGGCGTAATGAAGGCTCGCCGCCGGTAAGACGCACCTTCTCCGTGCCAAGACTGGCAAAAGCGCGCGTAACGCGACGAATTTCATCGACGGTAAGGAAACCGTTGTTAGTAACGCCGCCAGGTTTGTAGCCATCCGGCAGACAGTAGGTGCAACGAAAGTTGCACACATCGGTAATCGACAAACGCAAGTAGTAAAACTTACGCGCGAAAGCATCGGTAAGTTGTGAAGCCATGTACACCTTTCCAAATACGGGAGGCGGAGTCATTTCTTCCTGCGCCCTGGTGGCAAACGTTAAACGTTGTCACGGCCAAAGCACCATATCAAAAATGACCCAGGTGCAGAGGCTAGAGTGTTTACTGTGGTTACGCCGATACTAGCGTGTAAATGACAATTTCGCCATCACGCTTTCGCTATATAAACATATACATAGCGATATGATCGTGCTATTTAGCGACAGAATACGTGAAAATCACACTTTTACATTGATATATATCATTTAGCCGTGGTAACGCCCTCGCTATAAAGGGGTAGTCGGGAATAATTAATTGTCTTTTAGCCGGTCGGCTAATTGCTGAAAACCCGCGACTTGCGCTACTGTAGCGCTGCTTATTTGACTTCAGGAATTTTTATGCGCAATCGTACGCTGGCTGACCTTGATCGTGTCGTTGCCCTCGGCGGAGGGCATGGATTAGGACGCGTCCTCTCCTCGCTTTCTTCTTTAGGTTCGCGCCTGACCGGCATTGTGACTACCACAGATAACGGGGGGTCAACTGGCCGTATTCGCCGCTCGGAAGGCGGGATCGCCTGGGGCGATATGCGCAACTGTCTGAATCAGTTAATTACCGAACCCAGCGTCGCATCCGCTATGTTTGAGTATCGTTTTGGCGGTAATGGCGAACTTTCTGGTCATAACCTCGGAAATTTGATGTTAAAGGCGTTAGATCACCTGAGCGTGCGGCCTCTGGAAGCGATTAATTTAATTCGTAATCTGCTTAAAGTGGACGCGCAGCTGATCCCGATGTCGGAGCTACCGGTAGATCTGATGGCGATTGACGAACAGGGGCATGAGATTTACGGCGAGGTGAATATCGATCAGTTAGCGACGCCGCCGCAAGAGATCATGTTAACGCCGAACGTGCCGGCGACGCGGGAAGCGGTACAGGCCATTAATGACGCGGATCTGATTCTGATTGGCCCTGGCAGTTTTTATACCAGCCTGATGCCTGGCCTGCTGCTGGATGAACTGGCGCAGGCGCTGCGGCGCACCCCGGCGCCAATGGTGTATATCGGCAATCTGGGCCGCGAACTGAGTCTGCCCGCCGCCAGTTTAACGCTGGTCGATAAGCTGGCGATGATGGAGCAATATATTGGCAAAAAAGTCATTGACGCAGTGGTGGTTGGACCGCAAGTTGACGTCAGTGCGGTGAACGATCGGGTGGTGATTCAGGAAGTGCTGGAGGCCAGCGATATCCCCTATCGCCACGATCGTCAGTTACTACACAATGCGCTGGAAAAAGCGCTACAGGCGTTGGGTTAAGCCCGTTTACCGACGACGCTGCGCTTATCAGATGCCTGTTTACACCGAAGGGTAAACAGGCTCTCTCCCCCTTCTGATAAACTGCGTTCAGCTATCGCCAGTAGGCGCTCATGAGCGAGCTCACCTCTTTTTTCAGCAATATATTCTCCATGATCCCAGTAAAGTGGGTCTGATTGATCTCTTCCATTATCCGCATCCCAGCCATGCGCTCTGCGTCAGGATCACCCGCTATTCCTAACGCTTCCAGTTCAGCATTGACCCGGCTCTGATACTCATCCGTTTCAATATACTCAGCCCTTTTAGCCATCATTTCACGCCACTCTTCTGGCGCTATACGCTCCAGCACTTTATGCCACGGCCCCCACAGCGCAAACCATTTGTGAAAATCCCTATTTTCAGCAATTTTTATCCTTAATTCCGCCTCGTCAAGGTCAGACTCAGTGATACCCGAAACGTTATAAAATCGCATATCCTGGGTCATTGTTGTCAGCGACAGCGACTCTCGTAACTGATTCTGAAAACCCAGAAATACTTCGATTTCGTCAATAAAAAACAGCCGTTTTACCTTTTCTCTGGCGAGCGATTCTATTTGCTCCAGCCGAAAGATTTCACGCCCCGCCATAATCAGTTCCGCTAAGTGGCTATCAAAGACGCCTCTTTCAGCATCATGAACCAACGTCGCTTCCTGCATTTGGTGGTATGCCAGTGTGACCCGATCTTCACAGCTTATCGTTGCATCCATCGCTATAATAAATGCGGTTTCTCTTAGTGTGCTATCATCAGCCAGGCGCATTAGCCAGGCGGAGACTTGCTCCTTAAAATCCGAATGTCGGGTGTTCTGCGTATCGCCAAGACGATCCAGAAACATGCTGAAGGCTGCCGCGTTTACTTCCGTCTCAAACGCCCGCCATTGGTTGACGTCTTCCTCCTCGAGACAGGTTAGCCAACCCTGGACAGCTTGATGCAGTGGTCGAGTTACCCGAACAATTGAAAAGTCGCCCATGGCAAACAATACCCGGGGTCCCTGATAATCTACAGAGGACATTAGCCGCTGCATATTCTGTATTGTTCGTTCTGAAAAAGGATTATATTCTACGATTATTCTCGTAGGTTGAGGTCCCTCACCACGAAAATGGGGTAACGACTCCGGGAGACGGACCAGGCGATTGCGAGAGGCCTGCATTATTTGTAATGCCGCCGGGAGGTTTTCCGGTAGATTAATCAAAGCATTACGGGAAACATCCAGCGTTGTTATCGTGGGAGGTAGTGTTTCAGGCAGAACAGTAATCTGATTTTTACTTACATCCAGGAACTGTAATTCTGGTGGTAACGATGCGGGCAGACTGGTTAAGACATTTTCGCCGGCCTCCAGATTCTTCAGGCCCGGTGGCAATGTTTCAGGCAGAGCGGTTAACGAATTACTCTGCACATTCAAATGGGTAATCCCTGACGGAAGATGTTCTGGCAGTGTCCTTATGCTATTGTCATAAACGCTCAGGTACCGAAGTTCCTCAGGTAGATTTTCAGGTAAGGAACTAATTTTATTATGGAAAAGATCCAGCGATTGAAGCGCTGAAGGCAAACGTTCCGGTAATTCAGTAATACGGTTAATGCTCAGCTCCATTTTCTGTATGGTATCCGGTAACGTGGCAGGGATACTGGTTAGCCGATTACTGCTGGCATACAGGGTCTTTATATTTCCCTGTAAATTTTCCGGCAAACTTTTCAGTTCATTGTTATCGAGTGTCAGAGTAGTTATCTGCTCAGGAATACAGGCGGGTATAGTGGTAAGTCCTAATATTTTCAGACGGAGTTCCGTCTTATTATTTTTCAGGCAGTCACGCATCCGTTGTACGGCTTCTTCACGATTTGCTGCCTCTTCCGCTGGTGCCTCTTTTACCCACTCAGACCAGATTAACTCATAATTCACAGCAACTTTGGAGCCGGAAGCGCTACTCGCCTGCTCGCTTTCTGTTACACGGGTATAGGTGACTGACTTTCCCCCTCCCTCAACGGTATAGCCCTCTGTATTAAAAATTATAGACAGAATTTCCTGACTATTTTCATTCAAAATACAGTATTGGTCTGTCCCCCCTCTATTACTCTGAATATTATCCGCATACGCCGGGAAGGCTAACTCCCTCAAACATTCAAACTTGCCTTTGATCTCTTCTGGCGAGGCGGTTTCAGGTGGATGACAAAGATAAGCGATGCAGCTTTGTGCTTCAACCTGATGTTCTGAAGAGAAAAAGGCACTTATTTTATTCCATATCTCTTCTTTTAAAGGCACCTCTGTTGATGCCTCATTGCTAATACTTTGATGCCTTGCCGTAGATTGTATATTAGTAATATTAAACATATTTTCCCTACCTGATCTGAACGTAACCTAAAGTAACAGATAAGGATATTCTCAACTTTAAACAAGAGGTCATAGTCATCATTATTTCGGACAAATCATTCAGTATTTGCAGCGCTTGACTTATAAATGCTCGCGCTTCCATCACCTCTTTTTTAAGTAGAATGATGTAATCTGTTGCCATGACACGCTTTCAACGAACTCACATAAGATTAAAATGACGATCATAAGGATAGCTATACCGATAATACGGGGCGTTTTTTTTCATAGCCGAGGAGAGAGGGAAAATTAGCGTTGGGTTCAGCCTCAACGCTAATTTTCTTCAGTTGTGATTAAACTAGCTACCCCATTGATGTTTTGAGTTTTTCGACAATCTCGTTAGTCAAAGCCTGTCACTGTTTTTCATTCCTGACTGACTTAGCCCTTACTATTGCACTGAAATTCTCAAAAGCGAGCCATGGTAACGATGACTCGCTGCCGATCGACACATTGTCAGGACGCCGCGATAAACAACTCGCGTAACTGGTGCAACTGGTCGCGAATTTGCGCGGCTTCTTCAAACTCCAGATTTTGCGCGTGCTGCATCATTTGCCCTTCCAGTTCATGAATTTTCTGCTGCAACGCTTTCGGCGTCATATCCAGTTCGACAATTCCGGCTTTTGCCGTAGAACGGCCCTTGCCTTTCCCCTTCGCTTTGGTTTTCGCAATGTTCTGCCCCAGCGCCAGGATGTCGACCACTTTTTTATTCAGCCCCTGCGGAGTGATACCGTGCTCTTCGTTGTACTTCTGCTGCTTCTCGCGACGTCGCTCGGTTTCGCCAATCGCCTTCGCCATCGACGGCGTGATTTTATCGCCATACAGAATCGCTTTACCATTAACGTTACGCGCCGCGCGTCCTATGGTCTGAATCAGGGAGCGCTCGGAGCGCAGGAAGCCCTCTTTATCGGCGTCCAGAATCGCCACCAGCGAGACTTCCGGCATATCCAGCCCTTCGCGCAGCAGGTTAATCCCCACCAGAACGTCAAACTCGCCCAGACGCAAATCGCGGATGATTTCCATGCGCTCCACGGTATCAATATCTGAGTGCAGGTAACGCACGCGCTCGCCGTGTTCTTCCAGATATTCGGTCAAATCTTCCGCCATCCGTTTGGTAAGCGTAGTGACAAGGACACGCTCATTAATGGCCGCACGCTGACGAATTTCGGACAGCAGATCGTCCACCTGGGTCGCCACCGGACGCACTTCAATAATCGGGTCCAGCAGCCCGGTCGGTCGCACGACCTGATCCACCACCTCATCACCAGATTTTTCCAGCTCATAGTTGCCGGGCGTGGCGGAAACATAGATAGTTTGCGGCGCTAAGGCTTCAAACTCCTCAAACTTCAGCGGACGGTTATCCAGCGCCGAAGGCAGACGGAAGCCATACTCGACCAGCGTCTCTTTGCGCGCCCGGTCGCCGCGATACATGCCGCCTATCTGCGGGATGGTGACATGAGACTCATCCACCACCAGCAGTCCGTCGGCGGGCAGATAATCGAACAAGGTTGGCGGCGGTTCGCCCGGCCCGCGGCCCGACAGAAAGCGGGAATAGTTTTCAATGCCTGAGCAGTAGCCCAGCTCGTTCATCATCTCTAAATCGAACTGCGTGCGCTGGCTTAATCGCTGCTCTTCAAGCAGCTTATTATTTGCCAGCAAGACTTTACGCCTGTCCGCCAGCTCATCTTTTATCTCTTCCATCGCCTGCAGAATACGCTCGCGCGGCGTCACGTAGTGCGTTTTGGGATAGATGGTATAACGTGGCACCGTTGACTCTACCTGCCCGGTTAACGGGTCGAACAGCGACAGGCGTTCCACTTCTTCATCAAACAGCTCAACGCGTAACGCGATATCGTCAGATTCAGCCGGGAAGATGTCGATCACTTCGCCGCGCACGCGAAAGGTACCACGCTGAAAAGCTTGATCGTTACGGGTGTATTGCAATTCCGCCAGCCGACGCAAAATCGCGCGCTGGTCAATCAGCATTCCCACCGTCAGATGCAGCATCATTTTCAGGTAGAGATCCGGATCGCCCAGACCGTAAATCGCGGACACGGAAGCCACCACCACGACATCGCGTCGCTCAAGCAACGCTTTCGTTGCCGACAACCGCATTTGCTCAATATGTTCGTTTACCGAAGCGTCTTTTTCGATAAACGTATCCGAACTTGGCACATACGCTTCCGGCTGATAGTAGTCATAGTAGGAGACGAAATACTCCACCGCGTTTTCCGGGAAAAACTCTTTCATTTCGCCGTAGAGCTGCGCCGCCAGGGTTTTATTGGGCGCAAGCACCATCGTTGGCCGCTGCAAGTCCGCAATGACGTTGGCAATGGTGAATGTCTTCCCGGAACCGGTCACGCCCAATAACGTCTGATGCGCCAGCCCGTCCTCCAGCCCTTCTTCCAGACGACGTATAGCGTCCGGCTGATCGCCAGAAGGTTTAAAAGCGGAATTCAGTTTGAACGGTTTACTCATGAGCGGCTACCTGAAGGAGTGAGCGGGCAGGGGTGTAATTTTACTCTTGACGGTGAATATTGCCAATAAAAAATACTGGATGAAAAAACAGTAACACTCCAGTGTATAATGGCTATCGGCAGATACCCCACGCTATTTAGAGGTAAAACATAGACAGTCGCGGGGTAAAATTCCAGCAGTGTGCTGGTTATCCCCAGACCAGAGTCTTTTTTAACATTTGTCAAGTCGGATGATGAAAGTTTTATGTCAACGTATCCCCCTTCCTTTACAACCATTGATTTTATATAACTTGCTGTCTAGAAAGGGATATTTTCTCAAGCCGTCTTTCGCGCCAATTTAGTCGCAGGCCGCGTCGCCTCTCGCTTACGTTGTGTTTTCTAACTCTAATACACAAGGTTATCCACAGGAATAGTGGATAACTGCTTCCAGCCCGTATCCCCTGCCGCCTGGCAAAATCAGCCCCTGACGTTTTCGCCGGGCGATAAAAAAAAATTATCGCTATTTTTGGCAGATTATTGGCTAACGAGAAGGGAAAAATTGAGGCGTAGACGCTCACATTTTGCACATTTTTATCCTGGCGACGTCAGGAGGGTCTGGCGAAAGAACAGCAGGATCGTCTGATCCTGCAAGAAGGCGGTTTTTAAGCGCGGTCAGGCGCGTTCCAGGGGGCTAAGGTCCAGATACTGTCCTGTCGCCGCCTGCGATGGAGAAACGCCCAGCCACGGGATTTCCCCTAACAGCGGGGCCGGGATGACGCGGCGAAGCGTCGCGAGATATTCACCATGACGCGCGCCCGGCGGCTGTATGTCGTTGGCTATCCATCCGACAAGCGGTAATCCGGCCTGTTCTACCGCCAGCGCCGTCAGCATGGCGTGATTAATACAGCCCAGCTTGACGCCAACAACCAGAATCACCGGCAGCTGCTCCGTCTGTACCCAGTCGGCAAACGTCAGCGTGGCAGAGAGCGGTGTAAACCAGCCGCCCGCCCCTTCTGTCAACACCCAGTCTGCCTGCGCCTCCAGCGTTCGCAATCCGCGTGATAATACCGCCGCGTCTATCGCCCGGCCTTCGTCGGCGCTAACGATGTGGGGAGAGGTAGGCTCGGCAAAAGTATAAGGATTGATAGCGGAATAAGGTTGCGGCAGGCTGCTGTTACGCTGCAAGGCCAGGGCATCGCCATTGCGTAGCCCGTCGGTTGTCATTTCGCTGCCGGAAGCGACGGGCTTATAGCCTACGGTTTGATAACCTAACTGCGTTGCGGCCTGCAATAAGGCGCAACTGGCAACCGTTTTACCGACTTCAGTATCAGTACCGGTCACAAAATAGCGTTTAGTCACGTTCAATCACTCCCATAAAAAGATGGTACGTCAGCGGATATTTCCCCTGCCGCTGCGGCCATGCCAGTTGAATCTGTCTAAGCCGGGCGCGGGTTAATACATCCGACTCCCGCCCTTCATGAAGATGGGTGGCGCCAATGCCTTTAAGCGAGCGCATCGCACTCAGGGCATCCTCAAACCACAATGTCATCGCCTGAGTATGACGAGACGCCCGCCAGCCGCGCAGCGCGTGGTCAATTGCCTCTTCCGGCAAAAAGCTATTCGCGTGAGCGCGATTATCGACGGCCTGCCATGCCTGACGCAGCTCCGGCAACGACCCCTGGCACAAGGTGGTAAACGCCACCACGCCGCCGGGCCGTACGACCCGGTACAACTCGCTCAACGCATCACGTAAATCGCCGCACCACTGGACCGCCAGGTTGCTCCAGGCCAGGTCAAAAACTTCGGCGTCATGGGGAATCGCTTCGATATCCGCCAGCAAATAGTGATGCGCCGCCTGACGATCGCGCGCCTGTTGCAGCATCGCCAGCGAAAGATCCAGGGCGGTCACTTCGCTCCCCCGCTCTCGCCAGTAACGACTCATACGTCCAGGGCCGCAGCCTGCGTCCAACACACTGGCAAACTGGCGGCCTGCCAACAGCGTCAGCAGCGCATCCGCGCTGTGTTGCTGCAAAGAGGCGTGTTGTTCATATTGCGATGCGGCCCGGCCAAACGCCGCCGCAATAGCCTGCTTATTCACCTGCGCCATGCAGCACCTCCAGCAGACGGTCTATATCGCACGCTTCATGCGCCTGCGTTAACGTTAAGCGCAGGCGCGCCGTACCGACAGGCACCGTCGGCGGACGAATCGCCGTCGCCCAGCATCCTTGTTGACGCAGCGCCTCCGCCAGGCGCAATGCACGGCTGTTATCGCCCACGATTAACGGCTGGATGGCGCTATGGGCATTCAGTAGCGTAAATCGGGACGCGTTAACGCCGGCCCGAAAGCGCTGAACCAGAGCGGCGAGTTTTTCGCGCCGTTCACCACCTTCATCGCTACGGATCACCGCCAGCGAGGCGCTTAACGCCTGCGCCTGGGCGGGCGGCATACTGGTGCTGTAAACCAGATGGCGGGCGAATTGCAGCAGATAATCCGCGACGCTTTCCGAGCAGAGCACCGCTGCGCCGCTGACGCCAAACCCCTTACCGAAAGTCACTACCAGCAACTCAGGCTTCCCCCCCCGTTGCCAGCAGGTGCCCCGCCCCTCATCGCCAGTCACGCCGATGCCGTGCGCATCATCAACCAACAGCCAGGCATGATGCCTGCGGGCAATGTGCTGGATTTCCGCCAGCGGCGCGCTGTCGCCGTCCATGCTGTATACACCTTCTGTCACCACCAGTTGCTGACCCACGCAGGGCGATTGCAGTAAACGCGACAGATGCTGCGTATCGTTATGGATAAAGCGGCGAAGCTGCGCCGGACTCAGATTAGCGGCCTCCAGCAGGGAAGCATGACTCAACCTGTCGGCCACAATCCGGTCATTTTTTTTCATTAAGGCGGTAATGACCGCCTGATTCGCCGCAAAGCCAGAGATAAACAGTAGCGCGCGCGGATATCCTAACCATTGCGCCAGTTCCTCCTCTAACGCCCGGTGCGCCACGGAATAACCGCTGATATGACCCGACCCGCCGCTGCCGACGCCAAAACGCGTCGCTGCCTGTTGCCAGGCGCGAATAATCTGCGGGTGTTGACTTAAGCCGAGGTAATCATTGCTGGAGAAGTTAAGATACTGTCGCCCGTTCGCTACCAGCCAGCGTCCGGCGCCCTGCGACACCACATAGCGGCGGCGCAACGTATCCGTCGCCCGACGCGCCGTCAGCGCATCGTCGACGCGTTGTTGCCAACTCATAAGGCTGCCGCGTTGTAATAATCATCGGTGTCAGGCGTCATCAGCGTCTGCTCCAGACGTTGCTGCTGCTCGTTATCGCCCGCCAGCACCCTGGTCTGCTGCGGATTCAGCCCCAGCTTACGGAATAACTGCAGATCCTTGTCCTCTGCCGGATTTGGCGTAGTTAACAATTTGCAGCCATAGAAAATCGAGTTCGCCCCGGCCATAAAGCACATCGCCTGGGTCTGCTCGTTCATCTGTTCACGTCCTGCGGAAAGACGCACGTATGAGGTCGGCATCATGATGCGCGCTACGGCGATAGTACGAATAAAATCAAACGCATCCACGTCATCGTTATCCGCAAGCGGTGTGCCTTTCACCTTCACCAGCATGTTGATTGGCACGCTTTCCGGCGGCGTCGGCAGGTTCGCCAACTGCAACAACAGACCGGCGCGATCGGTAACCGTTTCGCCCAGACCCACAATGCCGCCAGAGCACACTTTAATCCCTGCTTCACGGACTTTTTCCAGCGTGTCGAGGCGCTCCTGATAGGTACGGGTAGTGATGATATTGCCGTAAAACTCCGGCGAGGTATCGAGGTTGTGGTTGTAGTAATCCAGCCCGGCATTAGCCAGACGCTGCGCCTGGCTCTCGTTCAACATACCGAGCGTCATACAGGTTTCCAGCCCCATCGCTTTGACGCCCTGTACAATCTGCTCCAGATAAGGCATATCGCGTTCATGCGGATTCTTCCAGGCCGCCCCCATACAGAAGCGGGTCGAACCGGCGTTTTTCGCTTTACGGGCGGAGTCCAGTACCTGCTCTACTTCCATTAAACGCTCGGCTTCCAGCCCGGTTTTATAGCGCGAGCTCTGCGGGCAGTATTTACAATCCTCCGGGCAGGCGCCGGTTTTGATCGACAGCAGCGTACTAACCTGTACCTGCTGCGGATCGAAATGCTGGCGATGAATTTGCTGCGCTTCAAACAGCAATTCCAGCAGTGGTTTTTCAAATAATTCGGTTACTTGCGACAGTGTCCAGCGTGGGTGGCGAGCCATCGGGCTTCTCCAAAATATGTTGTTTGTTTTTGATATGGTGTAGACTCGTAAACCTAAATCTTTTTAATTTGGTTTACAAGTCGATTATGACAACGGACGATCTGGCCTTCGATAAACGCCATATTTGGCATCCTTACACTTCCATGACCTCGCCGCTGCCGGTATATCCCGTTGAGCGGGCCGAAGGCTGCGAGCTGGTTCTCGCCTCGGGCGAACGCCTGATTGAGGGGATGTCCTCCTGGTGGGCGGCCATTCATGGTTATAACCACCCGCAATTGAATGCGGCGATGAAAGCGCAAATTGACGCCATGTCGCATGTCATGTTCGGCGGCATAACCCATCAACCTGCGGTGAATCTGTGCCGTAAGCTGGTCGCGATAACGCCTGAGCCGCTGGAGTGTGTCTTTCTGGCCGACTCTGGTTCGGTGTCGGTAGAAGTGGCCATGAAGATGGCGCTGCAATACTGGCAGGCGCGGGGCGAATCGCGTCAGCGTTTTCTGACGTTTCGCCACGGTTATCATGGCGACACGTTCGGCGCGATGTCGGTGTGCGATCCGGATAACTCCATGCACAGCTTGTGGAAAGGCTATCTGCCGGAAAATCTGTTCGCGCCGGCACCGCAAAGCCGGATGGATGGCGAATGGGATGAAAGCGACATCGCGCCATTTGCCCGCCTGATGGCCGCGCATCGCCATGAAATAGCCGCCGTGATTCTGGAACCTATCGTTCAGGGCGCGGGCGGGATGCGCATATATCATCCACAATGGCTCAGGCGTATTCGTAACATGTGCGATCGCGAAGGCATTCTGCTGATTGCCGATGAAATAGCCACCGGGTTTGGCCGTACCGGCAAACTGTTCGCCTGCGAGCACGCCGGGATCGCGCCGGATATTCTGTGTCTCGGCAAAGCCTTAACCGGCGGCACCATGACCCTCTCGGCAACGCTCACGACACGCCAGGTTGCAGAGACTATTAGCAACGGCGAGGCGGGGTGTTTTATGCATGGCCCGACGTTTATGGGGAATCCGCTGGCCTGCGCCGTCGCTTGCGCCAGCCTGACGCTGCTGGAAAGCGGCGAATGGCGTCAGCAGGTGGCGTCTATCGAGTCTCAGTTACGCGCTGAGTTAGCCCCCGCGCAAAGTTCGCCCTGGGTGGCGGATGTGCGGGTGTTGGGCGCGATTGGGGTGGTTGAAACCACGCATCCGGTCAATATGGCGGCGCTTCAACGCTTCTTCGTCGGGCAAGGCGTCTGGATCAGGCCGTTCGGCAGGCTAATCTACCTGATGCCGCCCTACATTATTCGTCCGGATCAACTGCGCCGTTTGACCCAGGCGGTCAATGACGCGGTACACAATGAAACATTTTTTAGCCATTAATCAGCGGTAAGCGATGCTGCTTCTGGCTACACTTCTGGTGAGTCAAAAGGAGAACGCATGAAACTTATCAGCAACGATTTGCGCGATGGAGATAAACTTCCTCATCGCCACGTTTTTAACGGTATGGGCTATGATGGCGATAATATTTCGCCGCATCTGGCCTGGGACGACGTGCCGATGGGCACCAAAAGTTTTGTCGTGACCTGTTACGATCCCGACGCGCCGACCGGCTCCGGCTGGTGGCACTGGGTGGTGGTGAACCTCCCGGCGGATACGCGCGTACTGACCCAGGGGTTCGGCTCAGGCCTGGTGGCCGTACCAGACGGCGTCATTCAGACGCGTACCGATTTCGGTAAAGCGGGCTACGGCGGCGCGGCGCCGCCTAAAGGGGAAACGCACCGCTATATCTTTACGGTTCACGCGCTGGACGTCGAGCGTCTTGAGGTTGATGAAGACGCCAGCGGCGCGATGGTCGGCTTTAACGTGCATTTCCATTCGCTCGCCAGCGCCTCGATCACGGCGATGTTCAGTTAAACGCTGTGCCGGATGGCGGCGTAAACGTCTTATCCTGCCAACGGGTTGGGTAAGCCGAATACGCGCCTCGCCATCCGGCAGCATTCACATAAAGTCCGGCACCAGACGCTGTAACGCGCCTTGCGCCAGCAGCGCCGTCGCACACTCAATATCGGGCGCGAAAAAACGATCCTGCGTATAGTGCGCCACCCGCTGGCGCAGTGTCTGCCGCGCCTGTTCCAGTAACGGGCTGGAGGTTAACCCTTCCCGTAAATCTATCCCCTGACAGGCAGCCAGCCACTCCACGGCAATGATGCCGCGGGTATTCGCCGCCATTTCCCAGAGTCGCCGCCCTGCCGCCGGGGCCATTGAGACATGATCTTCCTGATTCGCCGAGGTCGGCAGGCTATCCACGCTGTGCGGGTGCGCCAGCGCTTTATTCTCACTAGCGAGCGCCGCGGCGGTGACCTGGGCAATCATAAAACCGGAATTAACGCCGCCATTTTTTACCAGGAACGGCGGTAACTGCGACATATGTTTATCCATCATCAGCGCGATGCGCCGCTCCGATAGCGCGCCGATTTCCGCTATCGCCAGCGCCAGATTATCCGCCGCCATGGCAACCGGTTCAGCATGGAAGTTACCGCCGGAGATCACCTCCCCCGCATCGGCAAAGACCAGCGGATTATCGGACACCGCATTGGCCTCAGCCAGCAGTACCTCTTTCGTCTGACGTAACTGGGTCAGACAAGCGCCCATTACCTGCGGCTGGCAGCGAAGGGAATACGGGTCCTGAACTTTATGACAGTGGTGATGTGATTCAGCAATGGCGCTGGTATCGGTCAGCAGATGCCGGAACAACCGCGCGACGTCAATTTGCCCCTGTTGTCCGCGCGCGGCATGAATGCGCGCATCAAAAGGACGGCGCGATCCCAGTACGGCCTCGGTAGTCAGCGCGCCGCAGACAACGGCGGAGGCAAATAACTCCTGTGCCTCAAACAAACCGCGCAGCGCGAAGGCCGTCGACGCCTGGGTGCCGTTAAGCAGCGCCAGCCCCTCTTTGGCCGCCAGCGCGACAGGCTCCAGTCCGGCCTTTTTTAGCGCCGTCTGCGCCGGAAGCCATTCACCCTGCCAGCGCGCTTTTCCTTCGCCAAGCAGCGTCAGCGACAGATGCGCCAGCGGCGCTAAGTCGCCCGACGCGCCAACCGAGCCTTTTGCCGGAATCAGCGGATACACGCCGGCATTCACCAGAGCGATGAGCGCTTCTATCACGCTCAACCGAATCCCGGAAAACCCGCGCGCCAGACTATTGATTTTCAATACCATAATCAGACGCACCATCGCGTCATCCAGTGGGTCGCCTACGCCCGCGGCGTGAGACAGCACCAACGATCGCTGTAGATTTTGCAAGTCTTCATCAGCGATGCGCGTCTGCGCCAGCAGACCGAAACCGGTGTTGATGCCGTAGGCGGTACGCCCTTCGGCAACGATATCATTGACGCACGCGACGCTGGCGTTAATGCCGTCAATGGCGCTGGCGTCCAGCCGAAGCTGTACCGGATGACGCCAGACATCGTACAGTTGAGAGAGGCTTAACTGCCCCGGAGTGAGTGTCATGGTGTTCATATCAGCCTTTCCCCTGCGTCGCCGCAACCATCGGTAAATTCAGACCTTGCTCAACAGCGCATTCCACCGCGAGATCATATCCGGCATCGGCATGGCGCATGACGCCCGTCGCCGGATCGTTGTGTAACACGCGGCGAATACGCGCGGCGGCCTCGTCAGTGCCATCACAGACAATCACCATACCGGCGTGTTGCGAAAAACCCATCCCCACCCCGCCGCCATGATGGAGCGATACCCATGTTGCCCCGCTGGCGGTATTCAGCAATGCATTTAACAGCGGCCAGTCGGAAACCGCGTCGGAACCGTCGCGCATCGCTTCGGTTTCACGGTTAGGGCTGGCGACAGAACCGGAATCCAGGTGATCGCGGCCAATCACAATGGGCGCGGATACCTCGCCGCAACGCACCATTTCGTTGAACGCCAGCCCCAGTTTTTGCCGCCACTCCAGGCCTACCCAGCAGATACGCGCCGGTAGCCCCTGAAAATGAATGCGCTCGCGCGCCATATCCAGCCAGTGATGCAGATGTTTATCCTCAGCCACTATCTCTTTGACTTTGGCATCGGTTTTATAGATATCCTGCGGATCGCCGGACAGCGCCACCCAGCGAAACGGCCCGATGCCACGACAGAACAGCGGACGAATATAGGCTGGCACAAATCCCGGAAAATCAAAGGCGTTTTCCACCCCCATCTCTTTCGCCATCTGACGAATATTGTTGCCATAGTCAAAGGTCGGCACGCCCATTTGACTGAGCGCCAGCATCGCCCGAACATGCGCCGCCATGGAACGTTTCGCTGCCTGCATCGTCCCGTGGGGATCGGATTGCGCGTTTTTCTGATACTCCTCCCAGCGCCAGCCGGAGGGTAAATAGCCATGTAGCGGATCGTGGGCGCTGGTCTGATCGGTCACCAGGTCCGGGCGCACGCCGCGATTAACCAGTTCCGGCAGGATATCCGCCGCGTTCGCGCACAGGACGACGGACACGGCTTTCCCCTCGCGGGTGTAGCGCGTAATGCGGGCCAGCGCGTCATCCAGCGTGGCGGCCTGCTCATCCACGTAGCGAGTACGCAGACGAAAATCGATACGGCTTTGCTGGCATTCAATCGTCAGCGAACACGCTCCGGCCAGCGTCGCGGCTAGCGGTTGCGCGCCGCCCATGCCGCCCAGTCCGGCGGTCAGCACCCAGCGTCCCGCCAGCGTGCCGTTATAGTGCTGACGCCCCGCCTCGACAAAGGTTTCGTATGTTCCCTGCACGATTCCCTGGCTGCCGATATAGATCCAGCTTCCGGCCGTCATCTGACCGTACATCGCCAGCCCTTTCGCATCCAGTTCGTTAAAATGTTCCCATGTCGCCCAGTGGGGAACCAGGTTGGAGTTGGCGATTAATACCCGCGGCGCGTTGTCGTGCGTTTTAAATACGCCGACCGGTTTGCCAGACTGAATAAGCAACGTTTCGTCCGCCTCCAGCCGGGTGAGCGCATCAACAATAGCGTCATAGCATTCCCAGTTGCGCGCGGCGCGACCAATCCCGCCGTAGACCACCAGCTCATGCGGATTTTCCGCCACGTCAGGATCGAGATTATTCATTAACATCCGCAGCGGGGCTTCTGTCAGCCAGCTTTTCGCCGTTAATACCGTGCCTCGGGGCGCGCGGATAGTCTGCTGACGATACTTGCTTTCAGGCATAGCAATGACTCCTCATTGTTATCGGTCTGCCATCGCCAAATAACGCTAAAACGCCACTATCAGGCACCGCCGCAGACCCACAGATAAGAATCAGACATATACTTGTCTATACAAGTAAGCACAAGAATAGAATTAACAAAAATGATACAATTTTGTTATATTGTGTCAGCAATCACGTTTTCCGGCAGCAGTCCGCTCAGGAGATAAATCGTCCCTGTAGCCGGTAGCGCGACCCGGGGAAAAGTAAGCGGGCGTGAGAAACAATCCGCGACGCGGACCAGGTTGTACGACGAATGAGCAGACAAGGCTCATGCTCTTTGATAGTTAACCACGCGCACTCTTGCGCCGTGGCGCGCACCGCCTCCACAATATGTTCCCCTTCCGTTAGCGGCGCGATCCGCGACAAATAAGCGTGCGGCGTGGTCTGACGGTAATCCTGCGTCAGGTAATCCACGGCAATATCCGCATTCACGCAGCGATCTTCAATCTGTACCGGCAGATCGTTTTCATAATGCACCATGATGGAATGGAAAATGACATCGCTCTCATTGACGTTGAGAGCGCTGGCCTGGATGGCGTTTGCCCGCACACGCTCCAGCGTGAGCACCTCACAACGATGCTGATGACGGCGGGCGGCAATCTCCTCGGCGATACTGCGGACTTCAAACAGCGCGGACTGGCCTTTTGGTTCGGCGACAAACGTCCCCACACCCTGTAAACGCACCAGCCACCCTTCATCCGTCAACTCACGCAGCGCCCGGTTGATGGTCATTCGGCTAAAGCCATACTGAGCGACCAGTTCAGCTTCCGACGGAATGCGATCGTGCGGCTGCCAGACGCCGCCGGCTATTTTTTTACAGATGTCCTGTTTCACCGTTTCGTAAAAAGGCGCAGGCGCAGAACGGGAGCGGGATGAATACATGCGTGAAGCCTTCCTTATGCGGAGAGTGTTTTCCGGATGACAGATTAACGCCACCAGTGCGCGATTTGCCAGCCAAGCCGCGCCGCCACGCGCGCCGATGCGCCATCTTCATCAAAGCGTGGATTAAATTCAACCAGATCCGCCGCCTGTAATTTTCCGCTGCGGCAAACCGGCTCAATTAAACGCAGAACCTGTATCAGCGGCACGCCCAGCGCTGCGGGAGCGGAGACGGCCGGCATTTCCCAGACAGGCAATACGTCGAGATCGATAGTCAGATAAATTTTATCCACCTTGTCGATAAACTGCGTCATCTGCGCCAGTGCGTCATGGCAGTCCAGATCCTCCACCACGGTAACATTCCGCCACTGCGCTTCCCGCCACAACGCCTGTGTATTTGCCGCACGGCTCACGCCGAAACAGGCATAATGAAACGCGCGGCTCTGCGCGTCGCATAGCTGCGCCAGTTGACGAAACGGCGTCCCGGATGTTGCCCGGTCGGTCTGACGGAGATCCAGATGCGCATCAAGATTAATGATCCCTACGCTTTCCTGCGCAAACGCGTCCAGCACCCCCGCGCCATGTCCAAACGCGGTTTCATGCCCGCCGCCCAGTACCAGCGTGCGCATCCCGGCCCGCAGACAGCGGCTTACCGCATCGCGCAAGGCCTGCTGCGCGCCTTCCAGATCGGGCGTCGGCGCAACCCAATTGCCTAAATCCACCAGCCGTTCATGTCCCTGGTGGCTGGCCATATTCGCCAGCGCTTTACGCAACGCGTCCGGGCCGCCTGCCGCGCCGGGACGCCCTGCATTGCGTTTTACCCCCTCGTCGCAGGCAAATCCCATTAACGCGATCTTTTGCTGCCAGTTTTCGGGGGAAAAGGTCTCGCTGCGCGTGACGGTCTGAAACAGACGCCGCGCATCCGGCGCTTCTATACTGTCATCGCGCCCCTGCCAAAGCGCCGGAGAAGCCGGATACCATTGCGTCATGAGATTTTTCCTCTGTATACCCGCTGATATAAAGGGTTACGCCCCGGCTCATACACTATCTCTACCGGCTGTTCAGCATCCCACACCACAAAATCCGCCCGGTAGCCGGCCCTGAGCTGCCCATGCGTCGCCTGTCTTCCCAGCGCGCGAGCGGCATGGCGCGTAACGCCCGCCCATGCCTCTTCCGGCGTCAGACCAAACTGTACGCAGGCCATATTCATCGCCAGATGCAAGCTGCAAAACGGGCTGGTGCCGGGATTGAAATCGCTGGCGACGGCGACAGGCACCTGATAGCGGCGCAGCAGTTCCACCGGCGGGCGCTGCGTCTCGCGCAGAAAATAAAACGCGCCGGGCAACAACACGCCGACAGTACCGCCGTCACGCATCGCCGCGACGCCCGCTTCATCAAGATATTCGATATGATCCGCCGATAAACCCTGATAACGACTCACCAGCTGCGCGCCGCCCAACAGCGAAAGCTGCTCAACATGGCCTTTAACGGGAATACCTAACGCCTTCGCCGTCTGCAATACGCGCTCACTCTGCGCCACATTAAAGCCGACGCTCTCGCAAAAGAGGTCTACCGCATCAAATAACCCTTTTTGCCAGAGCTGCGGAATCATCGTCTCGCAGACCAGAGTGATGTAGCCGTCCGGGTCGTCACGATACTCCGCTGGCGTAGCATGAGCGGCAAGTAGCGTGGGGCTAATGTCGATAGCGTTTTCGGCGGCAAGTTTTGCAGCGACGCGCAACAGCTTTTCTTCTGTCGCCAGCTCCAGACCATAGCCGGATTTAATCTCCAGCAGCGTAACGCCTTCGCTGGCAAGGCGCATCATGCGTTCGCGCGCCAGCAGGTAGAGCGTCTCTTCTGCACAGGCGCGGGTTGCTGATACCGTCGCGTTAATGCCGCCACCCTGAGCGCTAATATGCTGGTATGACGCGCCGTTAAGCCGCTGTTCCCACTCTGCGGCGCGGTTACCGGCAAACACCAGATGCGTGTGGCAATCGATAAGTCCCGGGGTTACCAGTCGTCCCTGCATATCATGGATATTGTCCCCGCTGACAGGAAGCTGCGTCTCTGGCACGATATCGCAAATATGCCCTCCGCGTACAATCAGCGCCTGGTTATCCACCAGCCCGTACGGGGCTTGCCGCTGCGGGTCCATTGTCGCCAGCCTGATGTTTCGCCAGACAGTATCGCCCGGTAAAAGTTGCCGCATTCCTGTCGCTCTCTTGCCTGTCATGAGTTGTATAGACATTTATTTTCTTTCTGCTCCGGGTTGTCAACTCAAAGCGCGAAAGTTGTTGCTTAATTGTGATAAAACTATCTGATGCTACAGGTGTTTCCAGCCTGAAAAGGAACTTTTTACCTTTTCGCCTTCCCGTTTCGTTCAACTTAGTATAAAAAAGCAGGCTTCAATGGATGTCATTTAACTTTTTCAAGCCCGGAGCAACCTGTGAATACATTATCGGTTTCCCGTCTGGCGCTGGCACTGGCTTTTGGCGTGACGCTGAGCGCCTGTAGCTCTACGCCACCCGATCAGATCCCTTCCGATCAAACCGCGCCTGGCACCGCCTCGCGCCCAATTCTGTCGGCAAATGAAGCGAAAAACTTCGTTGCGGCGCGCTATTTTGCCTCCCTGACGCCGAATACCGCCCCGTGGTCGCCGTCGCCGATTACCCTGCCCGCACAGCCTGACTTTGTGGTGGGGCCGGCAGGTACGCCAGGCGTTACGCACACCTCAATTCAGGCCGCGGTCGATGCGGCAATGGTTAAACGCACGAACAAACGCCAGTACATTGCTATTATGCCGGGCGACTATCAGGGGACCGTGTATGTTCCCGCCGCGCCGGGAAGTCTGACCCTGTACGGGACCGGTGAAAAACCGATCGATGTGAAAATTGGGATGGCGATTGATGGTGAAATGAGTGTCGCTGACTGGCGCCGCGCGGTGAATCCCGGCGGGAAATATATGCCTGGTAAACCCGCCTGGTATATGTTCGATAACTGCCAAAGCAAACACGCCGCGACGATCGGTGTGATGTGTTCTGCCGCGTTCTGGTCGCAGAATAACGGTCTGCAGCTACAAAATCTGACCATCGAGAACACGCTGGGCGACAGTGTCGATGCCGGAAACCATCCGGCGGTGGCGTTGCGTACCGATGGCGACAAAGTCCAGATTAACAAGGTCAATATCCTTGGCCGCCAGAACACCTTCTTTGTGACCAACAGCGGCGTGCAGAACCGTCTGCAAACCGATCGCCAGCCGCGTACGCTGGTGACGAACAGCTATATTGAAGGCGATATGGATATGGTGTCCGGACGCGGCGCCGTGGTGTTCGATAACACCAACTTCCAGGTCGTCAACTCCCGCACACAGCAGGAAGCCTACGTCTTCGCCCCGGCGACGCTGTCCAATATTTACTATGGCTTTTTGGCGATCAACAGCCGCTTTAACGCCTCCGGCGATGGCGTTGCGCAGCTTGGCCGCTCGCTGGATGTCGACGCCAACACCAACGGTCAGGTAGTGATCCGCGACAGCGTGATTAACGAGGGCTTTAACGTTGCCAAACCGTGGGCCGACGCGGTCATCTCGAAACGTCCGTTTGCCGGAAATACGGGAACCGTGGATGACAAAGGCGAGGTGCTGCGTAATCTGAACGACACTAACTACAACCGCATGTGGGAATACAACAACCGCGGTGTAGGCAGTAAAGTGGTGGCGGAACCTAAGCAGTAATCGCCGTTCCGGTTCAGGCTTATAAACGGGCCGCCGCAGCAGATGTGGCGGCCCGTGGTTTTACTGCAAGTGATGTTTATTGAAATTAATCAGGCATCCTGCCCTGGTGAGCTCCAGCCCGCCGCCCTCCGGCACACAGCGCTTTAGTACGCGTTCACCACAACCCACATTGGCCCCTGGCCGACGGCATAACGACCTTTTTCCGTCAGCAACCCCTGAGTGCCCGTAATTTCATAGACCGCGATATGATGTGATTTTTGACCCGCTGCAATCAGGTATTTCCCGCTGTTGTCGATATTAAAGCCGCGCGGTTGGGCTTCCGTCGGCTGGAAGCCTTCAACGCTCAGTACGCTGCCGTCTTCGGAGACACTAAAGACGGTAATCAGACTGGCGGTGCGGTCACAGGCATACAGATGCCGTCCATCCGGCGTAATATGAATATCCGCCGCCCAACGGGTATCGGAAAAATCGGCGGGCATCATATCCAGGGTTTGTACGCACTCTATCTCGCCATGCGGATTTTTAAGCTGCCAGACATCCACCGAACTGTTCAGTTCATTGACGCAATACGCATATTGTCGATTCGGGTGGAAGACCATATGACGCGGGCCTGCCCCTTCAACTGTATTTACTTCCGCCGGCTCCTGGGCCACCAGATGGCCGTCATCGCTTAGCGTAAACAGACAAATGCGATCCTGTTTTAGCGCAGGCACCCACAGGGTACGGTTATCAGGCGTAATATTTGCCGAGTGGCAGCCGTCCAGCCCTTCCACCACATCCACCAGCTCAACCGGCAGGCCATCCTGTAAGCGCGTCACGCTGACATTACCGGCGTTATACGATCCGACAAAGACAAAACGACCATGATGATCGGTAGAAATATGGGTCGGGCTACCCGGCAGGGCGGATTCGGCGGCAAACGTCAGCGCGCCATCATCCGGCGCAATACGATACGCCAGGACACGAAACTCCGGGCGTACGCCGACATAGAGGTAGCGTTTATCCGGACTGACCACCATCGGCTGAACCTGACCGGGCACATCCACGACCTGCACCAGCGTCAGCGTCCCTTCGTGGTTCAGGCTCCAGACGTGAATTTGCTGACTCTCAGGGCTGGCGGTATAGACTGTTTGTTTCATGAATACTCCTTTGCATATGGCATGTAGCTGCAATAACAGGACACAGCTTAACGTAGTCGCTTTTGACGGCGAATGCTGAATTCAGACGCAGAATTTTGTCTGCTTACCGTCCCGGTGTACCATGCCGACAGACGGAATTATTACTCTTAATCTGGAAAAAATTATGACTGCACGCGTGATTGCCCTCGATTTAGACGGAACGTTATTAACCCCGCATAAAACCTTACTCCCCTCCTCGCTTGACGCGCTATCACGCGCCAAAGAGGCGGGCTTTCAACTTATCATTGTCACTGGTCGCCATCACGTTGCTATTCATCCTTTTTATCAGGCGCTGGCGCTGGAAACACCTGCTATTTGCTGCAACGGCACCTATTTGTATGATTATCAAGCTAAAACTGTCCTGGATGCCGATCCTATGCCCGTGGATAAGGCGTTGCAGTTGATTGATTTACTGGATGAGCATCAGATTCACGGCCTGATGTATGTTGATGACGCTATGCTTTACGAACACCCAACCGGTCACGTCGTGCGTACCTCCCGGTGGGCGCAGACCTTGCCGCCGGAGCAACGTCCGACCTTTACACAGGTCTCTTCGTTGGCGCAGGCGGCGCGCGACGTGAATGCCGTGTGGAAGTTTGCGCTTACCGATGAAGATATTCCCAGACTACAGCGGTTCGGTCAGCATGTTGAACAGGCGCTTGGCCTGGAGTGCGAATGGTCATGGCACGATCAGGTGGATATCGCGCGCAAAGGCAACAGTAAAGGCAAGCGCCTTACCCAGTGGATAGAAGCGCAGGGAGGGTCAATGAAAAATGTGATCGCTTTCGGCGATAACTACAACGACATCAGTATGCTGGAGGCGGCAGGCACCGGCGTTGCGATGGGCAACGCCGATGAGGCGGTGAAAGCGCGCGCTGACGTTGTGATCGGCGATAACACTACCGATAGCATCGCCAAATTTATTTACACCCACCTGCTATAGTCAGGCGGTGATAGAAACGCTTTTCACCTGCGCGTAAAGCCACAGGCCAGGCTTGATATTCAGCTCATCCCTGGCCCACGGGCTTATTCGCGCCCACAGCGTTCTGCCGCCTATCTCAAGCTGGACTTCCACCTGTCCGTTATCGTCATAACAATTCGCCACTTTTGCCCGCAATACGTTGCGGATACTGGTCTGCTGCGGCGGCTGTAGTACCAGCGAGACATCCGACGCCTGTATACGAATACGCAGTGTGGATTGCAGCGGCTGATTGAGTTTATTTACCCACAGGTGCTGGTCGCCAAGCGCCAGAGCGGTCATGGCATAATGCGGGTGATGCTCCAGCACGCTGACTTTCAGAATACTGCTCTGTTGCTCTTTCGGCAGCCACGGGTGCATAACGCTGCTTCCCCAGACCTCCTCCAGCGGGCCAAACGCTTTAACCTGTCCATCCTCCAGCACCATGACTTTATCCGCCAGGTGGAGAATTTCATCGAGAGAATGGCTGACATACAGCATGGGAATATTGATTTCCCGCGCCAGCCGTTGCAGGTACGGCAGTAATTCGCGTTTTCGCGGGATATCCAGCGAGGCCAACGGTTCGTCCAACAGCAGCAACTCCGGGGCGGTGAGCAATGCCCGGCCTATCGCTACGCGCTGTTTTTCTCCGCCGGACAGGCTCCCCGGCAGGCGATCAAGCAACGCTTCAATTCCCAGCAGCGACACCAGCTTATCAAACTGACCGGTCATGCTTTTCGCCATACCGTAGCGCAAATTGCCGCGTACTTTGTAATGGGGGAACAGGCGCGCATCCTGGAAAACATAACCGATGCGGCGCTTTTCCGGCGTTAAACAGATACCGTTTTCCGCGTCATGCAACACCCGACCATTCAGCGCGATGCGTCCTTTTTGCGGGCGAGTCAAACCGCTGATGGCATTAATCAGCGAGGTTTTTCCCGCGCCGGAGACGCCAAAGATAGCCGTGATCCCACTGGCTGGCAGCGTTTCGTTGAGGGTTAAACAGTGCGTTCCCAGCGTCTGGGAAAAATTAAGCTCCAGCATGGTTAGCGCCCCGTCCGTTCACGGCTAATCCGCGCCAGCCATTCAGAAATCAACAGCGAAATCAGCGCTAATACAATCGAAATCACGCACAGCCTCGCCGCCGCGCTCTCCCCGCCAGGCGTCTGAATCAAAGTATACATGGCGGAAGGTATGGTGCGGGTTTCGCCCGGAATATTGGAAACAAAGGTAATGGTCGCGCCAAATTCGCCAAGCGAACGGGCAAACGCCAGCACCGTACCAACAATAATACCCGGCAGGGTAAGCGGTAAGGTGATAGTCAGAAAAACGCGCCAGCGCCCGGCGCCCAGCGTTCTGGCGGCCTGTTCAAGCTTGATATCCACCCCCTCCAGCGCCAGCCGAATGGCCCGCACCATCAGCGGGAAGGACATCACCGCCGCCGCCAGCACGGCGCCGCGCCAGCTAAAGGCAAACGTGAGACCGAACCAGTCATACAGCCACTGGCCAATAAACCCGCGTCGCCCCATCGACACCAGCAGCAGATAGCCGACCACCACCGGCGGCAGCACCAGCGGCAGATGCAGGACACTATCAAGTAAGGCTTTGCCCGGAAACCGGCATCGCACCAGTAACCAGGCAAAAAAGATCCCAAACGGCAGGCTAAACAGCACGGCCAGGGAAGACACTTTCAGGCTAAGAAGGACAGCCTGCCATTCTGGATCGGTCAGTATCATTACTTCGTCGTAAATCCATAACGTTTAAAGATTGTCGAGGCCTGCGGTCCTTTCAGGTAATCATAGAACGCGCTGACGGCCGCATTTTTATGCCCCTCCACGATAGCGATGGGGTATTCCACTTTTTTATGTGAATCTTCCGGGAACGTCGCCACCACGTTGACCCCCTTGCTGGCGACCGCATCAGAACCGTATACAATGCCTAAAGGCGCTTCGTTACGTTCGACCAGCGCCAACGCACCGCGCACATCCTCGCCCGGCGCCAGTTTCGGTTCAAGCGTTTGCCATGCGCCCAGCTTTTGCAGCGCTTCTTTGGCATAAATTCCCGCCGGTACGTGTTGCGGATCGCCCACCGCCAGACGCCCGCCGTTCAGCAGATGAATCCAGTCCGTTTTGTTGTCGATGGTAAACGGTTTCTGCTCGCTGGCTTTCGGCGCTACCACTACCAGGCTATTGCCAAGCAATGTTTCGCGCGTCGTGGTATCCACCGCTTTTTTATCGGCTGCGTAATCCATCCATTTCTGGTCAGCAGAGATGAACAGATCCGCCGGCGCGCCCGCTTCTATCTGGCGCGCCAACGTTGAAGAGGAGGCGAATGAGGAGACCACATCCACATTTTTCTCTTTTTTATATTCTGCCGCAATGTCTTGCATCGCGTTCGTTAGCGACGCGGCGGCGAATACGGTGATCTTGCCTTCATCCGCCAGCGCATGACCAGCGATGATGAAAGATAATGTCGCCCCTGCGACCAGGCGTAACCAGGAATGCGCCATCTGTAACTCCTTGTGCGTTTCGTTATGTAAACGACAATATAACGATAATCTCAGGGGTTTCCCAGCGGTTATTCATACCCATTAACGATTAAACACAGAAAATATCGGCAGGAAAAGCAGGATCTTGAGTAACAAAAACGCCCGACTGAGCGGGCGTTTGGGGAAATCAGCGGTTCTGTCTGGACTGGTCTTTCTGACCGATACCGGAAAAAATGTTGAACACCTCACCCAGACCGTAAATCAGACCGAGGATGATGGCCATCACTACCGGTACCATGATGACGGCGAATACCAGACTTTTTAATAACTCTAACATGGGCAACTCCAGATATAGTCCTTTTTGTATTTTAACCGCATCACACAGAAAAGCACTCCCCTTTTGTGCGGTCGGCTTTGCGCTGACGCGCTTTTCAGTCACAATAGTCTTTTTACCAGGAGCTGGTTATGCAGGCCGAAATCCTTCTTACCCTGAAACTTCAGCAAAAGCTTTTTGCCGATCCCCGACGTATCTCTCTGCTGAAACACATTGCGCTTTCCGGCTCGATTAGTCAGGGCGCGAAAGACGCGGGAATCAGCTATAAGAGCGCCTGGGATGCGATAAACGACATGAACCAGCTTAGTGAACATATGCTGGTTGAACGCGCAACGGGCGGCAAAGGCGGCGGCGGCGCGGTATTAACCCGCTATGGTCAGCGTCTGATCCAGCTTTACGATTTGCTGGGCCAAATTCAGCAAAAAGCGTTCGATGTGTTAAGCGACGATGACGCCCTGCCGCTTGACAGTCTGCTGGCCGCTATTTCCCGCTTTTCACTGCAAACCAGCGCCCGAAATCAGTGGTTCGGCACCATTACCGCCCGCGATCGCGATCAGGTGCAACAGCATGTCGACGTACTGCTGGCCGACGGCAAAACGCGGCTCAAAGTTGCGCTGACGGCGCAAAGCGGCGAGCGTCTCGGCCTGGAGGAAGGTAAAGAAGTGCTGATCCTGCTAAAAGCGCCGTGGGTTGGCATTACCCGGGATGCAGCCGTTGCGCGCGCCGCTGACAATCAGTTGTCGGGAACGATCAGCCATATCGAGCGCGGCGCGGAACAGTGTGAAGTGTTGATGGCGCTGCCGGACAGCCAGACGCTGTGCGCTACGATACCGACTGCGGATGCCGCCACGTTAAAGGAAGGCGATGACGTGATTGCCTGGTTTAATGCGGACAGAGTGATTATTGCAACGTTGTGCTAAGCACATTGACATCCGTTGCCGAAAGACGTATCCCTGTCATTCATCGCTGCAAAAAATGGGATGCAAAATGTCATCGTTGCAAATTTCGCAAGGCACGTTTCGTCTGAGCGATACAAAAACACTTCATCTGGATTCGCTGACGCTCAATGCGGGCGATAGCTGGGCATTCGTTGGGGCTAACGGGAGCGGGAAGTCGGCGCTCGCCCGCGCGCTGGCGGGTGAACTGCCATTATTAACAGGCGAGCGCCAGTGTCAGTTTACCCGCATTACTCGTCTGTCCTTTGAACAATTGCAAAAGCTGGTCAGCGATGAATGGCAACGTAATAACACCGATATGCTCAGTCCTGGCGAAGACGATACCGGGCGCACTACCGCGGAAATTATTCAGGATGATGTTCACCATCCTGCCCGCTGTGCGATGCTGGCGCAGCAGTTCGGCATTTCCGCTTTACTCAACAGGCGTTTTAAATACCTTTCTACCGGCGAGACGCGAAAAGCGCTGCTGTGTCAGGCGATGATGTCTGAGCCGGAGTTATTGATCCTTGATGAACCGTTCGACGGGCTTGACGTGACCGCCCGTCAACAACTGGCGCAACGCCTGACGGCGTTGAACCAGGCGGGTATTACCCTGGCGCTGGTACTCAACCGTTTTGATGAAATCCCGGACTTCGTGCAGTTTGCCGGCGTGCTTGCCGACTGTACGCTGGCGGAAACCGGAACGACGACAGAGTTACTGCAACGGGCGTTGGTCGCTCAACTCGCGCACAGCGAGCGTCTGACAGACGTACAATTACCCGAACCGGACCAACCTTCCGCCCGCCATGCGTTACCCGATGGCGAACCACGGATCGTACTTAACGATGGCGTAGTCTCGTATAACGATCGCCCTATCCTCCACCACCTAAGCTGGCGAGTAAATCCAGGCGAACACTGGCAGATCGTCGGTCCTAACGGAGCGGGTAAGTCTACGTTGCTTAGCCTTATTACTGGCGATCATCCGCAAGGCTACAGCAACGATCTTACGCTGTTCGGGCGGCGGCGAGGAAGCGGCGAAACAATCTGGGATATCAAAAAACATATCGGCTACGTCAGCAGCAGTTTACATCTGGATTACCGCGTCAGTACCACGGTACGCAATGTCATTCTCTCCGGCTATTTCGATTCTATCGGCATTTACCAGGCCGTTTCAGACAGGCAACGAAAACTGGCGCAACAGTGGCTGGATATTCTGGGAATCGATAAGCGCACGGCGGATGCCCCTTTCCACAGTCTCTCCTGGGGACAGCAGCGGCTGGCGCTGATCGTGCGCGCGCTGGTTAAACATCCGACAGTGTTGATTCTGGATGAACCGCTGCAAGGGTTGGATCCGCTGAACCGCCAACTGGTACGCCGTTTTGTGGATGTATTAATTCGCCAGGGAGAGACCCAACTGCTGTTCGTTTCCCATCATGCAGAGGATGCGCCTGCCTGTATTACCCACCGACTGGAATTTGTACCAGAGGGCGAAAGCTATAAGTACGTTTCCGGACGATGCAATAATTAAATGTATTATCAGAATGGCGCCGCGCGCCATTCTGGAACCGCTCTCCTTTTATTAAGAATAATAATAACGGTCGATAAGCTTACTATCTCTTGAATCGCTGACCGCCTCATTGTCATAATAATCCTGAAATTTTCGACAATGATGTCGTATGTGAATATAAGGGATTTATTATGGCTTTTCGTTTTCTACAAATAATACTATTTTTACTGGCAGCCATGTTATTTTGCCCCGGCAGTTATGCTGAGCAAAAGCCGACCGCTGCGCAGGAAGCACGTAAAACCGCCGTTGAGGTCGCTGTTGAAGGCATGAGTCGCGCCGCCGTTGCGGGTCCGACAAAAATTAGTTTAGGTGATAAAGCCACGCTTAATCTGCCGGAAGGATTTACCTGGATACCCGCAAAAGAAGCGGCGGTATTTATGCGTGAAATTGGTAACTATGTTGACGATGAATATTTTTACGGTCTCGTATTTAAAAAGGAAATGAATGGATTTATTTCTATCGAATATGATGATTCTGGTTATGTAAAAGATGATGATGCAAAAAATTGGGATGCCGATGAATTAATGGATAACCTGCGCAAAGGCACAAAAGAAGCGAATAAAGATCGTATTGCAAAAGGCATTGAGCCGATAGAAATTATTGGCTGGATCGAGAAGCCTACCTACGATGCAACCAATCATCGTCTGATCTGGTCCGCCGCCATCCATGATATCGGCACCAACGAACCACTGAATGAACAAGGCGTGAACTACAACACCTATCTGCTGGGACGTGAAGGCTATTTTTCTTTAAATCTGGTGACCGACAGAGGTTCTGTTGACCACGAAATCCCTCTGGCGAAAAGAATTCTCAGTTCCGTCAAGTTCAACCCTGGACAACGCTACGCTGACTTCAACGAATCAACGGACAAAATAGCGGAGTATGGGCTCGCCGCGCTGATTGGCGGTATCGCGGCCAAAAAAGTAGGTCTGCTTGCTATGCTCGGTATCGCGTTGCTTAAATTCTGGAAAGTGACCGCCATCGGCGTCGTCGCCGTCGGGGCGCTCGCCAGGAAGCTACTCTCGCGTAAAAAAGACTGACAGCCCCTGCCCCGTCCGTTTCATTTCCAGGCGCATAACGCGCCTTTTTTTCGGATAAAAAGCAGAAGCATTCTCAAGCCAGATGATTTGTAATCATTTAATCGATACAAATGCGTAAAATCACCAGCGTGTAAACGATTCCACTAATTTATTACATGTCACACTTTTCGCATCTTTGTTATGCTATGGTTATTCCATACCATAGGCTTAACGGAGCGAATTATGAGAGTATTGGTTACAGGTGGTAGCGGTTACATTGGAAGTCATACCTGCGTACAATTGCTGCAAAATGGTCATGACGTCGTCATCCTCGATAACCTCTGCAACAGCAAGCGCAGCGTGCTGCCCGTTATTGAACGTCTGGGCGGTAAGCACCCGACCTTTGTCGAAGGCGATATTCGCAACGAAGCGCTTATAACCGAAATTCTGCACGATCACGCGATTGATACCGTGATTCACTTTGCCGGCCTGAAAGCCGTCGGCGAATCGGTCGCCAGGCCGCTGGAGTACTATGACAACAACGTCAACGGTACGCTGCGGTTGGTCAGCGCCATGCGTGCGGCCAACGTTAAAAACCTTATTTTTAGCTCCTCCGCCACCGTTTATGGCGATCAGCCCAAAATTCCTTACGTCGAAAGTTTTCCTACCGGCACGCCGCAAAGCCCCTACGGCAAAAGTAAATTGATGGTAGAACAGATCCTCACCGATCTGCAAAAAGCCCAGCCGGAGTGGAGTATTGCGCTGCTGCGTTATTTCAACCCGGTCGGCGCGCACCCGTCGGGCGACATGGGAGAAGATCCGCAAGGTATTCCGAATAACCTGATGCCCTATATCGCCCAGGTCGCCGTGGGTCGTCGCGAATCGCTCGCCGTTTTCGGCAATGATTACCCGACCGAGGATGGCACCGGCGTACGCGATTACATTCACGTTATGGACTTAGCCGACGGGCACGTCGTGGCGATGGAAAAACTGGCGGACAAATCCGGCGTACATATTTATAACCTCGGCGCGGGTGTCGGCAGTAGCGTCCTGGATGTGGTCAACGCCTTTAGTAAAGCCTGCGGTAAACCCATTAATTACCACTTCGCGCCGCGCCGCGACGGCGATCTCCCGGCGTATTGGGCAGATGCCAGCAAAGCCGATCGCGAGCTGAACTGGCGCGTCACCCGCACGCTTGACGAAATGGCGCAGGACACCTGGCACTGGCAGTCACGCCATCCGCAGGGATACCCAGATTAAGGACGTTGTTATGACCCCATTTAATCCCATCGATCATCCGCATCGCCGTTATAACCCGCTTACCGGCCAGTGGGTTCTGGTTTCGCCGCATCGCGCAAAACGCCCCTGGCAAGGGGCGCAGGAAACGCCGTCTCAGCAAATGCTGCCGGCCCACGATCCGGACTGCTTCCTGTGTGCGGGCAATACGCGTGTCACCGGCGATAAAAATCCCGATTACAAAGGGACTTACGTCTTTACTAACGATTTCGCGGCGCTGATGGCCGACACGCCGGATGCGCCGGACAGCCACGATCCGCTGATGCGCTGCCAGAGCGCGCGCGGCACCAGCCGCGTGATCTGCTTTTCTCCCGATCACAGTAAAACGCTGCCGGAGTTGAGCCTGCCCGCGCTGACGGAAATCGTCAGAACCTGGCAGACGCAGACCGCCGAGTTAGGCAAAACCTATCCGTGGGTGCAGGTCTTTGAAAATAAAGGCGCGGCGATGGGCTGTTCGAACCCGCATCCGCATGGACAGGTCTGGGCCAACAGCTTCCTGCCGAATGAGGCCGAACGCGAAGATCGTTTACAAAAAGCCTACTTCGCCGAGCAGCGCTCGCCAATGCTGGTGGATTATGTCCAGCGGGAACTGGCGGACGGCAGCCGCACCGTGGTCGAAACCGAACACTGGCTGGCGGTGGTGCCTTACTGGGCGGCGTGGCCGTTCGAAACGCTACTGTTACCCAAAACGCATGTCCTGCGCATTACCGATTTAAGCGACGAGCAGCGCGACTCTCTGGCGCTGGCGTTGAAAAAGCTGACCAGTCGTTATGACAACCTGTTTCAGTGTTCCTTCCCCTACTCAATGGGCTGGCACGGCGCGCCGTTTAACGGTGAAGAAAACGCACACTGGCAGTTGCACGCGCACTTTTATCCGCCGCTGCTGCGCTCTGCGACCGTCCGTAAATTTATGGTCGGCTATGAAATGCTGGCGGAAACCCAGCGTGATTTAACCGCAGAACAAGCGGCTGAACGCCTGCGCGCGGTCAGCGACATCCATTTTCGCGAATCCGGAGTATAAAAATGAATCTGAAAGAGAAAACGCGCGCGCTGTTTGCTGAAATTTTCGGCTACCCTGCCACCCACACGATTCAGGCGCCAGGCCGCGTCAATCTGATCGGCGAGCATACTGATTACAATGATGGTTTTGTTCTGCCCTGCGCTATCGATTACCAGACCGTAATTAGCTGTGCGCCGCGCGACGATCGTACCGTACGGGTGATTGCCGCCGATTACGACAATCAGGTGGACGAATTTTCACTGGAGGCGCCGATCGTGACCCACGATAGCCAGCAGTGGTCTAACTATGTGCGCGGCGTAGTGAAACACCTGCAACAGCGTAACAACGCGTTTGGCGGCGTGGATATGGTCATCAGCGGCAATGTGCCGCAGGGCGCCGGGTTAAGCTCCTCCGCTTCGCTGGAAGTGGCGGTGGGCACCGTCTTCCAGCAGCTTTATCACCTGCCGCTGGACGGCGCGCAAATTGCGCTCAACGGACAAGAGGCCGAGAACCAGTTTGTCGGCTGTAACTGCGGCATTATGGATCAGCTCATCTCTGCGCTCGGCAAAAAAGATCATGCGCTGCTGATTGATTGCCGTACGCTCGGCGCCAAAGCGGTTTCCATGCCGAAAGGTGTCGCCGTGGTGATCATCAATAGTAACTTTAAGCGCACTCTGGTGGGCAGCGAGTATAATACCCGCCGTGAACAGTGCGAAACCGGCGCCCGTTTCTTCCAGCAGCCGGCCCTGCGCGATGTCAGCCTTGAGGCGTTCAATGCCGTTGCCAGCGAACTGGACCCGGTAGTCGCAAAACGTGTTCGCCATGTATTGAGCGAAAATGCGCGCACCGTTGAAGCGGCAAGCGCGCTGGAGAAAGGTGATTTGCAACGTATGGGCCAACTGATGGCGGAGTCCCATGCCTCAATGCGCGATGATTTCGAAATTACCGTCCCGCAGATAGACACGCTGGTAGACATCGTCAAAGCGACCATCGGCGATCAAGGCGGCGTGCGCATGACCGGCGGCGGCTTCGGCGGCTGTGTTGTCGCGCTGATCCCGGAAGATCTGGTTCCCGCTGTTCAGCAGGCCGTTGCGCAACAGTACGAAGCGAAAACCGGAATCAAAGAAACCTTTTATGTATGCAAACCGTCACAAGGAGCAGGACAGTGCTAAATGAAACGCCCGCACTGGCCCCCGATGGTCAACCGTACCGCCTGCTAACCCTGCGCAACAGCGCAGGGATGGTGGTAACGCTGATGGACTGGGGAGCCACTCTTCTTTCCGCCCGTATACCGCTGTCTGACGGCAGCGTTCGGGAAGCATTACTGGGCTGCGCCAGCCCGGAACACTACCCTGAACAGACGTCGTTCCTCGGCGCCTCTATTGGCCGTTACGCGAACCGTATCGCCAATAGCCGCTATACGTTTGCCGGCGAAACCGTACAGTTAAGCCCAAGCCAGGGCGAGAACCAGCTACACGGCGGACCGGAAGGCTTTGACAAGCGCCGCTGGCAAATTGTGAACCAGAACGATCGCCAGGTATTATTCGCGCTCACCTCTGATGACGGCGACCAGGGCTTTCCTGGCCATCTTTGCGCCACGGCGCAATATCGTCTGACCGATGACAATAGAATCTCCATCACCTACCGGGCGACGGTCGATAAACCCTGTCCGGTGAATTTGACCAACCACGTCTATTTTAATCTGGACGGCGATCGGACCGACGTGCGCCAGCATAAGCTGCAAATTCTGGCGGATGAGTATCTGCCGGTAGATGAATCCGGTATTCCACGCCAGGGGCTAAAATCGGTAGCCAATACCTCGTTTGACTTCCGGATGCCAAAAATCATTGCCAGCGAATTTCTCGC
Organism: Salmonella sp. NW645; assembly: GCF_051703725.1. NCBI lineage: Bacteria > Pseudomonadati > Pseudomonadota > Gammaproteobacteria > Enterobacterales > Enterobacteriaceae > Salmonella > Salmonella sp. NW645. The sequence goes on along the minus strand of NZ_JAMMKR010000009.1, from coordinate 8,743 downwards.
CGATGACGATCAGCGCAAGGTTAAAGGCTACGATCATGCTTTCCTGCTACAGACGCAGGGTGATGGCAAAAAGCCGGCGGCCCGTCTGTGGTCACAGGATGGAAAGCTACAAATGATGGTTTACACCACCGCCCCGGCGCTACAGTTTTATTCCGGCAATTATCTGGCGGGTACACCTTCCCGCGGGCCGGAACCTTATGCCGACTGGCAAGGGCTGGCGCTGGAGAGCGAACTGCTGCCGGACAGCCCGAATCATCCTGAATGGCCGCAGCCTGACTGTATCCTTCGCCCTGGCGAGGAGTACGCCAGCCTGACCGAGTATCAGTTTATTCCGTTCTAACGATATGCCGCTACATGCCCGATGACGCAAGCTTATCGGGCCTACGCGCCATTGCCCTGCTCAAACCTCCACCACTTAAAGACAAAATCGCAACTCTGAGTTCACAAGAACCTTACACTGCGCCACTATTTTCGCTATGGTTATGCGTAAGCATTGCCGCCAACACCTCGCGGCAATATAATGAGAATTATTATCATTACATATGATTTATAGGAGTGAGAGTATGGCTGTAACTAAGCTGGTTCTGGTACGTCACGGTGAAAGTCAATGGAACAAAGAGAACCGTTTCACCGGCTGGTATGATGTTGACCTGTCTGAAAAAGGCGTAAGCGAAGCAAAAGCAGCGGGTAAACTGCTAAAAGAAGAAGGTTTCAGCTTTGATTTTGCCTACACTTCCGTACTGAAACGCGCTATCCATACGCTGTGGAACGTACTGGATGAACTGGATCAGGCGTGGCTGCCGGTGGAAAAATCCTGGAAACTCAATGAACGTCACTATGGCGCGTTGCAGGGGCTGAATAAAGCGGAAACGGCAGAAAAATATGGTGACGAGCAGGTTAAACAGTGGCGCCGCGGTTTTGCCGTGACGCCGCCGGAACTGACTAAAGATGATGAGCGTTATCCGGGTCACGATCCACGTTATGCCAAACTGAGCGAGAAAGAGCTGCCGTTGACCGAAAGTCTGGCGCTGACCATCGACCGCGTTATTCCTTACTGGAACGACACCATCCTGCCGCGTATGAAGAGCGGTGAGCGCGTGATCATCGCCGCTCACGGTAACTCATTGCGTGCGCTGGTGAAATACCTGGATAACATGAGTGAAGATGAGATTCTTGAGTTAAACATCCCGACCGGCGTGCCGCTGGTGTATGAGTTCGACGAAAACTTCAAGCCGATCAAACATTACTATCTGGGTAACGCTGACGAAATCGCCGCGAAAGCGGCTGCCGTGGCGAATCAGGGTAAAGCGAAGTAATCACCTTTGCCGGATGGCGGTATAACTGCCTTATCCGGCCTACGAGCAATGGGTAGGCCGGATAAGCGCAGCGCCATCAGGCAATATGTCTTAAACAGCGATCACGCCGTCCAGCACCACCTGCAATTTCCCCTGCGAACAGCGCTCCACGCGTCCTCGTACCCGGTACACTTCAGCCAGACGCTCCGCAGTAATCACCGTCTCCGGCGCGCCGCTGGCGACCAGCCTGCCGTCTTTTAGCATCAGGACATGGTCACCATGACGCAGTGCAATATTAATGTCATGCGCCACGACTATCGTCACTCTATTTTGCGCCTGGGTATCCCGACGCACGAGATCCATTACGTGAAACTGATAGTTTAAATCCAGCGCGCTGAGCGGCTCATCCAGCAACAGAAGTTCAGGGCGACGAATCAGCGATTGCGCCAGACCCACTAACTGCCGCTGACCGCCGGAAAGCTGGTCGAGATACTGCAACGCCAGATGCGTTATGCCTAATTGCTCAAGGATAGCCAGTATCTGCGCTCTGCCCTGCGCATTGTCTCTGCCGCCTGATGCCCGCAGTACCACGATAATCGACTCCAGTACATGCAGATGCACGCCCTGCGGTAATGACTGCGGCAAAAACACAACTTTCTGCGCCCGCTCGGCAAACGATAACGACATGAGATCTTCGCCATCAAGCAGCGCCTCGCCGTCGGCGTTATTCAGCCCGGCCAGCGAACGTAGTAACGTCGATTTACCACAGCCGTTCGGCCCCAGCAAAATGGTAATTTTCCCGCGCGGCAGTAAGGGAACGTTGAGATCTGCAATAACCGGCTGAGTGGAATAGCCGGCGCTAAATGAGCGGAGCATTAACCCGCGCATCAGAGACTCCCCCGATGTCGCAATACAATGCTTAAAAAGAACGGAACCCCGACCAGCGAGGTGACAATCCCCACCGGCACCATGACGCCCGGAATACTATTTTTCGCCGCAATAGAGGCCAGCGATAACACCAGCCCGCCTATCAGCACGCTGCCCGGAAGGTAGAAACGGTGATCTTCCCCCAAAAGTATTCGCGCAATGTGCGGCGCAACGAGACCAATAAAACCAATCGGCCCGACGAAAGCTACCGTCAGCGCTGATAACAAGCTGATACGCAACAATGACAGCAGGCGTAAACGGCGGACATGAATCCCAAAGCTCATCGCCCTCTCTTCGCCCAGACGTAATGCCGTAAGTTGCCAGGCGCTTCGTAACGCGCAAAAAAGCACAGCAATAAACACCACGGCCAGTACGCCCAATTTTTCCCACGACGCGCGGACCAGGCTCCCCATCGTCCAGAATACCAGCCCCTGCAGCGTATCTTCATCAGCCACAAACTGCATAATGGCGACCAACGCGTTAAAGGTGAATACCAGCGCAATACCGAACAACACCACTCCGGATGCGGCGACGCCTGTCCAACGGGTAATACCGTCCAGGAGTAACGCGGATAAAAGCGCAAAGATGAACGCATTGGCCGGGATAAACCAGGCGGCAGGAATACCGGGAATACCGATCCCCAACACAATCGCCAGCGCAGCGCCAAAAGCCGCCGCGGACGATACGCCAAGGGTAAACGGCGTCGCCAGCGGATTATTTAAAATGGTTTGCATTTCGGCGCCCGCTAACCCTAACGCCATGCCTACCAGCAGCGCCATCAGGGCATAGGGTAAACGAATATCCCAGACAATAACGTGTATGCCCGCATTCACCTTTTCCGGCTGGAAAAGGGCCTGCCACAGCGCACTGAGCGGTAAACCAGAAGACCCACAGGTTACATCCACCATCAGTGAAGCCATCATCGCCAGCGCAATAGCTAACATGAGCACGGCCCGTTTTCGTATGATCTGGCGATAGCGCGGAATGACGGGCGTGGAAGCGAGACCGGGGGCTAAAAGTGATTTGTCCTGACAGGTCATGGTTCGGGCTACGTTATTAATCAGAGGAGAATTATAGCGCCGAATTATTTCGTTATATATTTATTTATATTTCGATTGATGACACGGTGGCCTATCTCACCGGTTTCCAAATAAAAAACCGGCCTTACGGGCCGGTTTAAGACGTAATGAAGATTAGCCGCGACGGGCTTTTACCGCTGCCGACAACTGACGAAGCAGCGCATCGGTATCTTCCCAGCCAATACAGGCGTCAGTAATGCTTTTACCGTAGGTCAGCGGCTGACCGCTTTCCAGACTCTGGTTTCCTTCTACCAGATGACTCTCTACCATCACGCCAATAATCGCTTTTTCACCGCCCGCTATCTGCTGACAGACATCGGCGCAAACCTCCATCTGCTTTTGAAATTGCTTACAGGAGTTGGCATGGCTGAAATCGATCATGACCTGCGGCGTCAGTCCCGCTTTGGTGAGGCCTTCTTTCACCTCAGCAACATGTTGCGCACTATAGTTTGGCGCTTTACCGCCGCGCAGAATGATATGGCAGTCGCCGTTGCCGCTGGTATTCACAATCGCCGAATGACCCCATTTAGTGACGGAGAGGAAGCAATGCGGCGCGCCGGCGGCGTTGATGGCGTCAATGGCGACTTTAATCGTGCCATCAGTACCATTTTTAAAACCGACCGGACAAGAGAGGCCAGACGCCAGTTCGCGATGAACCTGGGATTCAGTAGTCCGCGCGCCAATGGCACCCCAGCTCATCAGATCGGCCAGATATTGCGGCGTGATCATATCGAGGAATTCGCCGGCGGCAGGCAGGCCGCTGTCGTTAATATCCAGCAGCAGTTTGCGCGCAATACGCAGACCGTCGTTAATCTGGAAGCTGTTATCCATGTGCGGATCGTTAATCAGCCCTTTCCAGCCGACGGTAGTACGCGGTTTCTCAAAATAGACGCGCATGACAATTTCAAGCTCGCCTTGAAGCTCATCGCGTAGCGCCAGCAAACGGGCGGCATACTCTTTCGCCGCTGCCGGATCATGAATTGAACAAGGACCGATCACCACCAGCAGACGATCGTCATTGCCTTTGAGAATTTTATGGATGGCTTTGCGCGCGTGAGCAACGGTATTTGCTGCATTTTCCGTAGCGGGAAACTTTTCCAGCAGCGCGACCGGAGGTAATAACTCGTTGATTTCTTTAATGCGTAAATCGTCGTTCTGATAATTCATGTTTATTCCAGTGTTGCCGTACTTATCCCAATGAATGCAATCCCTCCAATCTATCTCTTCAATTAAATAGTGTAAACGGGCTTTTACACTTTGAACGGAATAATCCTGGAATTCAGGAAAAAAACGCACAAATGTAGCGAAAAATGGGATCTAACCTACACTTTTTAACTGTAACCACTCTGTTTATGAATTATTGCAAGATTCTCTGCTGCGTTAACCTGCGGCGGCGAACGCTTTTTATCCCTTATTTGAGGATTTGACTGACACGTGCACTGTTGGAAGAGGTTATCCGACATATCCACCATAACAGGAGCATCTTATGAAAATGACAAAACTGACTACGCTTTTACTGACCGCTACCCTCGGCCTTGCCAGCGGCGCAGCGTTAGCTGCTGAATCTAACGCGCAATCCAGTAATGGCCAGGCGAACTCGGCGGCAAATGCCGGTCAGGTTGCCCCGGACGCCCGCCAGAATGTTGCGCCGAATGATGTGAATAACAACGACATCAATACCAACGGCAATACTAACAGCACGATGCAGCATCCGAACGGTTCAACCATGAATCATGACGGAATGACCAAGGATGAAGAGCATAAAAATACCATGTGTAAAGAAGGTCGCTGCCCGGATATTAATAAAAAAGTGGAAACCGGTAATGGCGTCAATAATGACGTGAATACCAAAACCGACGGTACCACACAGTAATGCAGAAAAAAGTCTGATAACGGGAGAGCTTTCGCTCTCCTTTTTATTTTGTCAGCGAAAAATCAGTATGATGTCTACAGTATTGATGAGAATAACAAAGGAATGACGTTATGGCGCACTCACACTCTCATGCCGATTCACACCTGCCGAAAGATAATAATGCTCGTCGCCTGCTTTTCGCCTTTATCGTCACTGCCGGATTTATGCTCCTTGAGGTGGTGGGCGGGATACTCTCCGGCTCTCTGGCGTTGTTGGCGGATGCGGGACATATGCTCACCGACGCGGCGGCCCTTCTCTTTGCGCTGCTGGCGGTTCAATTTTCCCGTCGTCCCCCGACTGTTCGCCACACTTTTGGCTGGCTAAGACTCACCACACTGGCGGCCTTTGTGAATGCCATTGCGTTGGTGGTCATTACCCTTCTCATTGTCTGGGAGGCGATAGAGCGCTTTTACACGCCACGTCCGGTGGCGGGCAATCTGATGATGGTGATTGCGGTCACGGGTCTGCTGGCGAACCTGTTTGCATTCTGGATTCTCCATCGGGGAAGCGATGAAAAAAACCTGAACGTGCGCGCTGCCGCGCTACATGTGATGGGCGATTTGCTGGGTTCCGTCGGCGCAATAGTCGCCGCGCTGATCATTATCTGGACGGGCTGGACGCCAGCGGACCCGATTCTCTCTATTCTGGTTTCGGTACTGGTGTTACGCAGCGCCTGGCGTTTGTTAAAAGATAGCGTCAACGAATTGCTGGAAGGCGCGCCGGTTTCACTGGATATTAATGCCTTACAGCGCCATTTAAGCCGGGAAATCCCCGAAGTCCGCAACGTACACCATGTGCATGTCTGGATGGTCGGCGAAAAACCGGTCATGACATTGCACGTTCAGGTCATTCCGCCACACGACCATGATGCGCTGCTGGAACGTATCCAGGATTTCCTGATGCACGAATACCATATTGCGCACGCCACGATTCAGATGGAGTATCAAGTGTGTCACGGCCCGGACTGTCACCTGAATCAGACGCCATCCGGGCATGTTCATCACCATTAACGGGAAAACGCGCGCGATCCTCGCTCCCGCGCGCTGTTTATCCACAGGCGGCTACCGTTCACGGCGATAAATGTCAGGATCAGATATTCCAGCGACATCGCATAGACGCCCTGCAAAGCAAAAATCACCACACTGATCACGTTGATTACCACCCACAGGAGCCAGTTTTCGACATATTTGCGTGTCATCAGAATCATCGCCGCGATAGACAGCACCATCATGCAAGAGTCCCAGAACGGGAAGGCGTCCGGTTGCAGTACGGGCATTGTCACCTGTAATCCCAGCATCTGCATAATGGCGACGGCCACGCGCGTCAGGACGGCGAATACGGGATCGATATATCGCGTCATCAAACCGATAGCTATCACACATATCGCCAGCCATGCCATTGCTTTTGGCAACGGCAGCCAGCGGATTTTAAGCTCGGCTTGATTATCCTTTGTTTGCCGCGACCACGCATACCAGCCATAAATATTGGCGGCAAAGAAAAAGAGTTGCAGCAACAGGCTGGCATAAAGCTGGATCTGAAAGAAAATAATCGCAAACAGGGTGACGTTAACCAGTCCAAAAAAGTAGTTGCTGATCTTCTCCAGACTGGCAAGCCAAATACAGAGCAGGCCGGCGATGGTCCCTACCGCTTCGATCCACGAGAGATCGTACCCGCCAGCGCCAATCGGAATATGAATCAGTATGTTGTGCGTACTAAAAAAATCCATTCTATCCCCCAAAGATTTCCGTCTTTACGCCCGAAGTGTAGTCGCAAAATCCAGCATCCGGTTGAGGGGCAGTAATGCGCCCTCGCGTAGCGCCGCATCAACCTGTATTTCATGCGCCGCGCCTCCCTGCTCCAGCCCTTCAGCAATGGCTTTCAGGCCATTCATCGCCATCCACGGACAGTGCGCGCAGCTACGGCAGGTCGCCCCCTCGCCAGCCGTGGGCGCTTCAAGCAGCTCTTTTTCAGGCACCGCCTGCTGCATTTTGTAGAAGATGCCGCGATCGGTCGCCACGATAAGCTGTCTGTGCGGCAGCGTTTTTGCCGCCTTAATAAGCTGACTGGTGGAGCCCACCGCATCGGCCATCTCGACAATGGACTGCGGCGATTCAGGGTGAACCAGAAGAGCGGCATCGGGATAGATTTTTTTTAAACGGGTCAACGCCTGGGTTTTAAACTCGTCATGCACGATACACGCCCCTTGCCAACACAGTACATCGGCCCCGGTCTGTTTTTGCACGTAATTCCCCAGGTGTCTGTCCGGCGCCCAGATAATTTTTTCCCCCAAACTATCCAGATGCTCAATCAGTTCTACGGCGATACTGGAGGTCACAACCCAGTCCGCACGCGCTTTAACAGCAGCCGAGGTGTTAGCATAGACCACTACGGTTCTGTCAGGATGCGCATCACAAAAAGCGCTAAATTCGTCTATTGGGCAGCCTAAATCCAGCGAACATTCCGCCGCCAGGGTAGGCATAAGAATGGTTTTTTCCGGGCTGAGGATTTTGGCGGTTTCCCCCATAAACCGTACGCCCGCTACCAGTAACGTGGATGCGGCGTGCTTCGCGCCGAAACGGGCCATTTCCAGCGAGTCGGAAATACAGCCGCCGGTTTCTTCTGCCAACTGTTGAATTTCCGGATCGGTGTAGTAGTGCGCCACCATCACAGCATCCCGTTCGCTGAGGAGTCGTTTGATTTTCTCACGATAAAATTGCTTTTCATCGTCGTTCAACGGCGTTGGTTTCGGCGGGAACGGGTAGATTGCGGCTTGTGGGTCAAACATTACGCTCATCGTGGTTTCTCGTTTTACTGACTTAACGAAACAACCGAATGAAAGCGTAATAAACGCCACAATCGGTTAATTTGTTTTATATGCTAAACAAGATAGCTGATTCAATAAGGAAAGTCACAATAATTACGTAGCCCCGTATCTGATGGCGGCGTAACGTCTTATCAGGCCTACGTGAGCGGTGCCGTCTGTAGGCCTGATAAGCGCAGCGCATCAGGCAAGACCCGAACCTGCGGCAGGTTCGAATCTTCCATATTGCAGATAGCAAAAAGGTGCCTTTAGGGCGCCTTTTTACATTGGTGGGTCGTGCAGGATGACTCGGCTTCGCCTCGCCCTACGGGCCGTCGCTGACGCAACGTTATCCTTCACGCTCAACATCTGAGTTTGATGTTAAATTGGTGGGTCGTGCAGGATGACTCGCTTCGCTCGCCCTTCGGGCCGTCGCCGTAAACGGCTCCGTTGTCTCACTGCGTTCGACCCGAACCTGCGGCAGGTTCGAATCTTCATATTGCAGATAGCAAAAAGGCGCCTTTAGGGCGCCTTTTTACACTGGTGGGTCGTGCAGGATGACTCGCTTCGCTCGCCCTTCGGGCCGTCGCCGCAAGCGGCTCCGTTGTCTCACTACGTGAGACCCGAACCTGCGGCAGGTTCGAATCTTCTATATCGCAGATAGCAAAAAAGCGCCTTTAGGGCGCTTTTTTACATTGGTGGGTCGTGCAGGATTCGAACCTGCGACCAA
>NZ_JAMMKR010000008.1:0-214659 GCF_051703725.1 Salmonella sp. NW645 | reverse complement strand
CAGAAGTGAAACGCCGTAGCGCCGATGGTAGTGTGGGGTCTCCCCATGCGAGAGTAGGGAACTGCCAGGCATCAAATAAAACGAAGGGCCCTGTCGGAAGACAGGGCCTTTTGTTTTATCTGTAGTCTGTCGGTGAGCACTCTCCTGAGGAGGACAAATCCGCCGGGAGCGGATTTGAACGTTGCGCAGCAACGGCCCGGAGGGGGGCGGGCAGGACGCCCGCCATAAACTGCCAGGCATCAGACAAGTGAAGAAGCCCATCCTGACGGATGGGCTTTTTTGCGTGTGTGGTAACTGTAAAAATGTAGGCCTGATAAGCGCAGCGCCATCAGGCAACCGGCACCGCCGGATGGCAGCTTCGCCTTATCCGGCCTACAGGAATTATCCCGCCTACGAAGCTGGTGTTCTTGTAGAACCGATAAGAGCACAACCCACCCAATCGTTAACGATGAACTATCCTTTACACGTGCTTATATAAGCAGTGAGGATTTTCATTGGCTATCAAACCTTTTAACTACCAGCAAGACTTTTCCAGCATCGACTTCCGCCAGCAGCCTGAATTGTATCAGGTTGGACGAGGCGAGCAGGGGGTGCTACTGGTTGAACCCTACAAAAGCGAAATTCTTCCTTTCTGGCGCTATAAAGATGAAGCATCGGCGATGAAATCCGCAGAGCAGATCTACCAGTTGTTCGAAGCTTACCGGCAGCAGGATGATTTCGTTGGTATGGACATGGCGCGTAAATTTATTCAGATGGGATACACCCGCGCCAGGCGATACGCTAACTATAAAGGCGGTAAAAAGTATGCAGAAGACGGCAGCCTGAATACACGGGGTAATGATCCTATTAAGGCCGCGGCGGCAACGGTTTTCAAAGGTTGGTGGGATAAAATTCGTCAGGACGAAGACTATCTGAAACGGAAACGCCAGCATCAGGCACGGTGGGGATAAAAATTAGCAAACAAATAATTAACACTTTATTTACTTTTTGGTCTCGCGTAATCTGAATCTCCAAAATAAAAGGCCGATTAAGCCTGGCAACAAGGAGAACAGTATGGCAGAAATTATTCAGCGTATAGATAAAAACAACGCTGAGGCTCCGGAGATGCGGCGACGCATATGGGCTATCGTGGGGGCATCTTCCGGAAACTTAGTGGAATGGTTTGATTTCTACGTCTACTCTTTCTGCTCGCTCTATTTTGCACATATCTTCTTTCCTTCTGGTAATACCACCACTCAGCTTTTGCAAACGGCAGGCGTCTTTGCCGCCGGTTTTTTAATGCGACCTATCGGTGGTTGGCTGTTTGGACGCATTGCCGATCGACGCGGGCGCAAAGCCTCAATGTTGATTTCGGTGTGCATGATGTGCATGGGGTCGCTGGTGATTGCCTGCTTACCTGGTTACGATACCATCGGCACCTGGGCACCGGCGCTGCTACTTATTGCAAGGTTATTTCAGGGGCTCTCGGTAGGGGGAGAGTATGGGACCAGCGCGACATATATGAGTGAAGTTGCGCTTGAAGGTCGTAAGGGATTTTTCGCCTCGTTTCAGTACGTTACGCTTATCGGTGGCCAACTACTGGCATTGCTGGTCGTTGTGATTTTGCAGCAGGTTCTGGAGGATGCTGAGCTTCGTGCCTGGGGATGGCGTATTCCCTTTGCGTTGGGCGCCGTGCTGGCGGTTGTGGCATTATGGCTACGTCGCCAGCTGGATGAAACCTCGAAGCATGAGACTCGCGCGTTAAAAGAAGCCGGTTCGTTGAAAGGTTTGTGGCGTAATCGCAAAGCCTTTTTGATGGTGCTTGGTTTCACCGCGGCAGGCTCGCTGTGCTTTTATACTTTCACCACCTATATGCAGAAATATCTGGTAAATACAGCAGGTATGCATGCCAATGTCGCCAGCGGCATTATGACGGTCGCGCTGTGTGTTTTCATGTTGGTGCAGCCGTTATTCGGCGCGTTATCCGATAAGATTGGCAGGCGCACTTCTATGCTATGTTTTGGCGCGCTCGCGACGCTTTTCACCGTTCCAATTCTCTCCGCGTTGCAGAATGTGACGTCGCCTTATGCCGCATTTGCTTTAGTGATGTGCGCGCTATTGATTGTGAGTTTCTATACCTCGATTAGCGGGATCCTGAAAGCGGAGATGTTTCCGGCGCAGGTTCGCGCCCTGGGCGTCGGTTTATCTTACGCGGTAGCAAACGCGTTATTTGGCGGCTCTGCGGAATATGTCGCGCTGTCGCTAAAATCTGTCGGTATGGAGAGTTCATTCTTCTGGTATGTTACCGCGATGGCCGTTCTGGCTTTCCTGGTTTCGCTGATGTTGCACCGTAAAGGAAAGGGCTTGCGCCTTTAGTATTGCGCCATTTGCCAGATAGCGTAACCGGTTGTCGCGCCAGCGACATCCCAGACAAAATCTTTCCAGCTCCAGCCGCTGCCTTCCGGGCGGCTGTCCCAGAGTTCTTTTGAGGCTCCGAGACTCAAAGAAAACATCAGCCCTATCGCTGCGCTGCGGTCAGGGCTTACTCCCTGGCGACGCGCATACTCATTACCGGCTGCCGATAGCATCGCTGATGCCATAAAATGCTGGGCTTTATCCTGACCGCTCCAGCGGTCGTTAGCCAGATGGCTGCACCCGGAGAGAAACAACACCGTAAAAGGAATCAACACGCGCACCAGTTCACTCCTAAGAGAAAACCCCGTACAGGACGGGGCTTCGATTACAGGATACGGCTAATTAATCTGTCGATGCGGATCCGGCGCAGACGGCGAATCAATTTACGCACTTTTATCGGATAGTCGGCAATGCTCTGCAGGTCACGATAATGTTTTACGATGGTTGTGTGCGTTCGGATAAGTTCCAGCTCTTTTTCCCGCTGAGGGGCAAGCTCTTGCTTAGGATCGTGGATCAGAATGGCGTTTTCCAGATCCAGACGCCAGGCGCGAGGATTCAGATTGTTGCCGGTGAGTAGCATCCATTTATCATCTACCCACATCCCTTTCAAATGATAGGTATTGTCGTCATCTTTCCACAGACGCACCACAAGCTGATCGGTATTGACGTAATACTGTAAACGGCTCAGGAAGCGGCGCAGGTTAATCTCATAGAGATAGGGTAACGCGCCAATGATCTTGAACGGTTCATCTTCCGGAATGTAAAAATCATTCGCGGTTTTATCGCCAACAATGATTTCGACTTTCTTTCCGTCGCGCAGTAGCTGAATAATATTCCGCACCAGTACCGCTGGTAGATTGAAGTAAGGGGTACAAATGGTGAGCTTATGCTCCGCACAGGGCATGAGATGGAAAATGGTTTTGTTCAGCAGACTGGATTTGCCAAGCCCGACCAGCGGCGTAACGGAGAGTTGCTCGTCATTAGCGTCACCCTGAAAATGATATGACGCATCACGCAGCTCCTGACGGTATAAGCGGATATCGTTTTTAATCTCCGGGCTTTTCGGACGCTGGGTATTATCCAGACGATTCACACCACGGCCATTCATCAGATTTTGCGTCACCCAGTCAAACATGATGTCTGCCATTTGCCGATTGCGAATCAGCTGGTAGCGATCGTAGCGATATTTGTCATGCTGATGGAGATAGACATCGTTCAGGCTGGCGCCGCTGTACAGGACGCTATCATCAATGATAAAGCCTTTAAAATGCAGTACGCCAAGCGCTTCTCGCGTATTAATCGGTACGCCGTAAACCGGGACATCAATGCCGGGGTTTTCCTGCGCCAGTCGGCAATACCAGTCTGCATTGGTATTCGAGGCTGCTGCGCCAATGCGCCCGCGTTGCGCGCGATGCCAGTCGACCAGCACCCTCACGTCCAGTTCAGGACGCTGCCGTTTAGCCGCATAGAGCGCGTCGAGTATACCTTTACCCCCATCGTCCTGTTCCAGATACAGGGCAACGATACAAATACGCTGCGTCGCGCTGGCGATTTTCTCCAGCAGTGTCTCCCGAAAAGTAGCAGGAGTATAAAAGAAATCTACATCATCAACTGACTGAGAAATCTTAGGGAGTTGGGCAAGGTGTTGTTGATGTTTATTACGCTTAAATTTTGACAACATCACAGTGCATTTCTTCTCTGTTCATTGAAGGGTCCTCTGTGCTATGCAGACGACATAAGCGAGCAATAATAACATCAGTACCCGTTAAAGTGGTCAACATTTCCAGTACATTACTCACGATTCATCACATTTGGCCAGATTCAGCGTCAATCCCACGATGCCCTCTTCGAGCTGGATATCGACCTGAAATCCCAGTTTTCTGGCCAACGCGACCATGCCGCGATTGTTCGGCATCGTAATACCGTTCAGCCGCTTCAATCCGTGATCGCGAGTATAGGCAATCAATTTCTCCATTAAACGGCGTCCTAAACCCAACCCTTTGAGATCTGAACGCACCAATACGGCAAATTCGGCATCTACGTTGTCAGGATCGGAGATCGCGCGCGTTACGCCGAGGATCTCTTCAGCGTTGTCCATCCGCCTCACGGCCACAAAGGCCATTTCTCGATCGTAGTCGATCTGCGTCATGTTGGCTAAATCTTCATGGGTGAATTCGTTGATCTCGCTGAAATAACGGTAGTAAAGATCCTCTTTGGTGACCTGGGCGATGAATTGTCGCAGTTGGGGCTCATCTTCCGGCAGGATCGGACGGAACAGGCAGCGATCGCCGTTTTTCATCTCCACCCACTCTTCGAGCTGGTGGGGATAGGGGCGTACCGCAAGTCGACTTTCGTTATCGCCATCAAACGGGGCAATATCCAGCGTCACATCCAGCGCGGTAAACTCACTGGCGGAAGCCAGCAGCGGATGGATATCCAGACGCTGAATTTCCGGGCAGTCGACAATCAGGTTTGAAACCTGGACCAGCAGCTGGCTTAAACCGACAATATCCAGCGGACGCAGCGCGCTACGGGCGCGAATTTTCCGCTGTTTAATGCCCTGAATCACCAGATAGCGCGCCAGATTCATGTTGAGCGGCGGCAGCGCGACGACCGCCTGCTCTTCCGGACGCCACTCTACACCGCCTTCACCCAACATAATCAAAGGACCAAACACCGGATCGTGCTCGACCACCACACGCAGCTCCTGCGCGCCGGCGCGGTTAGCCATACTTTGTACCAGCAAACCGTGAATCCGCGCCTGCGGCCAGGCCATCTTTACACGATCGAAAATGGCGTTTGCGGCCTGTTGTACCTCGCTTGCGGTCCGCAGGTAAAGCATGACCCCCTGAACTTCAGATTTATGCGGAATGTCAGGCGAGCGCAGCTTGAGAGCTACCGGATAGCCTATCTGTTCGGCGATATGCACCGCTTCAGCGCTGTCGCTGGCAATCCAGGTTGGGAGCGTATGCAGCCCATAGGCGTGTAAAATCGGCTGTACTTCATGGGTGTCTAGTGAGGTGGCGCCTTCCGCAATCGCCCGCTGTAACAGATTATGCGCCTCAGCGGTATTGGACGTCAGGTTACTCGGCAACGCTGGCGTTTCTCGCAGTTGCTTCTGGTTACGCCGGTATTCCACCATATGCATAAACGCGGTAATCGTGCCTTCCGGCGTGCGGTAGGTTGGTAACCCGGCTTCGCTGAATAGCCGTCTTGCCTCCTGAGACGAGAACTCGCCGCACCAGTTTGTCAGCAACGTAACAAACTTGCCTCTGGGGTGGCGCTTAATCGTCTCGATCAGAGCATGGGCGCTTTCCGTACCCGGCGCGGCAGCGCTGGGAGAGTGGATAACCATAAGCGCGTCAAAATCCTGACTGGCGAGCAGGATATCCAGCGTTTTGACGTAATGTTCGCTGCTGGCGTCATCACACAGATCCAGCGGATTGGCAATATCAATGTGCGCGGGAAGCGCCTGCCGTAGTTGCAGGCAGGTCTCTTCGCTCAACGTCGCCAGCTTGCCGTTACGCGACCACAACTCATCTAACGCCAGCGCGGCAGGCGCGGCGCCATTGCTGATGATCATCAGTCTGTCGCCGCGTAGCGGACGCATATGGCTCAGTGTTTCGACGGCGGAAAAAAGCTCGTGCGTATCCTGGACTCGCAGCAGGCCTGCGCGCTGGATGGCCGCATCCCACGCAGGGTCCATTCCCGCGCTGGTATTAAGTAAACGCTGGGCTGCCGGGCTTCGGCCGCTTTTAATCACCAGAATCGGTTTGTTACGTGAAGCGCTACGGGCGGCGGAAACAAAACGGCGGGCGTCGCTTAACTGTTCCAGATAGAGCAAAATTGCGCTGGTCTTGCTATCGCGCGCCAGATAGTCCAGTAGTTCATCGACATCAATATCCAGGCTATCGCCCAGCGCGATAAAGTAGGAAAAGCCCATTTCACGCTGTTGCGCCCAGTCAAGAATAGTATTGGAAACTGCGGCAGACTGGGAAATAAAAGCGAGCTTGCCCTGTTTAATCGGGACGGGAGAAAAGCTGGCATTCAGCCCTTGCCACGGCGCGAGGAGCCCAAGACTGTTTGGACCCAGCAGACGCATTTTATAATGCCGGGCACAGGCAAGAAGTTCTTCATGTTGCGACGTGGGAGCAGAAAGGATAATGCACGTTTTACAACCTTTCGCGCCAAGCGCGTCCAGTAACGCCAGGTTACGGCTGGCGTTAGTGCATAAAATAGCCAGATCGGGGGTGAAAGGAAGACTGGCGATATCCGGCCAGGCCATGACGCCTAAAACGGCTTTCCAGGCGGGCGTCACGGGAAGGACGGGGCCATTGAATCCGCCCGCCAACAAGTTACGCATCATCAGGTAACCCGCGCGGTGGGGCTTCATTGATGCGCCAATCACCGCGATCGATTTTGGTCGCAGTAGCGCTTCCAGTCCTTGCTGGCTCATACCGGTTTCCCTTACACAGAAGTGACCGGATAATTTTAAACGCTTTCGCTATTTTATGCTGTGACGTTTCCCGGATGTTGCGTTTTTCCTGCCAGATAGCGCGTTTTGAAACGGGTGAAATGTTCACCTAAACTGGTTGCCGCCTCGGTATCTCCCGCCAGATCTAACAACGCTATCGCGACTTCGGCGGTACAATATTGCCCTTCGGCATGGATTTCACGCAGACGATAAGCTGAAAGACGCGATAAATCGACGGAAATGACTGGCAGATGATCCAGATAAGGGCTTTTACGAAACATTTTACGTGCTTCGGGCCAGGTGCCGTCCAGCATAATAAACAGCGGCGGTTTCCCGGCGGGCGGGGTGGAAATGACCTCGCGCGCTTCGCCGGCGTAGGACGCAGGAAAGACCACTATCGGTTGATAATCCGGATGCTGTACCAACTCCAGCAACGCCTGTGGCGGCTCGGTACGCGACCACTGAAACGCCGCGGTATCCGGCAAAATATCGGCTATCAGCCGGCCGGTATTGCTGGGTTTCATCGGTTCAGTGTCAAACATGACCAGACAAAAACGGCTTTTCGCCTGAGAAGGCGTTAACGTATCACACAGGCAAGATTTTAGCGGCAGCAGGCAGCGTTGACAGCGGCGAACCCGATTGCCTCTGGCAAGAAAAGGGCGTGTAGCGCGCGCAAGCCGTTCGGCGCGTAACTGAAGGACAGCGTTATTGGTCATAGAAAGCGTTTGCGGAGAAAAACGCTATTGTGGCAGAGGTGAAAACGGGGCACAAGATGCGCCCCGTGGCGTTTACAGCGCTTCGTTCAGCCAGCTGTCGAAAGGCGCTTTAGGCACTGCGCCATTAAGCATATCGACCACCTGTCCATGTTTAAAAATCATAATCGTCGGGATGCTGCGAATACCGAAACGGGCGCTGAGTTCCCGTTCCGCCTCGGTATTTACTTTGACGAAACGGACTTTACCGCTGCGCTCTTCTGCGACATCCTCGAAGATTGGCGCAAAGTTACGGCAAGGGCCGCACCAGGGTGCCCAAAAGTCGATCACCACTGGAAGATCGTCCTTCAACAGTTTGTCCAGCGTTTCGCCGGTCGCATTAATGACTTCTCCGTCAAACAACTCATGACCGCAGCGTCCACATTTTGCCGCGTCCTGAAGCCGATCGTCGGGGATGCGGTTAATGGCCTGACAATGGGTACAAACGGTGTTCATAGCTAACCTCTGAATACGTCGGAAGACGTCCCGCTACGCGCGGGATGTTTCTATAATGTTACATATTATCGAGGAGTCTGTGCTAAACAACAATGTGTTTTATTCAATGAGTACAATAGTCGCAAGCTTTTAAACGAAATCATGGCTAACCGGATGCACATCGGGTAATCTTCGCGCTTCGCGCAGCGCTGGTGGAGAAAAGCATGAACGATGAATTAAAAAACAAAAGCGGCAAAGTCAAAGTGATGTATGTCCGTAGTGATGATGACTCTGATAAACGCACCCATAACCCGCGTACCGGGAAAGGGGGAGGCCGCCCAGCAAAGTCTCGCACTGACGGTGGACGTCGCCCCGCCCGTGATGAGCGAAATAATCAGAGCCGTGACCGTAAACATGAAACTTCGCCGTGGCGCACCGTGTCCCGTGCGCCAGGCGATGAAACGCTTGAGAAAGTCGATCATGGTGGTATTAGCGGTAAAAGTTTTATCGACCCTGAAGTTTTGCGTCGCCAGCGTGCGGAAGAGACGCGCGTCTACGGCGAAAATGCCTGCCAGGCGCTATTCCAGAGCCGTCCTGACGCCATCGTGCGCGCATGGTTTATCCAAAGCGTGACCCCGCGTTTTAAAGAGGCGCTGCGCTGGATGGCGGCGAATCGTAAAGCCTACCATGTGGTGGATGAAGCCGAACTGGCAAAAGCTTCCGGGACTGAGCACCACGGCGGCGTGTGTTTCCTGATTAAAAAGCGTAACGGTACGACCGTTAAGCAATGGGTAAAGCAGGCGGCGGATCAAGACTGCGTGCTGGCGTTGGAAGATGTCGCTAACCCGCATAATCTGGGCGGCATGATGCGTAGCTGCGCGCACTTCGGCGTGAAGGGCGTGGTGGTACAGGATGCGGCGTTGCTGGAGTCCGGCGCGGCGATTCGTACTGCGGAAGGCGGGGCGGAGCATGTCCAGCCGATCACTGGTGAAAGCATTGTTGACGTACTGGATGATTTTCGTCAGGCGGGGTACACCGTGGTGACGACGTCCAGCGATCGCGGTCAGGCGCTCTTTAGTACGACCCTGCCGGAAAAGATGGTGCTGGTCTTAGGCCGTGAATATGACTTCCTGCCGGAAGCGGCGCGCGAACCCGGCGATCTGTGCGTGAAAATTAACGGCACCGGGAACGTGGAAAGCCTGAATGTGTCGGTTGCGACAGGCGTGCTGCTCGCCGAGTGGTGGCGACAGAATAAAGCGTAAGAGCTGCAGCCCGGTGACGCAACGTGCGCCGGGCCAATGATGTACTTCCTACCGCCCGGTCAGACAAGGCGCTTTCGCGCCGTTATCCGGGCGATAAAACGGCGAGCCGCCAACGTTATTCACTCTCAGCCGGTAATACTGGCGTCCAGTCGATAGTTTTCTCGCCGTGTTGTTCCAGCCATTGGTTCGTTAGCGCAAAATGGTTACAGCCAAAAAATCCACGGTGCGCAGAGAGTGGCGAGGGATGCGGGGCTTTCAGAATATGGTGGCGCTGTGGATCAATAATCGCGCCTTTCTTCTGGGCGTGCGAGCCCCACAGCAGGAAGACAACCCCTTCGCGGTGTTGGTTAATCAGGCTTATCACTTTATCCGTAAAGGTTTCCCACCCCAGGCTGGCATGAGAGTGCGCCTGGCCTGCCCGTACCGTGAGCACCGTATTCAGTAACAGTACGCCCTGGCGTGCCCAGCTTTCCAGATAACCGTGCGCGGGGCGAACAAAGCCGGGAATGGAGGCTTCCAGCTCTTTGTACATATTCACTAATGACGGCGGGGGAGCGATCCCAGGACGCACGGAAAACGCCAGACCATGTGCCTGGCCGGGGCCGTGGTAAGGATCTTGTCCCAGGATCACCACCTTAACGTCGCCCAGTTCCGTGAAGCGAAAGGCGTTAAACACATCTTTTTGCGGCGGGTAGACCGTGATACCCGACTGACGCTCGCCAGCAACAGTGTGAAGCGTATTGATAAAGTAAGGTTGCTGTTTCTCATCAGCCAGCACATCGTGCCAGGTTAACTCAGTCGCCATCTCGCTCTCCTGCGAATTTCCAGTTCCCTTAGCTTAACTGCTTCTTTCTGCAGTGCAAAATCCTGCGTGCTACAAAAACGGTTACCTACAAAAGATAGTTGAAAATTTATGTAAAAAGTTTATAGGTCTGAATGGTGTAAGTTGATGTAAAACAATAAATTCCCTTCATCACCCTTTTTATGGTGTGGTTTTTATTGATTTAAATCAAAGAATGAAGGGTGATCGAAGGGTATATATACACTCAAGCAACAATGGTTTTACCAATTGGCCGGGATTAGGCCGACCGAAATCAAATAATTTTGCCTGGGGAGGCATCACATGATTACAGGTATCCAGATTACTAAAGCCGCTAACGACGACCTGCTGAATTCCTTCTGGCTGCTGGACAGCGAAAAAGGCGAAGCGCGCTGCATCGTTGCAAAATCCGGCTTTGCTGAAGATGAAGTTGTGGCTGTCAGCAAACTGGGCGAGATTGAATACCGTGAAATTCCGATGGAAGTTAAACCGGAAGTACGCGTTGAAGGCGGTCAGCATCTGAACGTTAACGTTCTGCGTCGTGAAACTCTGGAAGACGCGGTTAAGCATCCGGAAAAATACCCGCAGCTGACTATTCGTGTTTCTGGTTATGCGGTGCGTTTTAACTCCCTGACGCCGGAACAGCAGCGCGACGTTATCGCTCGTACCTTTACCGAAAGCCTGTAAGGCTTATCCGGTAATAACAAGCGGAAGAGGCCGGGCCTTTTCCGCTTTTGTTTTATTTAGGTCAGTAAAAAATCCGCACCGCGCAGTACACCAGCAGTAACGCCAGAATGATATTTAACTGGCGACCATAATGGCGAAACGCCCGCTGAAACAGATGTCCCGCCAGCGCCCAACACACATTACCGAACGTGCCGATCAATGCCAGCAATATACTGACGCCGATGACCCAGTTCAGCGCCTGCGTTTGCGGTAAAACAAATGTAGACAGAGCGGTAATGCCGTACAGAATAATTTTGATGTTCACAAACTGCAGGCCAAAGCTTACCCAAAAGCCAACCGGTTTTGGTCTGGCGTTCTCATCCGCCGCTGGACTGGTGGCAATTTTCCACGCCAGCCACAGGATATACGCAGCCCCCACCCAACTGAGTAAATGAATGATTGCCGGATCGATAACCGCAAGGGAAAACGCGATCCCGGCGCACAGCAGCATAACGACCAAAAATCCCAGACTCATACCTGCCAGTACACGAATACTCTGCCGAAAACCATGTGCAGTTGCTGCGCTAAGCGCGAGAATATTGTTAGGGCCGGGGGTAAGGGCGGTGATTAATGTATAAGTCCAGAAAGCGCTTAAAAGCATCGGTGTCACTTGTCATCTCCTCTGTTTTAGCAGACAGTACCCGATATGAAATATTTAAAAAAATGAATGTTTTTTAATTCTGAATTCGATATTTTCGATAGGTTGGTGGTTATGGATCTGCGTCGGTTTATTACGCTGAAAACGGTAGTGGAAGAGGGCTCGTTTCTGCGGGCTTCGCAAAAGCTGTGCTGTACTCAGTCGACGGTAACTTTTCATATTCAACAGCTTGAACGTGAGTTTTCCCTGCAACTGTTCGAGAAAATAGGGCGCCGAATGTGCCTGACCAATGAGGGGAAAAAGCTGATGCCGCATATCCATGAACTGACGCGTGTGATGGAGTCGATTCGTGAAGCCGCAAGACAGGATGCGGAACCCGGCGGAGAGCTGCGCGTGGCGACAGGTGAAACCTTACTGGCGTACAAAATGCCGCAGGTTTTACAACGTTTTAAGCTGCGAGCGCCGAATGTCAGATTGTCGCTACAGTCGCTGAATTGCTATGTAATACGTGATGCGTTGCTGAATGACGAGGTCGATCTGGGCGTTTTTTATCGCGTAGGTAATGATGATGCGCTCACGATGCAGCAACTGGGGGAGCAGTCGCTGGCGCTGGTGGCCTCTCCACTGCTACAGGATGCTGATTTTACGCAGCCAGATCAGCATATTCCCTGTAGCTTCATCATCAATGAACCGCAATGTGTCTTCCGCCAGCTGTTTGAAAGTACGCTACGGCAGAGGCGGATTACGCTGGAAAACACCATTGAACTGTGGAGTATTGAAAGCATTAAACAGTGTGTGGCTGCTAACCTGGGCATCAGCTTTTTACCACGTTTTACCGTTGAACGAGAACTTAGTACCGGTCAGTTGAAAGAGCTGCCGTTTGGCGCGCCGTCGCTATCGATCATGGCGCTGTGCGCCCATCATGCCGGGAAAGCGGTCAGCCCGGCAATGCAGATATTTATGCAGTGTATGGAGGCGTGTTTTACCGTGGAAGATAAAAAAATGCCGGGTTAACGAACCCGGCAGTATCATCACTCTTCGCTGGATTGCTCCTGCATTTTCGTACCGCTTGGCTTGCGGCGCTTACCGATATTTTTTGTATCGCGGTGACGTTTCTTCACACGCGGCTTCTCTTTTTCTTTCTCTTTTTTCTTCTCGGCGCGTTTCGCCAGCACTTTTTTCGACGGTTTGCCGGTCAGCTTTTCGCTGGGCGCACGCGTGGTCGGGCGAAGCTCATCAATGACGCGCGCTTTTAGCGGCTCTTCGATGTAGCGACCGATTTTCAGCAGCAACAGATGGTCGTGGGCTTCTACCAGCGAGATTGCAGTGCCTTTGCGACCCGCACGGCCTGTACGACCAATGCGATGCAGATAGGTATCGCCACTGCGCGGCATGTCGAAGTTAATGACGTGGCTAACGTCAGGAATATCAATCCCGCGTGCCGCGACGTCGGTCGCGACCAGCACGTTAACGCGACCGTCGGTGAGACGCTTAATACCTTCGTTACGTTTGATCTGCGCCATCTCGCCTTCAAGATAGCAATTGTTGATCCCGGCCAGACGCAGCGTTTCAGCCAGTTCATGGACGCGTTCACGTTTACGTACAAACACGATAGAACGGGTTGCATCGTCTTGTTTTAGCAGGTGCTTCAACAGCGCAACTTTATGTTCGAAATTGTCGGCACGGTAGTACCACTGGTGAATTTTCTTACGCTCGCGGGTTGACGGATTGGCGGAAACCTCAACCGGGTCTTCCAGCAGACGCTCGGCAAAATCTTTAATCGCATCGCCTTCCAGCGTGGCGGAGAACAGCATCGTCTGTTTACGCCAGCGGGTCTCACCAGCGATATGTTCAATGTCCTGAGCGAAGCCCATGTCGAGCATCCGGTCAGCTTCGTCAAGGATCAGTGTTTCAACCGCCCGGCAGTCAAAGTTCTCTTCTTTTATATATTGCAGCAGACGGCCCGTTGTGGCGACCACGATATCCTGGTTTTCGCTAAACACTTCAGCATGGTTCATATAGGCCACGCCGCCGGTAATCGTGGCGATATCCAGATGAGTATGCTTAGCCAGTTCACGAGCGTGATCGGCAACCTGCATTGCCAGTTCGCGGGTTGGCGTCAGGATCAGAATACGCGGCGGCCCCGATTTTTTACGCGGAAAGTCGAGCAGGTGCTGCAACGCCGGCAGCAGATATGCCGCCGTTTTACCGGTGCCTGTCGGCGCAGAACCGAGTACATCACGGCCATCGAGCGCAGGCGGAATGGCGGCAGCCTGAATGGCGGTCGGGCGAGTGAAACCTTTATCCTGGAGGGCATCCAGCAGGCTTTCGTCGAGTTCAAGTTCGGAAAAAGTCGTTACAGTCATGTTCTACCTCTGTGTGGGGCGCTGATTATAGACGTTACGGCCACAATCTTCATCTGTTTGTATGGATATCCCTTCTCAGGTATTGTTTTCACCCGGCGCTGTCGCCGTTTTTTGCAAGGTTGTTTTTACATGTCTCAGTCTGGCTCCGTTCTTCGTCGTAACGGATTTACGTTTAAACAGTTTTTTGTCGCACACGATCGGTGTGCGATGAAAGTGGGAACTGACGGTATTTTACTCGGGGCGTGGGCGCCGGTCGCGGATGTAAAGCGAATTCTGGATATCGGTACTGGAAGCGGTCTGCTGGCGTTAATGTTGGCGCAGCGGACGGATGACAATGTGCCTATTGACGCCGTGGAACTGGATGCCGGGGCTGCCATGCAAGCGCAGGAAAACGTGGCTCACTCTCCCTGGCCGCATCGAATAACGGTGCATACTGACGATATTCAGCGTTGGGCGCCTCGCCAGACGGTACGCTTTGATCTTATTATCAGCAACCCGCCTTATTACGAACCCGGTGTGGAATGCGCCACGCCGCAGCGGGAGCAGGCGCGTTACACCGCTACGCTGGATCACCAGACGTTATTGGCTATTGCGGCGGATTGTATTACCGAAGACGGCTTTTTTTGCGTAGTCTTGCCGGAACAAATAGGTAACGCTTTTACGCAGCAAGCGCTCAACATGGGATGGCATTTGCGATTACGTACTGACGTTGCGGAAAACGAAGCGCGCTTGCCGCACCGGGTTTTGCTCGCATTCTCCCCGCAAGCCGGAGAGTGCTTTAGCGACAGATTAGTAATTCGCGGGTCAGACCAGCATTATTCTGAAAGTTATACGGCGCTGACCCAGGCATTTTATCTGTTTATGTGAGACGTTAACGGCGAAAGGATCGATGGGCCTGATTCAGCCAGTTGTTGCGGATAATCCAGCGTAAAGTGCAGCCCCCGGCTCTCTTTACGCATCATCGCGCAACGCACAATCAGTTCGGCCACTTGCACCAGATTGCGCAGCTCCAGTAAATTATTCGAGACGCGAAAGTTGGCGTAATACTCGTCAATCTCTTGTTGCAACATAGTAATACGCCGTAGGGCGCGCTCCAGCCGTTTCGTCGTGCGCACAATACCCACATAGTCCCACATCAGCAGACGCAGTTCATGCCAGTTATGCTGAATCACCACCCGCTCATCGGCGTTCTCCACGCGGCTTTCATCCCAGGCGGGAAGGACGTCAACGCTGTGGACAGAAGGCATTCGCCTGTCGATATCCATTGCCGCAGACCAGCCGTACACTAAGCATTCCAGCAACGAGTTGGACGCCATACGGTTAGCGCCGTGCAGGCCGGTGTAACTGACTTCGCCAATGGCATATAAGCCGTCTACATCGGTACGACCATAATCATCGACAACCACGCCGCCGCAGGTATAGTGCGCGGCAGGAACAACGGGAATCGGTTCTTTGGTTAAATCCATCCCCAAATCGAGCAGTTTCGCATAGATCATCGGGAAGTGCTGGCGGACAAAATCGTCAGGCTTGTGGCTGATATCGAGAAACATACAGTCTGCGCCGAGTCGTTTCATCTCATGGTCAATAGCGCGGGCGACAATATCGCGCGGCGCCAGTTCGCCGCGTTCGTCAACGTCCGGCATAAACCGTGAACCGTCCGGACGTTTAAGGTATGCGCCTTCGCCGCGCAGCGCTTCGGTAAGGAGAAAATTACGCGCCTGCGGGTGATAAAGGGCGGTGGGATGAAACTGGTTAAATTCCAGATTAGCGACCCGACAGCCTGCGCGCCAGGCCATCGCGATACCGTCGCCGGAGGAAATATCCGGGTTAGTGGTGTATTGATAAACCTTTGAGGCGCCGCCGGTCGCCAGCACCACCGACTTCGCATGACAGGTTTCAACCCACTCTTTATTGCGATTCCAGATCCAGGCGCCGACGACCCGGCGAGGCCCTGGCAGACCCATTTTATCGGAGATAATTAAATCAACGGCGTTGCTGCGTTCCAGCACCTGAATATTAGGATGATTTTGCGCCCGACTGACCAACGTGGTTTCGACTTCCTTTCCGGTAGCGTCAGCGGCATGAAGGATACGGCGATGGCTATGGCCGCCTTCACGCGTGAGATGATAGCTCTCCTTGCCGTTTGGCTGGACATGCGTATCAAACAGCACGCCCTGATCGATAAGCCACTGCACGCAGGTACGAGCGTTGCTGGCGACAAACTCCACCGCGTGGCGATCGCAAATTCCGGCGCCGGCAATCAGCGTATCTTCGACATGCGACGCAATACTGTCGGTTTCATCAAACACGGCGGCAATACCGCCCTGCGCATAAAACGTGGAGCCCTCGCTCACCGGCCCTTTACTCAGGACGATAACCTTATGTTTTTCAGCCAGACGCAGCGCCAGCGAGAGTCCGGCCGCGCCGCTGCCGATAATTAACACATCACAGGACAGTTCAGGAGTTGTCATCATGGTTTTTGTTTAATTTACTAAACACGGTTGCGGCAGATTAGCACTATATGGCGCTAAAAAGCACGTGATGATTTCGCTGGTGTTGTGCTTATTAAACATAAAATAAAAATACGGCGAGAGATAAACGGCAAAAAATATTTTATAGGGCAGGGTGTTAGCGTCGGATTTTGTAGTGAAATAAAGATGCTGTTAGGTTACTCTGCAAACGACGAAATGGGCATTTCTGTACAGATAGTGCGTTGTTCAGCATCTGTAGACTTATAATGGAAGATAAGACCTGTCTACAACATGACAAACAAAAACAAATGCGTAACGGAACTTTACGAAACATAGACACTCTAACCTGTTGCTTGCTCATAGTGCGGCTTATGGAGTGGCGTTTCGAAAGCGCGTGGAAATTTGGTTTGGGGAGACATTACCTCGGATGAGCGAGCAGTTAACGGACCAGGTCCTGGTTGAACGGGTCCAGAAGGGAGATCAGAAAGCCTTTAACTTACTGGTAGTGCGCTACCAGCATAAAGTGGCGAGTCTGGTTTCCCGCTATGTGCCATCGGGCGACGTTCCCGATGTCGTACAGGAATCATTTATTAAGGCCTATCGCGCGCTGGATTCTTTCCGGGGGGATAGCGCTTTTTATACCTGGTTGTATCGCATTGCGGTCAATACCGCGAAGAACTACCTGGTTGCGCAGGGGCGTCGTCCGCCTTCCAGTGATGTAGACGCGATTGAAGCAGAAAACTTTGAAAGCGGCGGCGCGCTGAAAGAAATTTCGAACCCTGAGAACTTAATGTTGTCAGAAGAACTGAGACAGATAGTTTTCCGAACTATTGAGTCCCTCCCGGAAGATTTACGTATGGCAATCACCTTACGGGAGCTGGATGGCCTGAGCTATGAAGAGATAGCGGCTATCATGGATTGTCCGGTGGGGACGGTGCGTTCACGTATCTTCCGGGCGCGGGAAGCTATTGATAATAAAGTTCAACCGCTTATCAGGCGTTGACGATAGCGGGATACTGGAAAAGGTATTAGGCATGCAGAAAGAAAAACTTTCCGCTTTGATGGATGGCGAAACGTTGGATAGTGAGCTGCTCAAAGCGCTTACGCACGACCCGGAAATGCAGAAAACCTGGGAGAGTTATCACCTGATCCGCGATTCAATGCGGGGGGATACGCCTGACGTTCTCCATTTCGATATATCCGCTCGCGTGATGGCCGCTATTGAAAACGAGCCAGTACGTCAGGTGTCGCCATTAATCCCTGAGGCCCAACCCGCTCCGCAGCAATGGCAGAAAATGCCGTTCTGGAAAAAAGTGCGTCCGTGGGCGGCGCAGCTTACCCAAATGGGCGTGGCGGCGTGCGTTTCACTTGCAGTTATCGTCGGTGTCCAGCACTATAATGGGCAATCTGAAACATCCCAACAACCTGAAACGCCGGTTTTCAATACCCTGCCTATGATGGGGAAAGCCAGCCCGGTAAGTCTGGGAGTGCCTTCTGAAGCAGCGCCTGTCGGCAGTCAGCAACAGCAGGTACAGGAGCAGCGTCGTCGCATTAATGCCATGTTGCAGGACTATGAACTGCAGCGCCGACTGCACTCCGAACAGCTTCAGTTTGAGCAGGCGCAAACCCAGCAAGCCGCGGTACAGGTGCCAGGAATCCAAACTTTAGGAACGCAATCGCAGTAATGAAGCAACTTTGGTTTGCCATGTCCCTTGTGGCGGCTAGCCTGTTCTTCTCAGTAAACGCCTCGGCCGACCCTGCGTCCGGGGCGTTATTGCAGCAGATGAACATCGCCAGTCAGTCACTGAATTACGAGCTGTCATTCGTCAGCATCACGAAACAAGGCGTTGAATCTCTACGTTATCGACACGCACGCCTGGATAGTCGCCCGCTTGCGCAATTGCTACAGTTGGACGGTCCCCGCCGGGAGGTCGTACAGCGTGGTAATGAAATCAGTTATTTTGAACCGGGCCTTGAGCCGTTCACCCTGAACGGTGATTATATTGTCGATTCTCTGCCTTCCCTGATTTACACCGACTTCAAGCGCCTGGCGCCTTACTACGACTTTATTTCTGTCGGACGCACCCGTATCGCAGACAGATTGTGCGAAGTTATCCGCGTTGTGGCGCGCGATGGTACGCGTTACAGCTATATCGTCTGGATGGACATGGACACCAAACTGCCGATGCGCGTTGATCTGCTGGATCGCGATGGCGAGACGCTGGAGCAGTTCCGCGTTATTGCGTTCACGGTGAGTCAGGATATCGGCAGCAACATGCAGGCGCTGGCGAAGGCGAATCTGCCGCCGCTGCTTTCTGTTCCCGGTGGCGAAAAAACGAAATTTAACTGGAGTCCATCCTGGGTACCGCAAGGCTTTAGCGAAGTTTCCAGCAGCCGTCGTCCGTTGCCGACGATGGATAACCTGCCTATCGAATCGCGGCTTTATTCTGACGGTCTGTTTAGCTTTTCCGTCAATGTGAACCGGGCGACGCAAAACAGCAGCGATCAGATGCTGCGTACCGGGCGCCGAACGGTTTATAGCAGCGTTCGCGACAACGCGGAAATCACCATTGTCGGCGAGCTTCCGCCGCAAACGGCGAAGCGCATTGCCGACAGTATCAAATTCAGGGCAGTACAATGATTAAAGAGTGGGCAACCGTTGTCTCCTGGCAGAATGGTCAGGCGGTGGTGAGCTGCGACGTTAAAGCGTCATGCAGCAGCTGCGCCTCCCGTGCGGGATGCGGCAGTCGCGTGCTGAATAAATTAGGGCCGCAAACCACGCATACCATTGTTGTGCCAAGCGCGGAGCCGCTGGCGCCGGGGCAGAAAGTCGAGTTGGGCATCGCCGAAAAAAGCCTTTTAGGTTCGGCGTTGCTGGTCTATATGTCGCCTTTAGCGGGGCTATTTCTTTGTGCGGCGCTTTTTCAGATGCTGTTTGGATCTGACCTTGCCGCATTAAGCGGGGCCGTGTTGGGCGGCGTGGGCGGTTTTCTGGTTGCCCGCGGCTATTCCCGAAAACTGGCGGAGCGCGACGCCTGGCAGCCGGTGATTTTAAACGTTGCCCTCCCGCCGGACCTTGTTCGCGTCGAAACTACCTCAATCGAAACGCGCCAGTAAACGTTTTGCCCAACGGTACACCTGCCGCGTTGGGTTGTTGTCCCGATAAGCATGCGCTTTTCCTGCGTTGCGGTGTTTTACAGGAAAAAAGCGAGGCGTTTTCCAGTTCCCGTTCTCCTTACACTATGAACATTTCCTCGCCTTAGCGTTGTAGTGTAGAATGCGGCGTTTCAGTTAAAACAGACGTTAAGCTCAGAACAGCGACCTCTAAAGTCTGGTCAACCAGGCGTAAGGCATAATAATTTATCTCTATGAAGAACATACGTAACTTTTCGATCATTGCTCACATTGACCACGGTAAATCGACGCTGTCTGACCGTATTATCCAAATCTGCGGTGGCCTGTCTGACCGTGAAATGGAAGCTCAGGTACTTGATTCGATGGATCTTGAGCGTGAGCGCGGTATTACTATTAAAGCCCAGAGTGTGACGCTGGATTTTAAAGCGTCTGATGGTGAAACTTATCAACTGAACTTTATCGACACGCCGGGACACGTTGACTTTTCCTATGAAGTTTCCCGTTCGTTAGCCGCCTGCGAGGGCGCGCTGCTGGTGGTGGATGCCGGCCAGGGCGTAGAAGCGCAAACGTTGGCGAACTGCTACACCGCGATGGAAATGGATCTTGAAGTGGTGCCGGTGCTTAACAAGATTGACCTGCCGGCCGCCGATCCGGAGCGTGTGGCGGAAGAAATCGAAGACATTGTCGGTATCGATGCGACGGACGCGGTACGCTGCTCCGCCAAAACGGGTGTCGGCGTGACGGATGTTCTGGAACGCCTGGTGCGCGATATCCCGCCGCCGCAAGGCGATCCGGACGGCCCGCTGCAGGCGCTGATTATTGACTCCTGGTTCGATAACTACCTGGGCGTGGTATCGCTGGTGCGTATTAAAAACGGCACCATGCGTAAAGGCGACAAAATTAAAGTGATGAGCACCGGGCAGACCTACAACGCTGACCGCCTGGGGATCTTCACGCCGAAACAGGTTGATCGTACCGAGCTGAAGTGCGGCGAAGTAGGCTGGCTGGTCTGCGCCATTAAAGATATCCTCGGCGCGCCGGTTGGCGATACCTTAACCTCAGCGCGTAACCCAGCGGAAAAAGCGTTGCCGGGCTTTAAGAAGGTGAAACCGCAGGTCTATGCAGGTCTGTTCCCGGTCAGCTCCGACGATTATGAAAGTTTCCGCGACGCGCTCGGCAAGCTAAGCCTGAACGACGCCTCACTGTTTTATGAACCGGAAAGCTCCTCGGCGCTGGGCTTTGGTTTCCGCTGCGGCTTCCTCGGCCTGTTGCACATGGAGATCATTCAGGAGCGTCTGGAACGCGAATACGATCTGGATCTGATCACCACTGCGCCGACCGTGGTTTATGAAGTAGAAACAACGGCGAAAGAGACTATCTATGTTGATAGCCCCTCCAAGCTGCCGCCGTTGAATAACATTTATGAACTGCGCGAGCCTATCGCCGAATGTCATATGCTGTTACCACAAGCCTATTTAGGTAACGTTATTACGCTGTGTATTGAGAAACGCGGCGTACAAACTAACATGGTGTATCACGGTAACCAGGTCGCGTTGACCTATGAAATCCCGATGGCGGAAGTGGTGCTCGACTTCTTTGACCGTCTGAAATCGACGTCGCGCGGCTATGCGTCTCTGGATTATAACTTCAAGCGCTTCCAGGCTTCCGACATGGTGCGTGTTGATGTGTTAATCAACAACGAACGTGTCGATGCGCTGGCGCTGATCACGCACCGTGATAACTCGCAAAGCCGTGGTCGCGAGCTGGTGGAGAAGATGAAAGATTTGATCCCACGCCAGCAGTTTGATATCGCGATTCAGGCGGCGATTGGTACGCATATTATTGCCCGTTCGACGGTAAAACAGTTACGTAAAAACGTGCTGGCGAAGTGCTACGGCGGTGATATCAGTCGTAAGAAAAAACTGCTGCAGAAACAGAAAGAAGGTAAGAAACGCATGAAGCAGATCGGTAACGTCGAGCTGCCTCAGGAGGCGTTCCTCGCCATTCTGCATGTCGGTAAAGACAATAAATAATCCCTAAGGAGTTGGCATGGCGAACATGTTTGCCCTGATTCTGGTGATAGCCACACTGGTGACGGGCATTTTATGGTGCGTTGATAAGTTTGTTTTCGCGCCAAAACGTCGGGCGCGCCAGGCTGCCGCGCAAACGGCGTCGGGAGATGCGCTGGATAACGCTACGCTCAATAAAGTGGCGCCTAAGCCGGGCTGGCTAGAGACCGGGGCGTCGGTTTTCCCGGTTCTGGCGATCGTTCTGATCGTTCGTTCATTTCTTTATGAACCCTTTCAGATCCCGTCAGGCTCAATGATGCCGACACTGCTTATCGGCGATTTTATTCTGGTGGAAAAATTTGCCTACGGCATTAAAGATCCGATCTACCAGAAAACCCTGATTGAAACCGGTCATCCAAAGCGCGGGGATATTGTGGTATTTAAATATCCGGAAGATCCTAAGTTAGATTACATCAAACGCGCCGTCGGTTTGCCGGGCGATAAAATCACTTATGATCCGGTTGCAAAAGAGGTGACGATTCAGCCTGGCTGTAGCTCCGGTCAGGCGTGCGAAAATGCGCTGCCGGTTACCTACTCTAACGTTGAGCCGAGCGATTTTGTACAGACCTTTGCCCGCCGTAACGGTGGAGAAGCGACCAGCGGTTTCTTTGAGGTTCCGCTAAACGAGACAAAAGAAAACGGCATTCGCCTGACCGAACGTAAAGAGACGTTAGGCGATGTAACTCATCGCATCCTGATGGTGCCGATAGCCCAGGATCAGTTGGGCATGTATTACCAACAGCCAGGACAACCGCTGGCGACCTGGGTTGTACCACCGGGACAATATTTCATGATGGGCGACAACCGCGATAACAGTGCGGATAGCCGTTACTGGGGATTTGTTCCGGAAGCGAATCTGGTCGGTAAAGCGGTCGCTATCTGGATGAGCTTTGACAAGCAGGAAGGGGAGTGGCCGACAGGCGTACGCCTGAGTCGTATCGGCGGTATTTACTAACTGTGACGAAATGATCGTTCACGCTGCCGTCTTTTTAGCGGCAGCGTGAATTATTTCCTGGATAAATTCCCTCAGACTAACGACATCCCCTGTCGTTGTGTATAGAATATTCCCCCGAAGTTTTAGGTTGGCGCCGTCTGGTCGCCACGGCACACGAAACAGCGTTGGTTATAGACAACCTTCTTTCCGCTGCAGCGATGCGGCAGGACAGATGACGTGTATCAGGTCTGTTTCGTGTGCTGGATTGTTGACGCATTCATTTATTGGTATCGCATGAACCCCATCGTAATTAATCGGCTTCAACGGAAGCTGGGCTACACTTTTAATCATCAGGAGCTGTTGCAGCAGGCATTAACTCACCGCAGCGCCAGCAGTAAACATAACGAACGCCTGGAGTTTTTAGGCGATTCAATCCTGAGCTTCGTTATCGCTAACGCGCTTTATCATCGTTTCCCACGGGTGGATGAGGGAGATATGAGCCGTATGCGCGCCACGTTGGTACGTGGTAATACGCTGGCGGAATTAGCCCGTGAATTTGATTTAGGCGAGTGCCTGCGTTTAGGGCCGGGCGAATTAAAAAGCGGCGGATTCCGTCGAGAGTCCATTCTGGCGGACACCGTTGAAGCGTTAATCGGCGGAGTATTTCTCGATAGCAATATCCAGACCGTCGAGCAGTTAATCCTTAACTGGTATAAAACCCGTCTGGATGAGATAAGTCCGGGCGATAAACAAAAAGATCCTAAAACGCGCTTGCAGGAGTATTTGCAGGGTCGCCATCTGCCGCTGCCATCTTACCTGGTTGTGCAGGTACGCGGCGAGGCGCACGATCAGGAATTTACTATCCACTGCCAGGTCAGCGGCCTGAGCGAACCGGTGGTTGGCACGGGTTCCAGCCGTCGTAAGGCGGAGCAGGCTGCCGCCGAACAGGCGCTGAAAAAACTGGAGTTGGAATGAGCACCGACAAAACTTACTGCGGATTTATTGCCATCGTCGGACGTCCGAACGTTGGCAAATCCACCTTGCTGAACAAACTGCTCGGGCAGAAGATTTCGATCACTTCCCGTAAAGCGCAGACCACGCGCCACCGCATTGTCGGTATTCATACCGAAGGCCCGTATCAGGCAATCTATGTCGATACCCCGGGTCTGCATATGGAAGAAAAGCGCGCCATTAACCGTTTGATGAATAAGGCAGCGAGCAGTTCGATTGGCGACGTTGAGCTGGTGATTTTCGTTGTGGAGGGCACCCGTTGGACGCCGGACGACGAAATGGTCCTGAACAAACTGCGCGATGGCAAAGCGCCGGTTATTCTCGCCGTTAACAAGGTGGATAACGTGCAGGAAAAAGCCGATTTGCTGCCGCACCTCCAGTTCCTGGCAAGCCAGATGAACTTTCTTGATATCGTACCGATCTCTGCTGAAACGGGTATGAACGTCGATACCATTGCCGGTATCGTGCGTAAACATTTACCGGAAGCTATTCATCACTTCCCGGAAGATTACATCACCGATCGCTCTCAGCGCTTTATGGCGTCTGAAATCATCCGTGAAAAGCTGATGCGTTTTCTCGGCGCCGAGCTGCCGTATTCCGTTACCGTTGAGATTGAACGTTTTGTTACCAACGAACGCGGCGGCTATGATATCAACGGGCTGATCCTCGTCGAGCGCGAAGGGCAGAAGAAGATGGTGATTGGCAACAAAGGCGCCAAGATCAAAACCATTGGTATTGAAGCGCGTAAAGACATGCAGGAGATGTTCGAAGCGCCGGTACACCTGGAATTGTGGGTGAAAGTGAAATCCGGCTGGGCCGATGACGAACGCGCTCTGCGCAGTCTCGGTTACGTAGACGATCTGTGAGTTAACACAGCGTGGAAGGGTGGCAGCGCGCATTTGTCCTGCACAGTCGCCCCTGGAGCGAAACCAGCCTGATGCTGGACGTCTTCACGGAAGAATCGGGGCGCGTGCGCCTTGTCGCCAAAGGCGCGCGATCTAAACGTTCCAATCTGAAAGGCGCGTTGCAGCCTTTTACGCCGTTATTGCTACGCTACAGCGGACGCGGCGAGGTGAAAACCCTGCGCAGCGCCGAGGCAGTTTCTCTGGCGCTGCCGTTAAGCGGTATTACGCTCTATAGCGGCCTGTATATCAACGAACTCCTCTCTCGCGTACTGGAATATGAAACGCGCTTCTCCGAACTCTTTTTTGATTATCTGAACTGTATTCAGGCGCTGGCGGGAACCACCGGCTCGCCTGAACCGGCGTTGCGACGTTTCGAACTGGCGTTGCTGGGACATCTGGGGTATGGCGTCAATTTCACCCACTGTGCAGGCAGCGGCGAACGGGTGGATGACACCATGACCTACCGTTACCGCGAAGAAAAAGGCTTTTTCGCCAGCGTCGTCATTGATAACAACACCTTTACCGGACGGCACCTGAAAGCGCTGGAGGCGCGGGAATTTCCGGATGTAGATACCTTGCGTGCCGCTAAACGCTTTACCCGTATGGCATTAAAGCCGTATCTTGGGGGAAAACCGTTAAAAAGCCGGGAGCTGTTCCGGCAATTTATGCCCAAACGCACAGTAAAAACGAAGAAAGATTAACGAGGATTGTCATGGCTGAATTACTGTTAGGCGTCAATATTGACCACATTGCCACGTTACGTAATGCGCGCGGCACCGACTATCCGGATCCGGTACAGGCGGCGTTTATTGCTGAACAGGCAGGCGCGGACGGCATTACCGTACACCTGCGCGAAGATCGTCGCCACATTACCGATCGCGATGTGCGCATTTTGCGTCAGACGCTGCATACGCGTATGAATCTGGAGATGGCGGTGACCGAAGAGATGCTGGCGATCGCCGTAGAAACCAGGCCGCATTTCTGTTGTCTGGTGCCGGAAAAACGCCAGGAAGTCACCACCGAAGGCGGTCTGGATGTGGCCGGACAGCGCGATAAAATGCGTGATGCCTGTGCGCGCCTGGCGGCGGCTGGCATCCAGGTTTCGCTCTTTATCGATGCCGATGAAACGCAAATCAACGCGGCGGCGGAAGTCGGCGCGCCGTTTATCGAAATCCATACCGGCTGCTACGCCAACGCAGAAACCGATGCGGAACAGGCAAAAGAGCTGGCGCGTATTGCCAGCGCCGCGACCCTGGCGGCTCGCCTGGGGCTAAAAGTAAATGCGGGTCATGGCCTGACCTACCATAACGTCAAAGCTATTGCCGCGCTGCCGGAAATGCACGAACTTAATATCGGTCATGCCATTATTGGTCGGGCGGTGATGACGGGCCTGAAAGAGGCGGTGGCTGAAATGAAACGTTTGATGCTGGAAGCGCGCGGCTAATGGCGATTCTCGGCCTGGGAACGGATATTGTAGAGATTGCCCGCATTGAGGCAGTGATCTCCCGTTCCGGCGAACGTCTGGCAAGGCGTGTGCTCAGTGACAACGAGTGGGCTATCTGGGAGACGCATCAGCAGCCGGTGCGTTTTCTCGCCAAGCGTTTTGCGGTCAAAGAGGCGGCAGCGAAAGCTTTTGGCACCGGCATCCGCAACGGTCTGGCGTTTAATCAGTTCGAAGTGTTTAACGATGAGCTGGGAAAACCACGTTTGCGGCTGTGGGGCGAGGCGTTAACGCTGGCGGAAAAACTCGGTGTGGCGCACATGCATGTCACGTTGGCCGATGAGCGCCATTACGCCTGCGCTACGGTCATTCTGGAAAGTTAGATTTGCCGGATGACGGTGTAAACACGTTATCTGACCTACAGGCCGACATGTTGTCGGCCTGATAAGCATAGCGCCATCAGGCATTGTTGCGTTGGAAGTGCGTTAACCCGCTTACAGTTTATCTGCGTGATGCATCAGAACAAACTTATCCCACAACTGTTCTTCGGTTTCGACATGGGCGGGATCCTGCAAAATCGTATTGGGGATTGGGCAGACTTTCTGACAGGTCGGCGTTTCGTAATGGCCTACACACTCGGTGCATTTGTCGCTGTTAATCTCATAAATGCTGTCGCCCATTGAAATCGCCTCATTCGGGCACTCCGGCTCGCACATATCGCAGTTGATACATTTTTTGGTGATTAACAGCGCCATCAGGAAATTCTCAGAAACAACACAAATCGGGCGGGCATTATACGCCTATTTTCTGCTCGGGCCAGCTCTTTTCTGGCGCTGATTTGTTATCTACAGTGTAAAAATTTTTGATCTGCTTGAGCAGGCAGATGGTTGCGTTATCCAGTGAAAGGTCATTACTGTGCACCAGCATGACAGGAATAAAGAATGCGGGGATGCCCAGTGAAACCAGGCGAACATTTTTGGGTGTCGATAAATGGGTTAGCGAGCGGGTAATAAATGCGATGCCAATCTGCGCTTCGGCATACTCAAGGCATGAGTAGTGGTTATCCAGTTCGCAGATGACGTTAGGAACGACTTTGCGGTTATTAAATTCAGTGGTGATGATCCCTCTTAATAGCAGAGAGTCATTAAGCACGATAATGGGCTGGTCGTTTAAATCTTTTAGCTGCAGACGTTCGCGTGTCGCCAGAGGATGAGAAAGTGGGATTGCAGCGATAATTTCATCTTCAAACAGCATGGTCGAGCTTAGCTGGGCAGGGAGCGCTGTTCGATAAACAATGCCAATATCAACGGCGCTATCCGTCAGCTTTTTAATGGTTTGCTCAGTTGAGAACTCTTTAACATTTAAAGATATTTCCGGATGGTGTGCCATAAAGTTGCGAAAAGCGGGCAGGACCAGGTAGCTGCCTGACACCCCGATTGAAATAGTATCGCGCTGTTGATCCTGGTAGGGAAGAAGTTCATTTTCGGCATTTTTTAAATCCAGCATTATTTTGTTAGCATGTCGTTGCAAAATAATGCCTGCTTTTGTTAATTTAATTCCTCTACCTTTTCGCTTAAATAATATTGTTTTAAGTGATGACTCAAGTTGTTTGATTTGCTGACTTAATGATGGCTGAGTGATAAACAGGCGACTGGCTGCCCGACTATAATGTAATTCATCACACAATATCAGGAAGGAATGTAGTTGTTTGATATTCATTAAAATTTAATGCCAATCGATTGGGTTTTGTTATAACGATTATAAAAAATACCAAATTGTTTGCCTATTTTGCTTTTTTTAAACTGTGATCAGTGCATTTTAAAAAGGGAAAATTATGTCGGCATCAATCAACCGCTGGGGAATGCTTGCCGCTCACGTGTGCATCAATTTTGTGCTCGGGGGCGTCTACGCATTTAGCTATTTCAAAACACCACTCATGGCGCAATATCACTGGGATCCGGCTACGCTGGCGTTAGCATTCTCTATCAATATGGGGATCATTCCTTTACCGATGATTTGGGGCGGGAGAATGATCGACAACGGTAAAGGAAAGCAGGCGATAGTTATCGGCGGTATCCTGTTTTCTTTAGGTTTTATCTTGTCCGGGTTTGTGGATAATTTGCCCATGCTATTTTTAACCTACGGCGTCATTGCCGGGTTGGGATCGGGCCTGGCTTTTACGGGTAATCTTAATAATATTCTGAAATTTTTCCCTGACCGTCGCGGTCTGGCCAGCGGTATCGTACTGGCGGGTGTTGGCGTCGGGACGCTACTTTGCACCCGCCTGGCCGAATATTTTATGGCGCAAACTCACGATGTTAGTCGGGCGTTGTTATATCTGGGCATTGTTTATCTGGTGGTTATTTTTATCGTCCAGTTCTTTATTCGTAGCGCGCCAGCAAAAGATAGCGGAGGAATTAAAGCGTCGCCACTGGATAAAGACTATCGGCACATGCTGAAAGATCTGCGCTTCTGGCTGCTGTTTATGATTCTGGCGCTGGGCGTGTTCTCTGGGATGGTAATTAGCTCAAGCTCTGCGCAAATTGGTATGACGCAGTACGGTTTACTGTCCGGTGCATTAGTCGTTAGCCTGGTATCGATATTTAACTCAATTGGTCGCCTGTTCTGGGGAGGGTTAACCGATAAATTAGGCGGCTACAATACTCTGGTTATCGTTTATCTTTTTACCTGCGTCTGTATGCTGCTGCTGTTGTTCTTCAACGGTAATACTTCGGTATTCTATTTCAGCGCTTTGGGCGTGGGCTTTGCTTATGCCGGTATATTAGTTATCTTCCCTGGCTTGACCAGCCAGAATTTTGGTATGCGTAACCAGGGACTAAACTACGGCTTTATGTATTTTGGTTTTGCCGTCGGTGCGGTTATTGCTCCTTACGTCACGTCCGCTATTGCAAAATATACCGGAAGCTACAATACGGTATTTATTTTGACAACGGTGCTATTGCTTATTGGAGTCGTGTTGACCCTGATAACGAAGAAATATGTCGCAACGGTTTTAGCCAAAATTCATTAATCAGATAATAAGGAAATAAAAATGAAAATTGCAATCGCAGGTGCAGGCGCTATGGGATGTCGTTTTGGCTATATGCTGCTGGAGGCCGGGCACGACGTGACGCTTATCGATAGCTGGCAGGAGCATGTTGACGCTATTCGTAGCAAGGGGTTGTTTGTCGAAACGGAAACGACTCAGAAGTATTACCCCATCCCTGCTATGTTGGCTGATGAATCCCAGGGGGAGTTTGAGCTGGTTATTCTGTTTACCAAAGCCATGCAGCTGGATAGCATGTTACAGCGTATTAAGCCATTACTGCCAGCCGCGAAAGTAGTGATGATTTTATCTAACGGCCTGGGAAATATCGAAACGCTGGAGAAATATGTCGATCGGCAGAAAATCTATGCGGGTGTGACGTTATGGTCCAGCGAACTGGAGGGGGCTGGGCATATTATGGCCACCGGTACCGGAACGATTGAACTGCAGCCGATTGCCAGCCATGATTCGGCTCAAGAGGCTAAGGTCATTGCCACCCTTAATAGCGCTGGATTGAATGCTGAAATAAGCCCTGACGTATTATTATCGATCTGGAAGAAAGCAGCCTTTAATAGCGTAATGAACACCTATTGCGCGCTACTGGATTGTAATGTCGGCGGATTTGGTCAGCGGCCTGGTGCTTTAGATTTAGCGCAAGCGGTAGTTGATGAGTTTGTGTTAGTTGCTGCCAGCCAGAATATTCCGTTGACTGAGCAAATGGTGATGAATACGGTGAAGAAAGTGTTCGATCCGCGTGAGAGCGGCCACCACTATCCTTCTATGCATCAGGATTTACATAAAGGCCGACTGACCGAAATCGACTATTTAAATGGTGCGATTGCGCGAATCGGCGCTCAGAACAATATTGCCGTACCGGTTAACAAACTCCTGACGCAATTGATTCACGCTAAAGAAGCGCAATAAACTTGATGGCTCTTCTGCATGAGGCGGAAGAGCCATTTTCAAACCAGTTTTTTTACCAGCGCCTCGCTATGGCGAATACGCTCCGGCGCCCGCTCTAAATCCTGTTGTACCAGCGCCATAAACAGTAAGTCGGTCAACATCATTTGCGCATGTGTCGAGGAGATAGCGGCGCTGCGCGTCGCCTGCTCTTCAGCAATCGTATACAGACAGCGGGTGGCGCGCTGCTGCAAGGCGTTGGGAGAAAAACCGGTAATGGCCAGGATCTTCGCGCCTGCGCGTAATGTTTCGTCCGCCGCCAGGTTCAGCTCGCGCCGTTCCCCGGAATAAGAGATCGCCAGCAGCAGATCCTCCGGCGCCAGCGCCTGCACCGTCGCCAGCAGGGCGTGCATATCGCGCTCAACCACCGCGTTAATGCCAATCTTCAGTAGCTTCCAGGCAAAATTTTGCGCCACCAGCCCAGAGGCGCCAATCCCGGTGGTCACAATACGGCGGGCGTGGCGCAGCATCGTGACGCTTTCTAACAGCTTTTCTTCACTGTTAACGTCCAGCGTGGCGTGCATCGCCGCCACATTCTCTTTAATTAATTTTTCCCCGACCAGGCGCATCGGATCGTCGCCGCGAATATGGTTATGAACGGGAACGGAATGCGGATTAGGATTGCTGGCCAACGCTTCGCTGATAGCCAGTTTCAATGCAGGAAACCCTTTAAACCCCAGTTTTTGCGCGAACTTGACTACGCTGGATTGGCTGACGCCCGCTTCGGCCGCCAGTTGCTGCGAGCTCAGATGCCGCGCCGTATCCGGTTGCGCGAGCAGATAATCCGCCAGTTTCCTGTCGCTTTGCGCGAGATCCGGATAACGCTGGCGAATACGAATCAAACAGTTCATGGGCAGCTCCTGCGAAACGTGATGGCGACGACAAAACGAAATTTCACTCGCCTGGGGGAATATTCTATTCCATCATGGACGCTTATTATGAATTAAAAATTCCAGAGGGACAAAAATGAATCTTGGTACCTTAGTGTCTGAAACCCGTAACCCGCAAACGATGGATCTGGATGCGTTGCCTACTCCTGAATTAGTTAAGCGTTTTAATGAACAGGATACGCTGGTAGCGGAAGCAGTAAAAGCCACTCTGCCTGACGTCGCGCGTGCGGTGGATGCCGCAGCGGCGGCGCTGAAGGCTGGCGGACGTATCATCTATATGGGCGCGGGCACCAGTGGTCGGCTTGGCGTACTGGATGCCTCAGAATGCCCCCCGACGTTTGGCGTTCCGCACGGTCTGGTCGTCGGACTGATTGCCGGCGGGCCGGGCGCGTTGTTGAAAGCGGTCGAAGGCGCGGAAGACAGCCAACAGGCAGGCGAAGACGATCTTGTCGCGCTAAATCTGCAAGAACAGGATCTGGTCGTGGGGCTCGCGGCGTCGGGTCGTACACCCTATGTGATTGGCGGCCTGCGCTATGCGCGACAGTCCGGTTGTACCACTGTTGCCGTCTCCTGTAATCCAGATTCGCCTATTGCGCGGGAGGCTAATATCGCTATTTCGCCCGTTGTCGGGCCGGAAGCGCTTACCGGCTCCACGCGGCTGAAATCCGGCACCGCGCAGAAAATGGTGCTCAATATGATTTCTACCGGCGCGATGGTGAAGTTCGGCAAGGTCTATCAAAACCTGATGGTGGATATGAAAGCCACCAACGTCAAACTAGTCGATCGCGCGTGTCGGATGGTCGTTGAAGCGACCGGGATAGGTCGTGAAGAGGCGGAAACGTTGCTGAAACAGACCGATTTTGAGGTTAAGCCCGCCATTTTGATGGCGCTTACGGGGCTGGATGCTGCAGCCGCCAGGGAAAAACTCGCTGCTCATCAGGGCTTTTTAAGGGCGGCGTTAGAACACTAAAGAGGTGTGTATGGATAAGACGGCAGCGCTCGCCAGCGACATTTTACGTGGTATCGGCGGAGAGCAAAATATTCTGCGCCTGGAAAACTGTATGACGCGAGTCAGGGTGGAGGTACAGGACGACAGCCAACTGGATATTCCGCGCTTAAAAGCGTTGCCTGGCGTCAGTGGATACGTAAAGCAAGGGGAGCAACATCAGCTGATCGTTGGGCCGGGGAAGGCTGCACAGGTGGTTGATGCGATGCGCGTGCAGATTGCCGCAGGTGGTGTAAAGCCGGATGACGCTATGGCGCGTACCAAATCCGAGGCGAAAGCGAAGTATAAAGCGCCGATGAGCGATGCGTTGCGTAAGCTGGCGAATGTTTTTATTCCGCTTATCCCCGCCTTTATCGCATCCGGCTTGATTACCGGCATTATCAACATTCTTAAACGTCCGGATATCGTCGGCGACGTTGCCGTCCACTATCCTAACCTGCTGGGCCTGATGGGGATATTTGGCAGCGCGGTATTCGCTATCATGAACATTCTGGTTGGCGTCAATACCGCGAAAGTCTTTGGCGGATCGCAGGCGTTAGGCGGCGTGATGGCGGGGATCCTTTCCAGCCCGCAACTGGCGCAGATTACGCTCTTTGGCGAGGCGCTTCAGCCGGGACGGGGCGGCGTCATCGCCGTCCTGCTGGTGGTGGCGTTAATGTGCTGGATTGAGCGCCAGTTCCGTAAGCTGCTGCCGGGGTCGCTGGAGTTAATTCTTAACCCTTTATTGACGACTGTTATCACCGGCGCGGTAGCGATTGTCGCTCTGCAACCGCTTGGCGGCTGGATTTCAGACGCTATCGCTCACGGCGCGTCCTGGGCTATCGATCGCGGCGGTTTTCTGGTGGGCGCGGTGTTAGCCGGAACCTTCCTGCCGTTGGTACTGACCGGGCTACATCAGGGGCTGGTGCCTATTCATGTGGAGCTGGTGCAAGCACACGGCTATAACGCGTTGTTTCCCATCCTGGCGATGGCGGGCGTTGGTCAGATAGGCGCGGCCATTGCCGTACTGATGAAAACCCGCAATGCGCGACTCAAAAAGGTGATTAAAGGCGCGCTTCCGGTCGGACTGCTGGGAATTGGCGAGCCGCTGATTTTTGGCGTCACGCTGCCATTGGGTAAGCCATTTATTGGCGCTTGCCTTGGCGGCGCGGTAGGCGGGGCGTTGATCAGCTACTGGAAAGTGGCGACGGTAATTACCTTTGGTATTTCCGGTTTGCCGCTGGCATTAACAATTGTTGCCGGAAAAGTCCTGTTCTATCTGTTAGGCTATTTAATAGCGGTAATTGCCGGGTTTATTTTTACCTGGCTGCTGGGGTTCAATGATCCAGAGGAGTAAGATTTGGTCAGCCACGAGCGTCGTGTCGTCTTTTTTGATTTGGATGGAACGTTACATCAACAGGATATGTTCGGCAGTTTTCTGCGTTATTTGCTGTGCCGTCAGCCGCTAAATGCGCTGCTCGTACTGCCGCTGTTGCCCATTATCGGTATCGGTTTACTGGTAAAAGGGCGTGCGGCCCGCTGGCCGATGAGTCTGTTATTGTGGGGCTGTACTTTTGGCCATAGCGAAACGCGTTTGCAGGCGCATCAGGCGGATTTTGTCCGTTGGTTTCGCGCTAACGTCACGGCGTTTCCGGTTGTACAGGAGCGTCTGACCACCTATCTATTGAGCTCTGACGCGGATATCTGGCTTATTACCGGTTCTCCGCAATCATTGGTAGAGCAAGTCTATTTTGATACGCCGTGGTTGCCGCGCGTTAACCTCATCGCCAGCCAGATGGCGCGACGGTATGGCGGCTGGGTATTAACCGTGCGCTGTCTGGGCCATGAAAAAGTCGCGCAACTGGAACGTAAAATCGGTACGCCGCTGCGTCTTTATAGCGGCTACAGCGACAGCAAACAGGATAACCCGCTGCTTTATTTTTGCCAGCATCGCTGGCGGGTGACGCCGCACGGCGAGCTGCAGCAGCTCGAATAGTGAAACGCATAGCGTCTGTGTATAATGCCGCCCGCTTTCATTACCGGAGTTATCTCTTTGTCTGATGTCGAATTAGATCACGAATACTGGATGCGCCACGCGCTGACGCTGGCGAAACGCGCCTGGGACGAACGCGAGGTTCCGGTTGGCGCGGTATTGGTGCATAACCATCGTGTCATTGGCGAAGGCTGGAACCGACCCATTGGCCGCCACGATCCTACTGCGCATGCTGAAATAATGGCGCTGCGTCAGGGAGGTCTGGTATTGCAGAATTATCGGTTACTGGATACCACGCTGTATGTCACACTGGAACCCTGTGTGATGTGCGCAGGCGCTATGGTGCATAGCCGCATTGGACGCGTTGTCTTTGGCGCGCGCGATGCAAAAACCGGCGCGGCCGGATCGCTAATTGATGTGCTGCACCATCCGGGAATGAATCACCGGGTCGACATTATTGAAGGGGTGCTGCGCGATGAATGTGCGACGCTGCTCAGTGATTTTTTCCGTATGCGTCGTCAGGAAATTAAAGCCCTGAAGAAAGCCGACCGTGCGGAAGGCGCGGGGCCGGCACTATAGCGCAATGCCGGATAAGACGTTGCGCGTCGCCATCCGATAAGACCATCGCACTATTTTTCTTCTTTCTTCTGCGGCGTAAACAGTAAAGACGGCGAATGCGTCAGGTAGCCTGATGACTGCGATAAAAACGACAGGAGGGGGAAGGGCGCTTTATTCAGCTCCTCCGGCGACACCGCCGGGTAATCCTGCGCCAGTTTCATGGCTTCCGCTTCCTGCTTTTCTTTTTCCTGCAAATACCCCACTAAACTTATCTGGTATTTACGGATATTTTCCACATAAGCATAAGCCTCATGTCCACGCGCGTAACCGTAGGTTAGCTTACTGTAATACGGTTTTTGGCTTAACAGCGGCAAACGCTGCTTCACATCGGTCCAGCTATCCGGATTGCCTTTGGTTTTTACCGTCAGCGATCTGGCATCGAGCATGTGCGCATAACCCATATTGTAGGCGGCTAAGGCAAACCAGATACGCTCGTCTTCCGGAACGGTTTCGGGAACTTTAGCCATCATATCTTCAAGATAGCGAGCGCCGCCGCTGATGCTTTGCTCCGCATCGGTACGGTCGGTCAGCCCCAGACTTTGGGCGGTATTTTTAGTCAGCATCATCAGGCCGCGCACGCCGGTTGGCGAGGTCGCCAGCGGATCCCAGTGCGATTCCTGATAAGAAATCGCCGCCAGCAGGCGCCAGTCTATCTGTTTGGCATATTTTTTAAATAACGGTTCCAGCTCCGGCAGGACGTTATCCACCGCTCGCAGGAAAGAGCGGGTATCAACGT
Organism: Salmonella sp. NW645; assembly: GCF_051703725.1. NCBI lineage: Bacteria > Pseudomonadati > Pseudomonadota > Gammaproteobacteria > Enterobacterales > Enterobacteriaceae > Salmonella > Salmonella sp. NW645. The sequence continues at coordinate 179,638 of NZ_JAMMKR010000008.1, read as the reverse complement.
AGTCGAAATCATCGCCATGCCCCAGATATTTCTCTTCGATCCGCGCCAGAGAACCGTCTTCATTGATCGAATTGAAAAAATCGAGCAGCGCGGCGGAGAGCGTATTATCGTCGTCCAGTCGGCTAAACCAGGTCACGGGCTGTTCATCCGTGACATCCAGCGCCACGGCCAGTTCGGGATGAACGCGCTGAAACAGACTGATCGCCACTGAATCGGCAATGGTGTAATCCAGTTTGCCGCTGATGACCTCTTCCAGCAGCGTCGTCGAGCCTTTTTTATCATCCACCTTCCAGCTCAGGTCGGGAAACTTTGTCTCTTTTAAACGCTGTAAATCATTGACCACGACGTGCCCTGGCGCAATGGTAAGCTGATTCTCGTTAACGGTCGCCAGCGAGCGTGGGCGATATTGTCCGACCCGGTAGACGAGCTGTTGCGAAACCGAGTAATACATGGGGCCGGGCTGATAGTTTTTAACGCGCGTGCTGTCGTAGACCAGCCCAGCCGCGAGCAGGTCGGCATTGTCGTTATCCAGATCGTCAAACAACTGGCTGATATTCTGGCGCACCGTCACTTTCAGCTTCACGCCGAGATAGTTGGCGAACTGCTGCGCCAGTTCATAGTCCAGACCATATTTTTTACCGTTGATAACGGAATAGGTTAATGGCGAGTCGATCGTACTGACGCGCAGTACCCCCCGGGCTTGAATCGCGGCGATATGGTTTTCGGTTTTACCGAACCAGGGGATTGAGGGCCAAAGGGCTGCTGCCAGCAGCAGCGTCAATATGCCGATGAACAGATAATTAATCTTTAATTTTTTCAATTAGTTAATTCTCTGGATCGTGCGTTGCCTCGGGCTGAAAAAGATGTTTTGCTGCAATAGATAAGTCATTAATGAGCGGCATTTTGCGTAACAATGCGCCAGTTGGCAACTTATTCGCAACGATAGCCGCACCGTATGACAAGAAAAAGCGGTGATTTTATTTCTACGCAAACGGTTTCGTCGGCGCGTCAGATTCTTTATAATGACGGCCGTTTCCCCCCTTGCGCACACCGAAGCTTAGAAGACGAGAGACTTATGATGGAAATTCTGCGTGGTTCGCCTGCACTGTCTGCATTCCGTATCAATAAACTGCTGGCGCGCTTTCAGGCTGCCAACCTCCAGGTCCACAATATATACGCTGAGTATGTCCATTTTGCTGACCTGAACGCCCCGTTAAATGATAGCGAGCAGGCGCAGCTTACCCGTCTGCTGCAATACGGCCCGGCGCTTAGCAGCCATACGCCGGCGGGTAAACTCCTGTTGGTCACACCGCGTCCTGGTACCATCTCCCCCTGGTCTTCAAAAGCAACGGATATCGCCCACAACTGCGGCCTGCAACAGGTTGATCGTCTGGAGCGTGGCGTAGCGTACTATATCGAGGCTTCGACGTTGACGGCGGAACAGTGGCGACAAGTGGCCGCAGAGCTGCACGACCGTATGATGGAGACGGTGTTCTCTTCTTTAACCGATGCGGAAAAATTGTTTATCCACCATCAGCCTGCGCCGGTTTCCAGTGTCGATCTGCTGGGAGAAGGCCGTCAGGCGTTAATTGACGCCAACCTGCGTCTCGGTCTGGCGCTGGCGGAAGATGAAATCGACTATTTGCAGGAGGCGTTTACCAAACTGGGGCGCAACCCGAACGATATCGAATTGTACATGTTCGCCCAGGCGAACTCCGAGCACTGCCGCCACAAGATTTTTAACGCCGACTGGATTATCGACGGTAAACCGCAGCCGAAGTCGCTGTTTAAAATGATTAAAAACACCTTCGAAACCACGCCGGACTATGTGCTCTCTGCCTATAAAGACAATGCCGCGGTGATGGAAGGATCTGCGGTGGGGCGCTACTTCGCCGACCACCATACCGGCCGTTACGATTTTCATCAGGAGCCCGCGCACATTCTGATGAAGGTCGAAACGCATAACCACCCAACCGCCATCTCTCCGTGGCCGGGGGCGGCGACCGGTTCCGGCGGCGAAATTCGTGATGAAGGTGCCACCGGGCGTGGCGCGAAACCAAAAGCCGGGCTGGTGGGCTTCTCCGTTTCCAACCTGCGTATTCCGGGCTTTGAACAGCCGTGGGAAGAGGATTTTGGCAAGCCGGAACGTATTGTCACCGCGCTGGATATCATGACCGAAGGTCCGCTGGGCGGCGCGGCGTTTAACAACGAATTTGGTCGCCCGGCGCTGACCGGTTACTTCCGTACTTATGAAGAGAAAGTGAACAGCCATAACGGTGAAGAGCTGCGCGGCTACCATAAGCCGATCATGCTGGCGGGCGGGATCGGTAACATTCGCGCCGATCACGTGCAGAAAGGCGAGATCGTCGTCGGCGCGAAGCTGATCGTCCTTGGCGGCCCGGCGATGAATATCGGCCTCGGCGGCGGCGCGGCATCGTCAATGGCTTCCGGCCAATCTGACGCTGACCTCGACTTTGCTTCCGTACAGCGCGACAACCCGGAAATGGAACGCCGCTGCCAGGAAGTGATCGACCGCTGCTGGCAGTTGGGTGATGCCAACCCAATCCTGTTTATCCATGATGTGGGCGCGGGCGGTCTCTCCAATGCGATGCCGGAGCTGGTGAGCGACGGCGGGCGCGGCGGGAAGTTCGAACTGCGCGACATTCTTAGCGACGAGCCGGGCATGAGCCCGCTGGAAATCTGGTGTAACGAATCCCAGGAGCGCTATGTGCTGGCGGTCGCGGCTGACCAGTTGCCGCTGTTCGATGAACTGTGTAAGCGCGAACGTGCGCCGTATGCGGTCATTGGCGACGCTACCGAAGAACAGCATCTCTCGTTGCATGATAACCATTTCGACAATCAGCCGATCGACCTGCCGCTGGATGTCCTGCTGGGCAAAACGCCGAAAATGACCCGCGATGTGCAAACATTGAAGGCGAAAGGCGATGCGCTGAACCGCGCGGATATCACGATTGCCGACGCGGTAAATCGTGTTCTGCATCTGCCGACCGTGGCGGAAAAAACCTTCCTTGTCACTATTGGCGACCGTACCGTCACCGGTATGGTGGCGCGTGACCAGATGGTTGGCCCGTGGCAGGTTCCGGTGGCTGACTGCGCGGTCACTACCGCCAGCCTCGACAGCTACTACGGCGAAGCGATGTCGATTGGCGAGCGCGCGCCGGTGGCGCTGCTGGACTTTGCCGCTTCCGCCCGTCTGGCCGTCGGTGAAGCGTTGACTAACATTGCCGCGACGCAGATTGGCGATATCAAGCGCATTAAGCTTTCCGCTAACTGGATGGCGGCAGCCGGTCATCCTGGCGAAGATGCCGGTTTGTATGACGCGGTTAAAGCGGTGGGAGAGGAACTCTGTCCGCAGCTTGGCCTGACGATTCCGGTGGGCAAAGATTCGATGTCGATGAAAACCCGCTGGCAGGAAGGTAACGAACAGCGCGAAATGACCTCGCCGCTGTCGCTGGTGATTTCCGCGTTTGCCCGCGTGGAGGACGTGCGTCACACCCTTACGCCGCAGCTGTCAACGGAAGATAACGCCTTGTTGCTGATCGATCTTGGCAAGGGCCACAACGCGCTGGGCGCAACGGCGCTGGCGCAGGTCTATCGTCAGCTTGGCGACAAACCCGCGGACGTGCGTGACGTCGCGCAACTGAAAGGCTTCTATGACGCCATGCAGGCGCTGGTCGCTGCGCGTAAATTACTGGCCTGGCACGACCGTTCCGACGGCGGTCTGCTGGTGACGCTGGCCGAGATGGCCTTTGCCGGCCACTGCGGCGTGCAGGTCGATATCGCTGCGCTGGGCGATGACCACCTGGCCGCGCTGTTCAACGAGGAGCTGGGCGGCGTGATTCAGGTACGCGCTGAAGACAGAGACGCGGTCGAAGCGCTGTTGGCGCAGTACGGCCTTGCTGACTGCGTCCACTACCTTGGTCAGGCCCTGGCTGGCGATCGCTTTGTGATTACCGCTAATGACCAGACGGTATTCAGCGAAAGCCGCACTACGCTGCGTGTCTGGTGGGCGGAAACCACCTGGCAGATGCAGCGTCTGCGCGACAATCCGCAATGTGCCGACCAGGAACACGAGGCGAAAGCGAATGATGCCGATCCGGGCCTCAACGTGAAGCTGTCGTTTGATATTAATGAAGATATCGCCGCGCCGTACATTGCGACAGGCGCACGACCGAAAGTCGCTGTACTGCGCGAGCAGGGGGTGAACTCTCACGTGGAGATGGCTGCGGCGTTCCATCGTGCGGGCTTTGACGCGATTGACGTCCATATGAGCGACCTGCTGGGCGGTCGTATCGGTCTGGGCAACTTCCATGCGCTGGTGGCTTGCGGCGGCTTTTCCTACGGCGACGTGCTGGGGGCGGGCGAAGGCTGGGCGAAATCCATTCTGTTTAACCATCGGGTGCGCGACGAATTCGAAACCTTCTTCCATCGTCCGCAGACGCTGGCGCTGGGCGTGTGCAACGGTTGCCAGATGATGTCGAATCTGCGCGAGCTGATCCCGGGCAGCGAACTGTGGCCGCGTTTTGTACGTAACCATTCTGACCGCTTCGAAGCCCGCTTCAGCCTGGTGGAAGTGACGCAAAGCCCATCGCTGCTGCTGCAAGGAATGGTAGGCTCACAGATGCCGATTGCGGTTTCCCATGGGGAAGGGCGCGTTGAGGTGCGGGACGATGCGCATCTTGCCGCGCTTGAGAGCAAAGGCCTGGTCGCCCTGCGCTACGTTGATAACTTTGGTAAGGTGACCGAAACCTATCCGGCTAACCCGAACGGTTCGCCGAACGGCATCACGGCGGTGACGACCGAAAACGGTCGGGTGACGATTATGATGCCGCATCCGGAACGCGTATTCCGCACCGTCGCCAACTCCTGGCACCCGGAAAACTGGGGCGAGGATAGCCCGTGGATGCGTATCTTCCGTAATGCGCGTAAGCAGCTTGGTTAATTAGCCCGATAGCCATTAAGCCCCTCTTCACGAGGGGCTTTTTTGTAGACGGCGTTTACAGGCCCACGGGGAAGCGCGGTTGAAGCTACCGTCTTGAACGTCAAGCGGTAGGCCGGATAAGGCGTTTACGCCGCCATCCGGCAATAAACTAGTGCTTATGCCGCAAGATTAAAGTGTCGGGAAATCCCGACATGAGTGGGGGATAGATTGTCGCCAAAAAGAGACATTTAACTATTTGATTTTAAATTGTTTTATTTTTAGGTGTTGCAGGTGTTGCTGATTGGCGACAGAAAGGGCAAAAAACAGACAGAGCCATTTTTAGCATGAATAACGATATTTTTCATATCTATCATTGTGTTAACAAAGTATTTTGAATGTTGGCACAATTACTGCATAATGATAACCAGTGGCTCATTCACCTTCTTATGTCAGCCCCTTAGGGACGCGCTACATAAACTTCGAATGACGCACAACAAGGTGCCTGCCGTCCAACTTCTGATAATAGCGTAGCTTTATCAACCTCCGGGCGAAACGTCGAGTTAGGCACCGCCTTATTCCATAACAAAGCCGGGTTTAGCCCGGCTTTGTTGTATCTGGCGCTTCCCTCGGTTAGCATCTTTTTTATTCTTCTTTTATGTGAGCGACACGTTGAAGCGCTGGTCTGTTTTCCCCCGTTCTTTACGACAATTGGTCATGCTGGCCTTTTTGCTGATCCTGCTGCCGTTGCTGGTTCTGGCCTGGCAGGCGTGGCAAAGCCTTAACGCGTTAAGCGATCAGGCTGCGGTGACTAACCGCAGCACGCTTATTGACGCCCGACGCAGCGAGGCGATGACCAACGTCGCGCTGGAGATGGAGCGAAGCTACCGACAGTATTGCGTGCTTGACGATCCGACGCTGGCAAAAGTGTATCAAAGCCAGCGTAAGCGCTATAGCGATATGCTGGACGCCCATGCCGGCGTCTTGCCGGATGATAAGTTGTATCAGGCGTTACGCCAGGATTTAAACGCGCTGGCGCAATTGCAGTGTAAAGATAGCGGCCCGGAAGCGGCAGCGGCCGCGCGTCTGGAGGCCTTTGCCAACGCTAATACGGAAATGGTGCAGGCGACGCGTACTGTGGTTTACTCGCGCGGGCAGCAGTTACAACAAGAAATCGCCGAGCGCGGACAATTTTTCGGCTGGCAGGCGCTGGTGCTATTTCTGGTGAGCCTGGCGATGGTGCTACTTTTTACCCGCATGATTATCGGGCCGGTGAAAGGAATTGAACGGATGATTAATCGCCTGGGCGAAGGCCGTTCTTTGGGGAATACCGTCACCTTTACCGGTCCGCGTGAATTACGATCGGTGGGGCAGCGCATTATCTGGCTGAGTGAGCGTCTGGCGTGGCTGGAATCCCAGCGCCATCAGTTTCTACGTCACTTGTCCCATGAGCTGAAAACTCCGCTGGCCAGTATGCGCGAGGGGACAGAGCTGCTGGCCGATCAGGTGGTTGGGCCGCTGACGCCGGAGCAAAAAGAGGTGGTCGATATTCTGGATGACAGTAGTCGTAATTTACAAAAATTGATTGAGCAATTGCTTGATTACAACCGGAAACTGGTAGACAGTGCCACAGAGCTGGAAGCGGTCGATATCGCGCCGCTTGTGGATATGGTGGTTTCCGCCCACAGTTTGCCTGCCCGCGCTAAAATGATGCATACCGATGTCGACCTGGAGGCCGAACGCTGCATAGCAGAGCCCATGTTGCTGATGAGCGTGCTGGATAATCTCTATTCCAACGCGGTGCACTATGGCGCTGAATCCGGTAACATTTGCATCCGTAGTCGTTCTCAGGGCTCCACGGTTTATATCGATGTGGTTAATAGCGGCGAGCCGATTCCGCAAACCGAAAGAGAAATGATTTTTGAGCCTTTTTTCCAGGGAAGTCACCAGCGAAAAGGGGCGGTAAAAGGCAGTGGGTTAGGGCTGAGTATCGCCAGAGATTGTATTCGTCGAATGCAGGGAGAGATCCAACTGGTGGATGACAAAGCGCAGGAAGTTTGTTTTCGCATCTCGCTGCCGCTGCCTGCATCTGACAAACACTAATATGAATTTAAGCCTGGTGCGTATGTCACACGTTTTAGTCCAAACTATTAAACGATGCCTTTTGCGGTGGGGAATACCGGTGGGCATATCGTGTCTGGCGCTGACCGCATGTGTTCCCCATGCTTCACAGCAACTGCCCGATAGCGCAGCGCAGGACACGCTCCCCCATTATCAACTGGCGGATTATCTCCCGACGGCGTGCGCGGATATCTGGTCGCTACGCGGGCAGGCGGTAGAGACGAATCCGCTGTACTGGCTACGCACGATTGACTGCGCCGATCGTCTGATGCCGGTTCAGTCGCGCGCAGAGGCGCGCGCGTTGACGGATGATAACTGGCAGAATGCCTTCAGGCGCGGGATCTTACTGGCGGATGCAAAAATTACGCCGCCGGAGCGGCGCGCCATAGTGACCCGTCTGGAGGCGTTAAGCGCGCAAATACCGGCTCAGGTACGGCCCGTCTACCAAATCTGGCATGACGGTCAGGCGCTGCAATTAGCGCTTTCTGCCGAACGTCAGCGTTATAGCAAACTCCAGCAAACGTCAGATAGTGAGCTGGATGCGCTGCGCCAGCAGCAACAGGCCTTGCAAACGCAGCTCGATCTTACCACCCGTAAGCTGGAGAGTTTAACCGATATTGAGCGCCAGCTTTCGACACGAAAACCGGCAGGTAATTACAACGCCGATACGCCGCATACCAATGACAAACCCGCGACGTCTGAAGATGGCGCGGCGCCGTCGCCGTCACAAGATGAGGTAACGCCATGATAAGCCGTAAACCGGCGCACCTGTTGCTGGTCGATGACGATCCCGGATTACTGAAATTGCTCGGTATGCGCCTGACCAGTGAAGGATACAGTGTCGTGACCGCAGAGAGCGGTCAGGAAGGACTGCGGGTACTGCATCGGGAAAAAGTGGATCTGGTAATAAGCGACCTGCGCATGGATGAAATGGATGGTATGCAACTGTTCACAGAAATTCAGAAAGTACAGCCGGGAATGCCGGTTATCATTCTGACGGCGCATGGTTCCATTCCGGATGCGGTGGCCGCTACCCAGAAGGGCGTATTCAGCTTTTTGACAAAGCCGATCGACAGAGACGCGTTATATAAAGCGATAGATGAAGCGCTGGAGCAGTCCGCTCCCGCGACGGACGATAGCTGGCGCAACGCTATCGTTACCCGTAGCCCGCTGATGCTGCGACTGCTTGAACAGGCGCGCATGGTCGCGCAGTCGGATGTCAGCGTATTGATTAACGGACAAAGCGGTACCGGAAAAGAGATTTTCGCACAGGCGATTCATAATGCCAGCCCGCGCAATAACAAGCCGTTTGTCGCCATCAACTGCGGCGCGTTGCCGGAACAGTTGCTGGAGTCCGAATTATTCGGCCATGCGCGCGGCGCCTTTACCGGCGCAGTGAGCAATCGTGAAGGGTTGTTCCAGGCGGCGGAAGGCGGCACGCTGTTTCTGGATGAAATTGGCGATATGCCCGCGCCGTTACAGGTGAAGCTGCTGCGGGTGTTACAGGAGCGCAAAGTCAGGCCGCTGGGCAGCAATCGCGATATTGATATAGACGTGCGAATTATTTCCGCGACGCACCGCGATCTGCCGAAGGCGATGGCGCGGGGCGAATTTCGTGAAGATTTGTACTACCGGCTGAATGTCGTGAGTCTGAAAATTCCGGCGCTGGCGGAGCGTACCGAAGATATTCCGCTGCTGGCTAATCATCTGCTCAGACAGTCGGCACAGCGGCATAAACCGTTTGTTCGCGCCTTTTCTACTGATGCAATGAAACGGCTGATGACGGCAAGCTGGCCGGGCAACGTGCGCCAACTGGTCAACGTCATTGAACAATGCGTGGCGTTAACCTCTTCGCCGGTGATCAGCGATGCGTTGGTCGAACAGGCGCTGGAAGGCGAAAACACCGCGCTGCCAACTTTTGCCGAAGCGCGAAACCAATTTGAACTGAACTATCTGCGCAAGTTACTGCAAATTACCAAAGGTAACGTGACGCACGCTGCAAGGATGGCGGGGCGCAACCGCACGGAATTCTATAAGCTACTCTCCCGTCACGAACTGGATGCGAATGATTTCAAAGAGTAGTTTTCATGCCGTAAAGTAGCGCGAAATATGTTACGTTTAACCGATCAAAACACAGGCGACCTTTTCAAGGAATAGCATGAAAAAGATTGATGCGATTATTAAACCCTTCAAGCTGGACGATGTCCGTGAAGCGCTGGCCGAGGTAGGTATTACCGGCATGACGGTCACTGAAGTCAAAGGCTTTGGCCGTCAAAAAGGCCACACCGAGCTGTATCGCGGCGCGGAATATATGGTGGATTTTCTGCCGAAGGTAAAAATTGAAATCGTTGTGCCTGACGACATCGTGGATACCTGTGTTGACACCATCATTCGTACCGCGCAGACGGGGAAAATCGGCGACGGTAAGATCTTTGTCTTTGATGTCGCCCGCGTTATTCGTATCCGTACTGGCGAAGAAGACGACGCGGCTATCTGATGTGCCGATTCGCTGCCCGTCTCCTCCTTGTGGGCAGCGAACCACCGTTTAATCGCCCTGCGGTAGCGCCGATGTAGTCCGAGTGCAAACCCATCTCAGGCCGACAATGGCGACGATCAGCGCCACGCAACTTAGCGTCCACTCGCCCATTTGCGAGAAAAAGTGTCCGTAGGCGGCTACCGCCGTATCACTAATTTGCGATTCCGTGGTTTGTTGCGCGACGACGCCAGCCAGCCAGTTAGCGACCGCGCCGGTCGCCAGCATATAAATACCGGTCAGTACGCCCGTGACGCCAGGCAGGTTGAGGCGGGTAATTTGCGCCATCGCGACCGGATCAATAAACAGCTCCGCAAAGCCCATCAGCGCCAGCCCTGCGATCATCATTCCCATTGATGCCTGCCCATCTAACCGGGCCTGATGCGCGTTTAGCGCCAGCAGCATAAAACCGCCGCCCATTAATACCAGCCCCACGGCAAATTTAAGCCAGACGCGCAGCACCGAGCGGGCGCTCTCTTTCGGGCTGCTCAGCCACGCCAGCACCACGCCCGCCGCCATCACCGCAATCGCATTGACCGACTGGAACAATGCGGTGGGGACGGTCATGTGCAGCCAGTGGCGGTTGACAAAACGGTCGATGAATAAACTGATCGAACTTCCGCCCTGCTGCGCCAGAACCCAAAAGAGAGTGCCGGTGATCATTAACAGAACGATTTGCCACAAGGCGCGACGGTGTTCGGGAAATTTAACCATAATACGGGCGATAAGTTGCGCCGCGAAGACGCAGACAATGGCCAGCACATAGCCAGACCAGTTATTTTCCAGCAGGAGGGTGAAGAATACCGGCGCGATACACAGCATTAATACCAGCCAACCCCAGGTTGGAAGGGCGAATTTAACCGCCCGCAGCGCGGGGCGATTAACACCACGCGTCTGCTGAAAGTGGCGATGACCGCTTAAAAAGATGAGCAGGCCGATGAACATTCCCACGCCCGCCAGCGCAAAGCCGACATGCCAGCCATACCACTGCGCCGCCAGACCACAGGCGATCGGCGCGGCTATCGATCCAATATTCCCGGCGGCGTAGAGCAGCGAGAAGCCCCCGTCGCGGCGGTTGTCATCAGGGGCGTAAAGTTCTCCCAGCAGACAGCTAATATTGGATTTAAACAAGCCGTAGCCGCAGATAATAATGGCCAGCGCCGCATATAAACTCAGCGTTGAATCAGATTCTAAGCCCAATACCACATGACCCAGCGTCATCAATAAGGCGCCGGTGATAACCGCCACGCGGTTGCCAAGCAGGCGGTCGGCAAGCCAGCCGCCAAGAATAGGGGTAACGTAAACTAAAGAGGCGTAGGCGCTGAAGAGGTTGATCGCGTGGCTGTCATTAAAACCAAGCTGGTGGGTAAGATAAAGGATGAGTAAGGCACGCATGCCGTAAAAGCTGAAGTATTCCCAAATTTGAATCGCCACGATGTAAAAAATCGCGCGCGGTTGTGAGGGTGTTTTCATAAAGTCTCCTTGCTGCGTGAAAAAAGGGAAGTGGCAAGCCACTTCCCTTTGGTACTTATTTCGTATTTTCTTTCAGCACCTTAACGGTGTAACGTCCGTCTGCCTGACGATAGGCGCCGTGGATATCGGTTTCGAAGCCCGGATAGTGAGCGCCGATTTCGCACAGCATTTGCAGGAATTCCAGTACCGGACGGCTTTCCTCGGTGATCATTTCACCAGGCATCACCAGCGGCACTCCCGGAGGGTAAGGAAGGATCATGTTGGCGTTGACGCGTCCAACCATCTCTTCAAGATACACCTCTTCCGTTTCGCCATGCAGCTCTTTCTGGAACGCAGTATACGGCGTCATCACCATTTTCGGCAGCACTTCAAACGCACGGTACATTAAGTCCGGCAGATTATGATGTTCGACCAGTTTATGAATATTCTGCGCCAGTTCCTGGATGCGCATATTTTCATAAAACTCAGGCGCTTCGCGGTACAGTGCCGGCAGAATGTTTTTGACGCGCAGGTTCAGGTCAAAGGCGCGTTTAAATTCAGTGAGCGCGCGCAGCAGGCTCAGAGCTTTGGTTTTGTCGATACCAATGCTGAACAGGAACAGCAGGTTGTATGGACCGGTTTTTTCTACGATGATGCCGCGTTCATCGAGATATTTGGCGACCAGACTTGCCGGAATACCGAACTCATCCATCGTACCGTCTTTCTTCATCCCCGGCGTCAGGATAGTGACTTTGATCGGGTCGAGGTACATGTGTTCGTTATCGATATTTTTGAAGCCATGCCATGCGCTATCTGAACGCAGCGGCCAGCACTCAGCTCCATCGATATGTTCCGGCTGCCATACGTCAAAGAACCAGCCGTCAGATTCGCTTTTCAGGCGTTTAATTTCTTTACGGAATTTAATCGCACGTTCAATAGAGCCGTTAATCAGGCGTTTACCCGCATTACCTTTCATCATCGCCGCTGCGGTTTCAGTAGACGCTACGATACCGTAGTGCGGAGAAGTGGTGGTATGCATCATGTAGGCTTCGTTAAAGGTTTCTTCGTTAATGTCGCCTTTAACATGAATCATGGATGCCTGTGAAAACGCCGCCAGCAGTTTATGCGTGGACTGGGTTTCATAAATGATTTTGCCTTCTACACGGTCGCCGCTCATACCGCATTTACCCTGATAAATAGGGGAGAAATTGGTATAAGGCACCCAGGCGGAGTCAAAATGAATGGACTTCACGTCCAGAGTTTTCTTGATGTAGTCAGTGTTATACAACAGACCGTCATAGGTTGAGTTAGTAATAACAGCATGGACCGGCCAGGTTGCGTTAGGCGTCTCTTTTACCCGTTTAGCGATAGTGGCGTGCTGGAACTCGCTTTGCGGGATACCGCCAAGAATACCGTAGGCGTTACGGGTTGGGCGGAAATAAATCGGCGTAATGTCGCTCATCATCATCAGATGGGTCAGCGATTTATGGCAGTTACGGTCAATCAGTACCGTGCTGCCTGCCGGCGCGGAGTACATACCGACGATTTTGTTCGCCGTAGAGGTGCCGTTCGTCACCATGTAGCTACGTTCGGCGTTAAAGACGCGGGCGATATACTCTTCCGCTTCTTTATGCGGGCCGGAGTGGTCCAGCAGCGAACCCAGTTCAGAAACGGAAATCGAAATATCGGATTTCATCGTGTTCGGGCCGAAGAAATCATAAAAGATGCTGCCGACGGGGCTTTTCTGGAAAGCGGTCCCGCCCATGTGGCCTGGCGTACAGAAAGTATATTTCCCTTCGCGCACATATTTGAACAGTGCTTTTGTCAGCGGCGGCAGAATATTGTCGATGTATTCATCGGTATTCTGGCGAATTTTCGCCGCGATATCGGCTGCGGCGCCTAAAGCATATTCAAAGAAGCGAACCTGCATTCTCAGATCGTTGAGGCTGACGTCCAGCGTAGAGTAGCTGTTGGCGAAGGCGTACAGCGGCATATACTCGTTCAGCTTGCTAATCTCTTCGCAAAGCTCAAGGTTATATTTATCCCAGTCGAAAATGACGCCGCAAAGGCGGGAGTTATTTTCAATCAGCTTCAGCAGGTCTTCTCGGTCGTTTGGATAGACGATACGGAAATTTAAACCTTCCAGTGCACGATGCAGTTCACGAATAGGCTCTTCTTTAAAGTAGACGCCCATGTGGTTCATGATAGCAATAACGTTCATAGTCTTGTTCCTGGTAAAGTGGGCCCCTCCCGCTACGCTATAGCAGGTGACGAAAGGGGCTTTGAGAAAAAGGAGTTAGCGGTTAAAGCGCTTCAGCCGTATTGTTGTCGCTGTCGTTGTTCTGGCGCTGGTGCATTTTGCGACCGTAGAACATCAGGATGATCAGACTGACGATAAAGGTGCCGGAGAGTTCGAAGGAGCTGGCGCCCATCAGTGCGATGAAGCAAAATGCGCAGCCCAGTACAGAACAAATCAGGCTTACCGAGTTACGGATGTTGAATCCTTCGAAGCGAATCAGGTCAACACAGGAGTAGAAGTACGGCAGCATGGTAAGCAGTACGGCAATCCCGGTCAGTTCGCCGAACAGGTCGGACGCTTTACCGCCGCTGGAGTTCATGATGGTGATCAGAATCATCAGCGCCGTCATTTTCACCGCAGCCAACAGCAGACCTTTTTTCGGAATACCGTTTTTATCCATTTCACCGTAAATTTTCGGGAAGTTGCCGTCGTTGGCGGCGCGAACCCCAGCCTGGCCGACCAGCATCATCCAGGAGCCCAGAGACGTCAGGCAGGCGAAAGCGGTAAAGGCGGAAACCAGCGGCGCAGCCCAGCCACCCAGAATCGTGGAGGTACTGATAGCGAACGGCGCGCCGGAAGAGGCCATAACGGAAGCTGGGAACATCCCGGCGATAACCTGAGTCGCAGCGATATAGATGATGCCTGCCAGCGCGGTACCCAGCATGGTTGCCAGAGGTACGGTGCGTTTCGGGTTTTTCACCATGCCGGTGCTGACGGCGGCAGACTCAACGCCAACGAACGCCCACAGGCAGAGCAGAATACTTTTAACAATGGCGTGAGAGTCGGTCGTCGTAGACGTGTTCCAGTTCGCGTGATAGGTCGCGATATCGAACCAATGCCAGCCGGCGACTGCGGTCAAGACTACCGGGATCAGCACCAGGAATAGGCCAATCGTTGTTAAGCGGCTGACCCAGGCCCCGCCCAGCATATTAATAAAGGTGAACAGCCAGACGATAGCAATACAGGCAATACCTGCCGGTATTGGATTATTTAATGCCGGGAAGAATGTAGAAAGATAAGAAACAGCGGTAATACCGATGGCTAAGTTACCAATCCAGTTTGCGTGATAATAAAGAACGCCGGTCTGGAAACCAAACGCCGGAGATATTTCCCCAGCATAAGCGATAGGGCCACCCTGTTGAGGGTTTTTGGTTGCCAGCCTCGCATAAACATAAGCCAGCGACATTGCCCCAATAATAGAAATTACCCAGCCCCAGATGGCAATGCCACCAATACTGGCAAGGTTGGCGGGTAATAATGCAATCCCGCTCCCCATCATATTACCGGCAACGACGCCAGTACAGGCAAATAGCCCGATCTTTTTGACAGAACTCATGTTCATTTCTCCTGAGCTGTATTTTTAAGAACCGGGCTTATGCTTCATATATGCTGCGTGCCCGTTCAACTGTCGACAAGATTAACGAATGGGTTGAGATAAGTCCTAAAGAAAAAGTGAAATAAACACAAACATGAAAAAACTGATAGATTGATTTTTTTGAATTAACATATAAATATCATGAAAAATATCATGAAAGGATAAACATCGTTTAATTACAAAGAGTTATATTTACATATCTTTGCGATGAATATGTTGCCAAAATTAACATAAGCTATTTTTGGCAACATGTTTTTCACAAAATAAAAGCGAAAAATTTAATATCTTTTCGCTTTTATTTGTCATGGTTCAGCGTTAAATTTAATCTTCTGCCAGAAAACTATTCAGATAAGGGACAATTTTCTGAACGGATGTCTGAAATACGCCGTTCTCGATCCAGTACAGAGTGTTTTCACCTGGACGTAAATTAAAGGCGGTCAGATAGGCATCAGCGGCCAGACGATTCTCACCTTTCATTTCGTAAACTTTCCCCAACAGGACATAGTTAAACCACGACATTTCAAGCTCGATGCTTTTATTGATTTCCTCATACGCTGCATCGATATCACCTTTGCCTAACAGATCGACGGTCTTGATTTTATAATAAACAGACGTTTTCTCAACGCCCGGAATTTGATCTATTTTTTTAAACTCTTCGTTCAGTGCGGCCACTTGTTCTTTATCAAACGGCTGTTGTGATTGCCGTAATACATCTACCAGCACTTTATATTCATAGGCATAGTTGAAATCAGGCGTTTCCTTAATAATGCCATTCAGAATATCGCTGGCTTTACCTAGCGCCTGCGCATCGCCGCTCAGAATAAGCTGGCGCGCCTCATAAAAACGCATCAGCGCGGTATTTTGCGGCGTTCTGAACAGGGCCAGTTGTTCTCGCATACGATTAGGCCAGGGCTGTGTTAAAACGAAAGACAGGCTATTAAACAGATCATCCTGGATGGACAACTGGTTAGTATTGGTGACGAAATAACGCTTATCCAGCATGGTTGAACCATCGGCGTTATCAATGAGCACCACAGACATAAAGCACTGCTGCGCCCGATAGTGGCGCTGATTGACAAACTGAATGGTTAACGTCTTACCGGAGCTGCTTGGCTCATTGACCCGGTAATTGGTTTTATCGTGCACCATAAAGGTCGAGTAGGTGTTCAGCAAGTCGGTGATTAAGCCGCCCAGACCGATGGCGTAGGACTCCTGCGAGACCCAGTTATTACAGGAATTGCCGCCTTCAAAACGAACATCTATATCTCGTGGGTTAAGTAATAACCGCGTTTTTGTTACCGCGGCATTATGATCTACCACCGACATCACGATAAACACCACCAGCGTCGCCAGCGAGAGTAGGAACATTACCCACGTCCAGAAAGCGGCGATACGCGGCTTTTTCGCCTTTTTAGTCGGCGTTTGCAAAGAGGCGGGCGGCACAGGCGTAGCGGCAGTAGCCCCCTCTGCCGGTTCTGCATTCGTTGCTGCGATCGGCGGCGGCGGCGGCGACGTTGATGAATTATCGATCTCATCGCTATTTTCTTCGCACCAGATAACCGGCGCCGTCAGCTTATAGCCGCGTTTAGGTACGGTAACGATGTATTCAGCATTGCTGTCTCCGCCATCTCTTAATGATTTGCGTAGTTCAGAAATGCTTTGGGTGACAACATGGTTGGTCACGATGGTGCGCATCCAGACATGATCAATAATGTTATCCCGGCTTAACACTTCATCCGGATGATGCGCAAAATACATCAGAAGATCGATCAGCCGTGGTTCAAGAGTAATCTGGCGTCCCTGACGACTGATCTGATTAACAGAAGGTGTAACCAGCCACTCTCCAATGCGTACAACAGGTTGCTGCATAAAAAGATGCCCTAACGAGCTAAGTCAAACGTTAATAATAACACGATTTGCACAGACTTTTTTTATTCCCCTTTTTTGTAAAAGAAAGGCATAAAAAGCAGCGCAATAAGCAGGAGAACGGGGAGGGAAACGGGCGTTCGCCTTAACGATAACGCCCGTTTTTTCAGCGGATTTCTTGCAATTACAGCACTTTATGCGGGCCGAAGCATTCGTAATGAATGTTTTCGTTATTCACGCCAAGGGAAACCAGTTGTTTTGCGGCAAACTGCATAAAGCCTACCGGGCCGCAAAGATAGAACTGCATTGCCGGATCGCTGATTGCGGCTTCCAGTTTGCTTAAATCCATCAGCCCTTCGCTGTCAAAGACGCGTTGGGCGCGATCGGCCTCGGTCGGTTCGCGGTACCAGGTATGGGCAGTGAAACGCGGCAGTGTACGGCCCAGCTCGCTTACTTCGTCGGCAAACGCATGAACGTCGCCGTTCTCCGCCGCATGGAACCAGTTCACCTGCGCGGTATGCTGTTCTTTCGCCAGCGTATCGAGCATCGCCAACATCGGCGTCTGGCCGACGCCAGCGGAAATCAGCGAAACGGGGGTATCAGCGGCGACATTCATAAAGAAGTCACCTGCCGGCGCAGCCAGATGTACCACATCGCCCACGCTGGCGTGGTGGTGTAACCAGTTTGATACCTGGCCGCCGTCTTCACGCTTCACGGCAATACGGTACCCTTTGCCATCGGGTTTACGGGTCAGTGAATATTGGCGGATCTCCTGATGCGCAAAACCTTCCGGCTTCAGCCAGACCCCCAGATACTGCCCGGGACGGTATTCCGCCACCGTACCGCCGTCGACCGGTTCAAACTCAAAGCTGGTGATCAGTGCGCTACGCGGGGTTTTCGCAACGATGCGGAAGGGGCGCGTGCCTTCCCAGCCGCCGTCTTTGCTGGCGTTCTCGTGATAAATCTCGGCTTCCCGATGAATAAAGACGTTAGCCAGTACGCCATAGGCTTTGCCCCACGCGTCCAGCACTTCCTGGCCCGGGTTGAACATTTCGTCCAGCGTCGCCAGCAGATGCGTCCCGACGATGTTGTACTGCTCCGGCTTAATCTGGAAGCTGGTGTGCTTCTGCGCGATTTTTTCTACCGCCGGCAGCAACGCCGGTAAATTTTCGATATTGCTGGCGTAGGCCGCGATAGCATTAAACAGGGCTTCGCGCTGATCGCCGTTACGCTGGTTGCTCATATTGAAGATTTCTTTGAGCTCCGGATTATGCGTAAACATACGGTCGTAGAAGTGGGCGGTCAGTTTCGGTCCTGTTTCAACCAGCAGGGGAATGGTGGCCTTTACTGTAGCGATGGTTTGTGCGTCAAGCATACGTGCTTCCTTTATGTGAAAATCTAATGATGTATATCAAATGCATCTTATAAAAATACCCTTGCATTGTAAATGGTTCTTCTCTGCTTTACGTTATGGAGGTAACAACGTGAAAAATCTGCATCACAAAGCTGAAAAGAAATCCGTTGAAATTCGTCAGGCTCTCGTTCAGGAAACCCTTATCTGACGCATAGGTAATCGTTTGCGTAAAAACCTTTGTCAAGACCTGTTATCGAAGAATGATTCGGTTATACTGTTGGCCGAAGTCCCACGGACTGCCTTTTCAGGCACAAATTTTATTGTTAGCTGAGTCAGGAGATGCGGATGTTAAAGCGTGAAATGAACATTGCCGATTATGATGCCGAATTGTGGCAGGCTATGGAGCAGGAAAAAGTACGTCAGGAAGAGCACATCGAACTGATCGCCTCCGAAAACTACACCAGCCCGCGCGTGATGCAGGCGCAGGGGTCTCAGCTGACCAACAAATACGCTGAAGGTTATCCGGGCAAGCGCTACTACGGCGGTTGCGAATACGTTGATATTGTAGAGCAACTGGCTATCGACCGCGCGAAAGAACTGTTCGGCGCCGACTACGCTAACGTGCAGCCGCACTCCGGTTCTCAGGCTAACTTCGCTGTTTACACCGCGCTGCTGCAGCCGGGCGATACCGTTCTGGGTATGAACCTGGCGCAGGGCGGCCACCTGACTCACGGCTCCCCGGTTAACTTCTCCGGTAAACTGTACAACATCGTACCTTACGGTATCGATGAGTCCGGTAAAATTGACTATGACGAGATGGCGAAGCTGGCCAAAGAGCACAAGCCGAAGATGATTATCGGTGGCTTCTCTGCCTACTCTGGCGTGGTTGACTGGGCAAAAATGCGTGAAATCGCTGACAGCATCGGCGCATACCTGTTTGTCGACATGGCGCACGTGGCGGGCCTGATTGCCGCAGGCGTTTACCCGAACCCGGTTCCCCATGCGCATGTGGTCACCACCACCACCCACAAAACCCTGGCGGGTCCGCGCGGCGGCCTGATCCTGGCGAAGGGCGGCGACGAAGAGCTGTACAAAAAACTGAACTCTGCCGTCTTCCCAAGCGCGCAGGGCGGCCCGCTGATGCACGTGATCGCCGGTAAAGCGGTAGCGCTGAAAGAAGCGATGGAGCCGGAGTTCAAAGTCTACCAGCAGCAGGTGGCGAAAAACGCCAAAGCGATGGTGGAAGTGTTCCTGAACCGCGGCTACAAAGTGGTGTCTGGCGGCACTGAGAACCACCTGTTCCTGCTGGACCTGGTGGATAAAAACCTGACCGGTAAAGAAGCTGACGCCGCGCTGGGCCGTGCTAACATCACCGTGAACAAAAACAGCGTGCCGAACGATCCGAAGAGCCCGTTCGTGACCTCCGGTATCCGTATCGGTTCCCCGGCGGTTACTCGTCGCGGCTTCAAAGAAGCGGAAGTGAAAGAGCTGGCTGGCTGGATGTGCGACGTGCTGGACAACATCAATGATGAAGCCACCATTGAACGCGTGAAAGCGAAAGTACTGGATATCTGCGCCCGCTTCCCGGTTTACGCGTAAGCGCTTATGTTGTGAAAATGGCCCGATGGCGCTGCGTCTGTCGGGCATTACTTATGCGCCATAACGTGACGCCGCCGGAAGTCATTATCCGGCGGCGTTGCCGTTTGAACTTCTCCCTCCGCTTGTTAATCTTATGTTACCCTTGCCAGCGCAACCGTTTACCGCCAGACTATCGCCTCCAAACGGGAGGGAATCATGGCATTGCATTCCACGCGCTGGCTGGCGCTCAGTTATTTCACCTACTTCTTTAGTTACGGTATTTTTCTGCCCTTCTGGAGCGTCTGGCTCAAAGGTCTTGGGCTAACGCCGGAAACCATCGGTCTTCTGCTGGGCGTGGGTCTGGTCGCGCGTTTTCTCGGTAGTCTGCTCATTGCGCCTCGCGTAAGCGATCCTTCGCGGTTGATCTCCGCGCTGCGCGTACTGGCATTGCTGACGCTGGTATTTGCGCTGGCATTTTGGGCAGGAACGCATGTCGCGTGGCTAATGGTGGTGATGGTTGGGTTTAACCTCTTCTTTTCACCACTGGTGCCGCTGACCGATGCGCTGGCCAATACCTGGCAAAAGCAAATTACCCTGGACTATGGTCGGGTGCGGCTGTGGGGGTCCATCGCCTTCGTGATAGGGTCGGCGCTGACCGGTAAGCTGGTGAGTTTATACGATTACCAGGCGATTCTGGCGCTACTGACGCTCGGCGTCGCCTCGATGTTGCTGGGTATGTTGTTACGTCCCAGCGTGCCGCCGCAAGGGGAAAGCCGTCAGCAGGAGAGCGCAGGCTGGCCCGCCTGGCGTACGCTGGTGGCACAAAGTTGGCGTTTTCTCGCCTGCGTCTGTTTGCTGCAAGGGGCGCACGCCGCCTACTATGGTTTTAGCGCCATCTACTGGCAGGGGGCTGGCTATTCAGCATCGGCGGTCGGCTATTTATGGTCGTTGGGCGTGGTGGCGGAAGTGATCATTTTCGCCCTGAGTAAAAAGCTATTCCGCCGGTTTAGCGCCCGCGACTTGCTATTGCTTTCTGCTGTGTGCGGGGTGGTACGCTGGGGGCTGATGGGCTGGAGTACGGCGCTGCCGTGGCTGATTGTGATACAAATCCTGCACTGTGGCACGTTTACCGTTTGCCATCTGGCCGCCATGCGTTATATCGCTGCGCGTCAGGGAAGCGAGGTGATTCGTTTGCAGGCCGTCTATTCCGCTGTGGCGATGGGCGGCAGCATCGCGATTATGACAGTATTTGCCGGTTTTCTGTATCAACATCTGGGCGGCGGCGTATTCTGGATTATGGCGCTGGTGGCATTGCCCGCTATCTTTCTTCGGCCCAAAGTGGTTGCCGCGTCATGATTCCAGGATCTTGCGGATCTGCTGCTGTTGGTGCTCTGTGAGGGCGCGATCCGCATGAATTAACGGCGGTGAGAAGAGCGGTAGCGGCGTGGCGTAAGGGGTAACAATCAGCGCTACGCCGCGCGGGCATCCCTCTTTTTGAAACGCCTGGAGCGATATCCGTCTGATATTCAGCGGCAACAGGGTCAGTTCACGCAGTTGCTGCTCAATATGCGTCTCCAGCGCATCATTTTTATCCGCTAACAATACGATCTGTCTCTCATGCAAATCGTTATCCTGCATCAGCCAGGCGCCGAAAATCACTGCCACCAGCCCCGTCTCTTCCTCGGAAAAGTGGACACCATATTCGGCTTCAAATCCGGCTAGCGCCTCACGTGTGGTGCGAACCAGACGCGGATAAAGACGGTTGAACTCTTCCGGAAGCGTATTATCGATGCCAATCGTGAATAAACTTCGGTTCAGCGCCTGGGCGAGATGGACATACAGCTGATCGTTAAGCCCTTGTTCGTCGCTGAAGCGTACGTTCCCTTTTTCTCGAAAGCGCAGCACCAGCCGCGCCACCTCCAGTCGCAGTTGCTTCGCCCGTTGATGCGTGTCGCGAATCGGGTCGGGGAGGCGAATCATTGAAAACAGTAACGCCATAAACAGCGCTTCATTGAGCGGTGCGGCCTGCATCACGTGGCGCTGCCAGTGACGACCAATTTCCTGGGCGAGTGGATATTCCGCGCACGACTGCGCCCAAATCTGCTGCACAGGGTTGAATTCCGGGGTGATGCCGGCATGGTGTTGTAGCAGACAATACTGTAAAAAGAGACGCAGGAACTGTACGTCGCGATGTTCAAATGGTTTTTGCAACCGGCGGGCGCACAGATTGATGAGCGCGTGCAGATTAATATCGTCATACAGCGGACGCGCGATACCGCGCTGCTTTAGCGCGTTTTTTAAGGCCGGGGTAAACTGTTGCGTGACGAAGGTCGGGCATAAACGCAGGCCACGCCTGAGCCAGTGTAAAAGGCAAAGGCGCTGATCGAGTGCTGTACCTTCGATCCGATAGCAACCGTTCTGGCATGTTGTGATGGCAAGGCGATGATAGCGCTGGATCTCCAGGCTTGTCTCAGTGATATCCTCACGGGCAGTATCATCATCAACGCCATTAAGCGCGCTGAAGATTTCCACCGTGGCAATTGTCTCCGGCTGGAAAAGCGTCAGCAATACCTGACAGCGGCGCTGGGGAGCGGAAAGTACAGATGGTGGGGCAATTGTCGGCATCATCTGTCAGGTCTCCCGTTAGTTTGTCTGGTAAGGATAGCTAAAGTTTGCGCGTGAAAAATGTGATAAGCGTGCTTTTAGGCCAGGAATGCTGAGGAACGTCACAGAATTTTTATCGCGAGGAACAGATGAAGCCAGTGAAACGCAGCGCCTTAACACTATTTCTTGCCGTTTTATCTTTCGTGGCGGCGGCGCATCCGCACAGCTTCATCCGTCTGCAAACGCAGGTGGTCAGTGAAAATGAGCAATTTGTGGCGTTAAAAATGCGCTGGACAATGGACGCGCTGACGTCCGCAGATCTGCTGTATGACGCCGGAAACGCGGCACCGGGGTCAGAAATATGGAAAAAGTTGGCGGCGGAAGTGATGGCTAACGTACTTGGGCAGCACTACTTTACAGAAGTGTGGCGCAATGGCGCGAAAGTGAAGTTTAAAAACAGGCCGACAGAATACGGTATGACGCGTGACGCGCATCAGGCGGTATTGACCTTTACGCTACCGCTGGCTGAACCGCAGCCGTTAAGCGGACAGACTTATACCTTTTCAACGTTTGATCCCTCTTATTATGTCGATATGCATTATGACCAGGACAGCGATATCACGATGCCGGAACCGCTGCGCGAAAAGTGTCGGATTCAGGTTTATACTCCTGCGCCCGGCGAAGAGACACTACGTTTCGCCCAGTCGCTGGATAAAGAGGACGCGCCGCCGGAGGATATGGATTTAGGTAAACAGTTTGCCCAAACGGTGACCTTGCAATGTCAGTAATTTTTTCTCAACGCACTCCGGGGCGGCGCTGGCTCTCGCTGTGGCCATTGGCGTTATTCCTGCTGCTAATGCTGGTTGGCGGTCTGTGGATATGGCAGGCCTGGCCGCAGGTGATGTTGAAAAGCGCTCTTTGGCAGCGGGACGTGAATCAGCAGTTGAGCGCGCTGCTTAACGCGGTGGCGACGCATCCTGAACGAGCGGGCGGATCGTTGCTTCTGCTGAGTTTTATGTATGGCGTGCTTCATGCGCTGGGGCCGGGACACGGCAAAGTGGTGATCTCGACATGGCTGGCGACGCATCCTTCGAAGCTGAAATCAAGTATCGTGTTAACCCTCGCCGCCGCGTTATTACAGGGGCTCGTGGCTATCGGGTTGGTGGTGGGCGTGCTGACCGTATTGCAACTTCCGGCCAGACAGCTCCATCTGAGCGGCTTCTGGCTGGAAAAGGGGAGCTATGCGTTAGTTGGCGGCCTGGGCATCTTGCTGTGCTGGCGGGCCATAAAAAGGTTACGCGCGCTGCTACGTAAACCTGTCTTTATCGCTTTTACGCCGCGCCATGTTCACCATGAAAAATGCGGCTGCGGACATCAGCATTTACCGACGCAGGAACAATTGCATAGCGGCGATGACTGGCGCGCGCGACTCATGATCGTACTGTCTATGGGGATGCGGCCCTGTTCCGGCGCGATAATGGTGCTGTTATTCAGTAAAGTGATTGGCGTTTTTAGCTGGGGAATGGCGTCGGTACTGGCGATGGCGGCGGGAACCTCGCTAACTATTACCTCGCTGGCGCTGCTGGTACACACTTTTCGTGCTCTGGCGGTGAAACTCAGTGGAAACAAAGCGCCGGCGTTATGGCGGCAGGTAGGCTGGTCAACGCTGGCGCTGGCCGGAGGGGTGATACTGCTTGTCGCGGCGCTGGTCATGTGGTTTAGCGTGCCGCAGCCTGTGGGCGGGCTGCGGCCATGGCGTGGTTGATTAGTGCCCGGCGGGTTTGAGATGCATCCGCGCGACGGATTCGTCTTCGGCCCAGTAAATGCGTTCGGCGACCATCGCTTCCGGATTGAGCTGAACGCCGCGCAGTACCCGTTCTTTAAAACGCAGGTAGCCGCCTTTGTCGATCAGATGGCCCATATGTAGATAGATCGGTTTTCCGCCGAGCATCTCTTTTTCAAATTCATACAGGTTAACGATCACCTGCTTTATCACATCTTCAGTCACCCAGTTGAGGAAGAGCTTGCCGACGCGCGGCGTCTTTTTACTGGTGCGTCCGCCCAGACGGACTTGCCAGAGCTGATCCGGCTTACGTTGCCAGGCCAGCGTCGGACAGGCCAGCACGCACTCGCCGCAGCCGATACAGGCGGACTCTTCTTTGACCGCTTTGCCGTTCTTCAGCGCCAGGCAGCCTACCGCGTGGTGACTACAGGCCTTCACGCAGGCGCCGCAACCGATACAGCGATCGGCAGTGAAGCGCATTTTCGCCACGCCAATAATTCCCAGATCGGCCATTGACGCCTTCGCGCAATCATTCGGGCAGCCGACGATGACCGTTTTGAGATGATAAGGGCTGGGATAGACCAGTTTTTCAAGACGACGGGACAGACCGGTCGTGTCAGTGTTGGCTTTCTGGCAAATGCGGTTCCCCTGACAGGCGACAATATTTCGCCCGCCAATAGCGAGGTAGCCCGCTTTGGTATCCTCAACCTGGACGTCGCACAGTTCTATTTCAATCTCGCGAAGAAACGGCTCCAGCGCAGCGTTCACGTTGTCGATATCTTCGTAACGGATACCCGGCATCGCCAGCTTCTGGCGGGTAGTGAGGTGAATTTGTCCGTTGCCCCAGGTTTCGGCGATGTCACGCGCCACCGTTAGCAAATGCGCGGGCAAAATACCGCCGGGAATGCGGACGCTGATCATGGCTTCGCCGCGCACTTTTGACAGGCGATATTCGTTTTTCGCACGGGCTTTAATGATATCAATATCAATGCTCATGATGTTCTCCTTAATCGGCAAAACGTTGCGCGACGGCGTAGTTAAATATCGGGCCGTCGGTGCAGACATACACTTCGCCCATACGGCAGTGGCCGCACTTCCCGACGGAGCAGGCCATCCGGCGTTCGTAGTCCACCCAAATTTGCTCCGGCTTGAGCCCTTTTTGCAGCAGCATTTTTACGGTAAAGGTAATCATTATTGGCGGCCCAACGACGATGGCCTGCATGGTGTCGATATCGCTAAGCGTCATGTCGGCAAGCCGATCGGTCACCCGACCAATCTGGTAACGGTCATCAGCCTCGCCTTCATCCAGCGTGAGCACCAGATTATGTTTGCCGCGCCACGTCGCCATTTCTTCTTTGTACAGCACGCAATCGCGATTTTTATAGCCGAGAATCATATCCAGTTGACCAATTTCCTGGGGATTCTCAACGAAATAGCGCATTAAGCCTTTCACCGGCGCGACGCCCGTGCCGCCTGCGACAACCAGTAAGGGTTTATGGCGCAGCGTATCGACCGGATAGCCATTGCCATAGCAGCCGCGTAGCCACACGTTGTCGCCTTCTTTCAGCGTAAAGAGGGCGCTGGTCACTTTTCCGACATTACGAATCAGCAGATCTATCCAGCCGTCGCCATAGTCGGAAACGGAGATGGGCGCTTCGCCGACGCGCGGCAGCGACACCTCAACAAATTGCCCCCAGTGCGCGGGAAAATCGACGGCCACGCGGAAATTCCACTCCAGCGGCGTGTGGCGAGTAATACTGAGGATGCGGTACGCCGCAGGCAGCAAACTGTGCTGCGGTTTATCATGACAGGAACAATGTGACATGCGTTATGCCTCCTCTGCCAGCGCCTGCCGAACGGCAGCGGTCATTTTATTGATAATCAAAGAAAATTTGATGCATTGCGGGCAGCGATCGTCGCAGCGGCCGCAGCCGACGCACATATGTTCAATGCCGTTGCGCGCTTTGTAGTCATTGACCTTATGCAGGGCGCGGTAGCGCAGACGCTCGCCGGGGTTTTCGCGAAAACCATGACCGCCGGCCATGTCGCTAAAGCCCGGCACCATGCAGCTTGCCCACTGGCGGCGGCGTTCGCCGCGCTGCGGATTTTCATCATAGGCGACGTCAAAGACGCTATAGCAGGTACAGGTTGGGCACCCGGTAGTGCAGCGGCCACAACTGATGCAGCGGCTGTCGTAGGCGTCCCATAGCGGATGGCGGGTGAGAATGTCGCGAATTTTTTGCGGATCGCGGCAAACGCTGTCCGGCGTGACGACGGTTTCCCGGTTTTCGCTGACGAAAGAGGGGGTATAGTCAGCCTCCTGCCCCAGCCCTTGTATCGCCGCCTCGATAAAGGGATCGCGGATGCTGACAAGCGCGCCTTCATCGCTAAAACGCATAGCGGCGCTATAACAGTCAGTTTTATTAGTACCCATTGAGACGCAGAAACAATTTTCGAAGCTTTCTTCACACTCAATAAGGACGAAACGAATATGCTCCCGTAGCAGTTGATAACTGTAATCGGAATTATTCCCATTTGATAAATACATATAATCCAGCCGCGACATGGCGTTAATGTCGCAGGCGCGGGCAAAGACGATTATCGGGGAGGTGTCTGTCTCGGCAATTTGAATGGTGTCTTTATCGAAATAAAAGAGCGTTTCGGTGATAGGGGCGATAATGGTATTCGGCGACATGTGCGATTTCTCGTGCCAGATGAGATCGCGCCAGCCGCTAATTCGTTGATAAATAATGTTGTCAGTGTCGGAAAAACGTCCGCCGCGAAACTCTGCGGACGGGGCAAACACGCGCCATTTTTTGTTTAATCGCTGGATAAGCAGACTAAACTCGTCAGGCGTAATTTTGATAGCCATCATATACTCCACAGTAATATTCAGGAAAAACAAATGAAAATAAATTGTTATAAAAATCAGTTGAATATTACTGTTACGCTAGCGCTAATCCACCGCCTTCGCTAACGGGAAAAAATGGTTTTTACTATCGGTATAATAAATATATTCTTAATCATAAAATATGCATATATACAGCGTCGCGCTATTTAGCGGATAGCGCGGTCTGAATAAAATTAATCATTGCATCGCGGTAAAGGTTTTCATAACGCCCGGAAAAAGCATCAATGTGATCGCCGCCAGGAATGAAGATTTTTTGTTTGGGCTCTTGGGCGAGGGCATACAATTTCTCACTGTCCTGCCAGGGAATAACATGGTCTGCCGTGCCATGAAGAATCAATACCGGAATGGGGCTGACGCTGGCGATATTGCGATCCGCGCTATAGCGGTCATCAAGCAAATAGCCACTGCCCGGGATCATCTGGTTGGCGATGGAGGAATAGGATAAAAACGTTGAGTCGAGGATAATTGCACGTATGCCCGCCTGGTCGGCGTAGCGCATATTAGCGCAGCCTACACAGTGTCCTACGGCGGCCAGTACATTATTGCCGCCCAGGCTCTGCCCCAGCAGTACCAGGCGCTCGGGGTTAATGTCGTCGCGATGCCGCACATAATCTATCGCGCTTTTCGTATCGTCCAGTAGCCCCTCTTGTGATGGGGTACCCTCAGATTCGCCAAAACCACGGTAATCAAACATAAACAGGTTTACGTTGCGTTCTGGCAGCCAACTGACTAACGGCCAGTGCGCCGACATATTTCCGGCGTTGCCATGGACATGAATCACCGTCGCGACGGCGTTTTCCGGCCTGCCGAAAGCAGTGGGAATAAACCAGCCGTGCAGATGCGTGCCATCTTTGGCGGTAAAGGTAATGGATTCAGCTTCGGCAGGGGTTGGCCCATAGACTTTATTGTCCGGGTAATAAAAGGCATTGATCGCTACGCGGGGTAGCAGGTAAATACAGACCACAATGATAAACAGAATAAAAAGGGATTTGACGATGCGTCGGGTATGTTGAAGGGTCATGTTCGCTTCCTTGCCGCTTTATGCCAATAGCGGAGCAGGGAGCGATCGTACAAAAACATGCAGGCAAGTAAAGCGATGAGGCTGTGTTTAGGAAAAACGCCTGAAAAGGCACGGCGGATGAGTGGCCCCATCCGCCGAAGAGACTTAGCGCTTCAGCGCATCGCTCAGTTCGTCGCGCATATTCGCCAGCATGGCTTTAACGACGCGCGGATTCCCCGCCACGATATTACCGGTCATCATGTAGTTATGACCGCCGGTGAAATCGCTGACGATACCGCCCGCTTCACGAACCAGCAGTTCGCCCGCAGCGAAATCCCACGGACGAAGGCCAATTTCAAAGAAACCATCGACACGACCTGCAGCCACATAGGCCAGATCCAGCGCGGCGGAACCGGTGCGGCGGAAATCGGCACATTCGGTGAACAGCTTGCCGATAATATTAATGTAGGTGGTCGCGTATTGTTTGGCTTTGAACGGGAAGCCGGTAGCGAGGATAGTGCCGTCCAGATCGCGAGCGGTACTGCCGCGCAGACGGTAGCCGTTCAGTTGCGCGCCCTGACCGCGGGTGGCGGTGAACAGTTCGTTACGCATCGGATCGTAAACGACAGCCACTTCAGTACGGCCTTTAATGCGTACAGCAATGGAAACAGAGAAGTGTGGCAGACGTTTGATGAAGTTGGTGGTGCCATCCAGCGGATCGATAACCCATTGAACATCCTGATCTGTGCCAACGTGCTCACCGCTTTCTTCGGTGATAATAGTGTGTTGCGGGTAAGATTTGCGAATGGTGTCGATAATTACCGCTTCAGCGGCCTTATCCACATTGGTCACAAAATCGTTACTGCCTTTTTGGCTCGCTTCTACAGCGTCCGGAGTTTCATAGTTTTTGGCAATTACATTACCCGCCTTGCGCGCTGCGCGCACGGCGATGGTCAGCATCGGATGCATCGGTCTCTCTCACTGGATGTTAAAGAACGGGAAAACGGCGCAGAGTATAGCAGCGAGATCGGAATCTGTCTTGGTTTTATGGTAAGATGTCAGAATAATCTTTAGCTGAAGAAAGACAATGCTGCAAAACATTCGAATTGTGCTGGTGGAAACCTCCCACACCGGCAATATGGGCTCTGTGGCTCGCGCTATGAAAACCATGGGCTTAACTAACCTGTGGCTGGTAAACCCGCTGGTGAAACCGGACTCCCAGGCCATCGCCCTGGCGGCAGGCGCCAGCGATGTGATCGGTAATGCGCAGATCGTCGATACGCTGGATGAAGCGTTAGCTGGCTGTAGCCTGGTGGTCGGCACCAGCGCCCGTTCCCGCACTCTGCCGTGGCCGATGCTTGATCCGCGCGAGTGCGGCTTAAAAAGCGTGGCGGAAGCGGCAAATACGCCGGTTGCGCTGGTTTTTGGTCGTGAGCGTGTCGGGCTGACTAACGATGAGTTGCAAAAATGCCATTATCACGTCGCGATTGCCGCTAACCCGGAGTACAGCTCGTTGAATCTGGCGATGGCGGTACAGGTCATCGCATATGAAGTCCGTATGGCCTGGCTGGCGACGCAGGAAAACGGCGACGCGGCAGATTATGAAGAGACGCCGTATCCGCTGGTGGACGATCTTGAACGTTTCTACGGCCATCTGGAGCAGACGTTGCTCTCCACTGGCTTTATTCGCGAAAACCATCCGGGGCAGGTGATGAATAAATTGCGCCGTCTGTTTACCCGCGCCCGCCCGGAAAGCCAGGAGTTGAATATTCTGCGTGGGATTCTGGCGTCTATTGAGCAGCAGAATAAAGGCAAGTAACCGCGTCAATACCGCACGGAACGCTAAATACCTGACTAATTTACTCAAGTAAATAGTTGACCAAATTACTCGGGAATGTCAGACTTGTCCCTGCTATGCAATACCCCCATTTTACAATAAAAAACCCCGGGCAGGGGCGAGTTTGAGGTTAAGTAAGACATGAGACTGACATCTAAAGGGCGTTATGCCGTGACCGCAATGTTAGACGTTGCGCTCAACTCCGAAGCGGGCCCGGTACCGTTGGCTGATATTTCTGAACGTCAGGGGATTTCCCTTTCTTATCTGGAACAGCTATTTTCCCGTTTACGTAAAAACGGTCTGGTTTCCAGCGTACGCGGGCCAGGCGGCGGCTATCTGCTGGGTAAAGATGCTGGCAGTATCGCGGTCGGCGAAGTGATCAGCGCGGTTGATGAATCCGTTGACGCGACCCGTTGCCAGGGCAAAGGCGGCTGCCAGGGCGGCGATAAATGCCTGACCCATGCGCTGTGGCGTGATTTAAGCGATCGCCTGACCGGTTTTCTCAACAATATTACTTTAGGCGAGCTGGTGAATAACCAGGAAGTTCTGGATGTGTCTGGTCGCCAGCACACGCATGACGCGCCGCGCGCCAGCGGTCGTGCGCAGGACGCTATCGACGTTAAATTACGCGCTTAATTAAAATATTACGCCATCTCTTCTGGCGGCCTCATGCGGTGAATGCCGCGGTCGTCTGAAGGATGAAGCGTAAAAAAGAATTCAGAATCAGGCCGGGACGCGGACGTCCCGTCAACACGGTCGTACATCCAGCCGGTTGCCTGATTCCTTGCATTGAGTGATGTACGGAGTTTAAGAGCAATGAAATTACCGATTTATCTCGACTACTCCGCAACCACGCCGGTGGACCCGCGTGTTGCCGAGAAAATGATGCAGTTTCTGACCCTGGACGGAACCTTTGGGAACCCGGCGTCTCGTTCACACCGTTTTGGCTGGCAGGCTGAAGAGGCGGTAGATATCGCCCGTAACCAGATTGCTGAACTGGTCGGCGCCGACCCGCGTGAAATCGTCTTTACCTCAGGGGCGACGGAGTCCGATAACCTGGCGATTAAAGGCGCTGCCAACTTTTATCAGAAAAAAGGCAAGCACATCATCACCAGCAAGACCGAGCACAAAGCGGTGCTGGACACCTGCCGTCAGCTTGAGCGCGAAGGGTTTGAAGTGACCTACCTGGCGCCGCAGCGCAACGGCATCATCGATCTCAACGAGCTCGAAGCAGCGATGCGTGACGACACCGTTCTGGTTTCCATCATGCACGTGAACAACGAAATCGGCGTGGTGCAGGATATCGCGACCATCGGCGAAATGTGCCGCGCGCGCGGTATCATCTACCACGTTGACGCCACCCAGAGCGTGGGCAAACTGCCTATCGACCTGAGCCAACTGAAAGTGGATCTGATGTCCTTCTCCGGTCATAAAATTTATGGTCCGAAAGGCATTGGCGCGCTGTATGTGCGTCGTAAGCCGCGTATTCGCATTGAAGCGCAGATGCATGGCGGCGGGCACGAACGCGGTATGCGCTCTGGTACGCTGCCTGTTCACCAGATCGTCGGCATGGGCGAAGCTTACCGTATCGCGAAAGAAGAGATGGAGACCGAAATGGCCCGTCTGCGTGGTCTGCGTAACCGTCTGTGGAACGGCATCAAAGATATTGAAGAAGTTTACCTGAACGGCGACCTTGAGCAGGGCGCGCCAAACATTCTCAACGTGAGCTTTAACTACGTTGAAGGCGAGTCGCTGATCATGGCGCTGAAAGACCTGGCGGTCTCTTCCGGTTCCGCCTGTACATCCGCCAGTCTGGAACCGTCCTACGTGCTGCGCGCGTTGGGCATGAATGACGAGCTGGCGCATAGCTCTATCCGTTTCTCTTTAGGTCGTTTTACCACTGAAGAAGAGATCGACTACACCATTGATCTGGTTCGTAAATCCATTGGCCGCCTGCGTGACCTTTCTCCACTGTGGGAAATGTACAAGCAGGGTGTGGATCTGAACAGCATCGAATGGGCACATCATTAATCGGTATCGGAATCAGGAGAATTTATAATGGCTTACAGCGAAAAAGTAATCGATCACTATGAGAACCCGCGTAACGTAGGGTCGTTTGACAACAACGACGATAACGTGGGAAGCGGCATGGTTGGCGCGCCGGCCTGCGGCGACGTCATGAAGTTGCAGATTAAAGTTAACGATGAAGGTATCATTGAAGACGCGCGCTTCAAGACTTATGGCTGCGGTTCCGCTATCGCCTCCAGTTCTCTGGTAACGGAGTGGGTGAAAGGGAAATCCCTGGACGAAGCGCAGGCGATTAAAAACACCGACATTGCAGACGAACTGGAACTGCCGCCGGTGAAAATTCACTGCTCTATTCTGGCGGAAGACGCGATTAAAGCCGCTATTGCGGATTACAAAAGCAAACGCGAAGCGAAATAAAATAGAACGTTAACATTGAGGTTTTGTTATGTCGATTACACTTAGCGACAGTGCAGCAGCGCGAGTTAATACCTTCCTGGCCAACCGTGGTAAAGGGTTTGGTCTGCGTCTGGGCGTGAGAACCTCCGGCTGCTCAGGTATGGCTTATGTACTGGAATTTGTTGACGAGCCAACGGCGGAAGACACCGTGTTTGAAGACAAAGGCGTTAAGGTAGTGGTTGACGGCAAGAGCCTGCAATTTCTGGACGGTACACAGCTGGACTTCGTAAAAGAAGGTCTGAACGAAGGGTTTAAATTCTCCAACCCGAATGTGAAAGATGAGTGTGGTTGCGGCGAAAGCTTCCACGTGTAACCGTGTTCCGCTGTTATACCGAGCATTCGTGCTGCAGAAAAGCGGCAAGCGAGTGAATCCCCAGGCGCTTATTTGAGTCAGTGTCTGGGGGAACCCGCGCAGACAACGCATCTGCGGCGCGAAGTAAGAAGGTATAACCCCACCGTGGTCGCCTGCGTGTGGGGTTTGTTCTGACAGGCTATCCCTGAGAATGTTATGGATTACTTCACCCTCTTTGGCTTACCAGCCCGTTATCAGATTGACACCCAGGCGCTGAGCCTTCGTTTTCAGGATCTGCAACGCCAGTATCACCCTGACAAATTTGCCAACGGCACTCAGGCGCAGCAGCTTGCCGCCGTCCAGCAATCCGCCACGATCAACCAGGCCTGGCAAACGCTGCGTCACCCTTTGACGCGCGCGGAGTATCTGCTTTCCTTACACGGGTTCGATCTGGCCAGCGAGCAGCATACGGTACGCGACACCGCGTTTCTGATGGAACAACTCACGCTTCGCGAAGAGCTGGACGATATCGAACAATCAAAAGACGACGTGCGGCTGGAAAGCTTCATCAAACGCGTACAAAAGATGTTTGATGCTCGTCTTCAGCAAATGGTGGAACAGTTGGACAACGCCGCGTGGGACGCGGCGGCGGATACGGTGCGCAAACTGCGGTTTCTCGATAAACTGCGAAGCAGCGCAGAACAACTCGAAGAAAAGCTGCTCGATTTTTAACTGGAATCTAACATGGCCTTATTACAAATTAGTGAGCCTGGTCTGAGCGCCGCGCCGCATCAGCGTCGTCTGGCGGCGGGTATCGACTTAGGCACTACCAACTCTCTGGTTGCGACGGTTCGCAGCGGCCAGGCGGAAACTCTGCCTGACCACGAAGGGCGCCACCTGTTGCCTTCAGTGGTTCACTATCAGCAGCAGGGCCATACGGTCGGTTACGCTGCGCGTGACAATGCCGCGCAGGATACGGCCAACACTATCAGCTCTGTGAAACGCATGATGGGACGCTCGCTGGCGGATATCCAGGCGCGCTATCCGCATCTGCCTTACCGGTTTAAGGCAAGCGTTAATGGGCTGCCGATGATTGACACGGCGGCTGGATTGCTCAATCCGGTACGCGTATCGGCTGATATTCTCAAAGCGCTGGCCGCGCGGGCTAGCGAATCGCTCTCCGGCGAGCTGGATGGTGTGGTGATTACCGTTCCCGCCTATTTCGATGATGCCCAACGTCAGGGAACGAAAGACGCCGCGCGGCTGGCAGGCCTGCATGTGTTGCGCCTGCTCAACGAACCGACGGCGGCGGCGATTGCCTACGGTCTGGACTCAGGCAAAGAAGGCGTTATTGCTGTTTACGATCTCGGCGGCGGTACCTTCGATATCTCTATTTTACGCCTGAGCCGCGGGGTGTTTGAAGTGCTGGCGACGGGCGGTGATTCTGCGCTCGGCGGCGACGACTTTGACCATCTGCTGGCGGACTATATTCGTGAGCAGGCGGGAATTGCCGATCGTAGCGACAATCGCGTTCAGCGCGAACTGCTGGATGCCGCGATTGCGGCGAAAATCGCCTTAAGCGATGCCGATACCGTTCGCGTTAACGTTGCGGGCTGGCAGGGGGAAATCACTCGCGAGCAGTTTAACGATCTCATTTCCGCGCTGGTTAAGCGCACGCTATTGGCCTGCCGTCGCGCATTGAAAGATGCCGGCGTTGATCCCCAGGACGTTCTGGAAGTGGTCATGGTTGGTGGTTCGACCCGTGTACCGCTGGTGCGTGAGCGAGTAGGCGAATTTTTTGGCCGCACGCCGTTAACCGCTATCGACCCGGATAAAGTGGTCGCTATCGGCGCAGCGATTCAGGCCGATATTCTGGTCGGCAACAAGCCGGACAGCGAAATGCTGCTGTTGGACGTGATTCCACTCTCTCTTGGGCTGGAAACGATGGGCGGCCTGGTGGAAAAAGTCATTCCGCGCAACACCACTATCCCGGTGGCGCGCGCGCAGGATTTCACCACCTTCAAAGACGGTCAGACCGCGATGTCTATCCATGTGATGCAGGGCGAACGCGAACTGGTGCAGGACTGCCGCTCGCTGGCGCGTTTTGCGCTGCGCGGGATTCCGCCGTTGCCGGCGGGCGGGGCGCATATTCGCGTGACCTTCCAGGTAGACGCCGATGGCCTGTTGAGCGTCACCGCAATGGAAAAATCCACCGGCGTCGAGGCCTCCATTCAGGTCAAACCTTCCTATGGCCTGACCGATAGCGAAATCGCCTCGATGATCAAGGATTCCATGAGTTTTGCCGAGCAGGACGTGAAAGCGCGTATGCTGGCGGAGCAAAAAGTCGAAGCCGCGCGCGTGCTGGAAAGTTTGACCGGCGCGCTAACTGCCGACGCCGCGCTGTTAAGCGCCGCAGAACGTCAATGCATTGATGATGCCGCCGCACATTTAAGCGCGGTCGCACAAGGCGATGATGTTGACGCCATAGAACAAGCCATTAAAAACGTAGATAAACAAACCCAGGAATTTGCTGCTCGCCGCATGGACCAGTCGGTTCGTCGCGCGTTGAAAGGCCATTCCGTAGACGAGGTTTAACATGCCGAAGATTGTTATTCTGCCTCATCAGGATCTTTGTCCGGATGGCGCAGTTCTGGAAGCTGAGACCGGTGAAACCATTCTTGACGTTGCGCTGCGCAACGGCATCGAGATTGAACACGCCTGTGAGAAATCGTGCGCCTGCACCACCTGTCACTGTATTGTACGTGAAGGCTTCGACTCCTTGCCGGAAAGTTCGGAAGAAGAAGACGATATGCTGGATAAAGCGTGGGGGCTGGAGCCGGAAAGTCGACTGAGCTGCCAGGCCCGCGTTACCGACGACGATCTGGTTATCGAAATTCCACGTTACACAATCAACCATGCGCGTGAGCATTAACAGAGGGTAGTATGGGACTCAAGTGGACCGATAGCCGCGAGATCGGCGAAGCGTTATACGACGCATATCCTGATGTCGATCCTAAAACCGTTCGTTTCACCGATCTGCATCAGTGGATCTGCGAACTGGACGATTTTGACGACGACCCTAACGCATCCAATGAAAAAATTCTGGAGGCGATTCTGCTAGTCTGGTTGGATGAAGCAGAGTAAGTCAAATAACGGGCTGCCCTACGGCGGCCCGTTTGCTAATAAGGAAAATAACAATGACAGAAGCCATGAAAATTACGCTTTCCACGCAGCCTGCCGATGCGCGCTGGGGCGATAAAGCCACTTACAGTATTAATAACGACGGTATTACCTTGCATCTTAACGGTAAAGACGATCTGGGGTTGATCCAGCGTGCGGCGCGTAAAATCGACGGCCTGGGAATAAAACAGGTCGCGCTGACAGGCGAAGGATGGGATACCGAGCGTTGTTGGGCATTCTGGGCGGGTTACAAAGGACCAAAAGGCGTCCGTACCGTAATGTGGCCGGATTTAGACGATGCCCAACGTCAGGAGCTGGATAACCGCCTGACTATTATTGACTGGGTGCGCGACACCATTAATGCTCCGGCGGAAGAGCTTGGGCCGGGGCAACTGGCGCAGCGCTCGGTGGATCTGCTGTGTAGCGTCGCGTGCGATAGCGTCACTTACCGTATCACCAAAGGCGAAGATCTGCGCGAGCAGAACTATATGGGGTTGCATACCGTAGGCCGTGGTTCTGAGCGTCCGCCGGTGCTGCTGGCGTTGGATTACAACCCGACGGGAGACAAAGATGCGCCGGTTTATGCCTGCCTGGTCGGTAAAGGTATTACCTTTGACTCCGGCGGCTACAGTATCAAACAAAGCGCTTTTATGGACTCAATGAAATCCGATATGGGCGGCGCGGCGACAGTAACAGGCGCGCTGGCGTTCGCCATTACCCGTGGGCTGAATAAACGCGTAAAACTGTTCCTGTGCTGCGCCGATAATCTGATCAGCGGCAATGCGTTTAAACTGGGCGACATTATTCGCTACCGTAATGGTAAGAATGTCGAAGTCATGAATACCGATGCGGAAGGGCGACTGGTGCTGGCGGATGGCCTGATTGACGCCAGCGCACAACACCCGCAGCTAATCATTGATATGGCGACGTTAACCGGCGCGGCGAAAACGGCGCTGGGTAACGACTACCATGCGCTATTCAGTTTTGACGATACGCTGGCGGGGCGCTTGCTGACCAGCGCGGCGCAAGAGAATGAACCGTTCTGGCGTCTGCCGCTGGCAGAGTTCCACCGTAACCAACTGCCGTCTAACTTTGCGGAACTGAACAACACCGGCAGCGCGGCGTATCCCGCTGGGGCAAGCACCGCCGCGGGTTTTCTGTCGCACTTTGTTGAAAATTACCGCGAAGGCTGGCTGCACATTGACTGTTCCGCCACTTATCGCAAAGCGCCGGTTGAGCAGTGGGCTGCCGGGGCAACCGGTCTGGGTGTGCGCACCATCGCGAATTTGCTGACCGCCTGAACGGTGTTTTTGTAGGCCGGGTAAGCGAAGCGCCACCCGGCATTTTGCCTGATGGCGACGCCGTGCGTCTTATCAGGCCTACAACCCATATACATAATTTGTGATTCCTATGTCCGAAACTAAAAATGAATTAGAAATCTTGCTGGAGAAAGCGGCGACTGAGCCCGCGCATCGTCCGGCATTTTTCCGTACCTTACTGGAGTCCACCGTCTGGGTGCCGGGCAGCGCTGCCGAAGGCGAGGCGATTGTGGAAGACAGCGCTCTGGATTTGCAGCACTGGGAAAAAGAAGACGGCACGACCGTCATTCCCTTCTTTACTTCTCTGGAGGCGCTGCAGCAGGCCGTGGAAGACGAACAGGCATTTGTGGTGATGCCGGCGCGCACGCTGTTTGAAATGACGCTTGGCGAAACGTTATTCCTCAACGCTAAATTGCCGACCGGCAAAGAGTTTATGCCGCGTGAAATCAGCCTGCTTCTCGCTGAGGAAGGCAGTCCGTTAAGTACGCAGGAAGTGCTGGAAGGCGGCGAGTCGCTTATTTTATCCGAAGTGGCCGAGCCGCCGTCGCAGATGATTGATTCCCTCACTACGCTGTTTAAAACCATCAAACCGGTGAAACGCGCATTTCTCTGCGCGATTAAAGAACATGCGGACGCCCAACCTAATCTGCTGATTGGCATTGAGGCTGACGGCGATATTGAAGAGATCATTCACGCAGCGGGCAATGTGGCGACCGACACGTTACCGGGTGACGAACCGATCGATATTTGTCAGGTGAGGAAGGGCGAGCAGGGTATCAGCCACTTTATCACCGAGCATATCGCACCGTTCTACGAGCGCCGCTGGGGCGGGTTCCTGCGCGATTTTAAACAGAATCGCATCATCTGAAGAAAAGAAAGCCGCCCAACAGGGCGGCCTCCTGGCTTACCTGCTCTGGACGTTGAGCGTTACGGGAACAGAATTACCTGGGTAGCTTCTGTCTGCGTGAAGACACAACGTGCCAGAAACAAGAAGCACGACACAAAAGCATCGTACCTTCATGTTGCGGTCCTTGCGAAGACCGCATCACGGCAGTACCGCTGGCGATAATGCCGTGATAGCAGGCACTACGGTGTGCCTGCGCTTACGGCCATGGGTTATCCTCTCCTGAAGCCAGCGCCCGTTTGCGAGACGGCGGAAAGGGCCGGGAAAGATAATACCTCAAATGTTGAATAGTTTCCCGGTAAATTATATTGACATTTGCTCCCTTAAAAGGGAGTATTAATCCCCTACGGTGTGCCTGCGTTGCTATGGCAACAAAGCCTGCTGGAAAGGCCGCGAACCGGACCAGCACAAAAAAACCGCTCAATTGAGCGGTTTTTTTGTGGCCTGCTTAAACAGAATTTATGTAGATTCGTTTTACATCAGCCTGAACGGTAGGCCGGATAAGCGTGAGCGCCATCCAGCATGGCAGATATTAAGTGGGTTCAACCGGTAAATCGGTACGCGCGCCCCATTCGCTCCACGCGCCGTCGTAAAGCGTGACGTCAGGCACATCCAGCGTGGCGAGCGCCAGCACCACGACCGCGGCCGTTACGCCGGAGCCGCAACTGGCGATAATCGGTCTGTCGAAACTCACGCCGTGGCTGAAAAAAACCTCATTCAGTTCGTCAGTGGTCTTTAATTCGCCCTCATACACCAGTTCCGTCCACGGGACATTTAGCGCGCCAGGAATGTGTCCGCGCCTCAGTCCCGGACGCGGTTCATCAGCCTGAGCGTTAAAACGCGCCGCCGGACGCGCGTCAACGATTTGCGCGGTTTTTTCATGGCTTGCCAGCAATACGTCGGTGAGACGCACCACGGCTTGCGGCGCGAATTTCGCCTCAAACTCGCCTCCTTCATGCGCTTCTTCGCCTTCGCGCAATAGCCATTCGTCACGCTGCCAGCCCGCCAGTCCGCCCGCCAGAATGGACACTTTCTCGGCACCGAACGTGCGTAGCATCCACCATGCCCGCGGAGCGGAGAACAGATTGCCTTCATCGTATATGACCAGGTGTTTATCCTGGCGAACACCCAGTTCACGCATGGCCACCGCAAACGCTTCCGGGCGCGGCATCATATGCGGCAGCGGCGATGCGCGATCGGAAAGCGCTTCAATATCAAAAAACAGCGCGCCGGGAATATGTCCGGCGCGATATTCGCCCGCCATATCACGATGTTCCTGTCCTGGCGGCGCCATACGGGCGTCAAGAATCTGTATTTCCGGATCATCAATATGTTCGGCAAGCCAGTCGGCGGCGACAAAAAAGGCGGTGGTCATGGGCATCTCCATTGTTACCTGATTATGGACAAATTGTCGGACGTTTCCCGAAAAGGGACAAGTAGAAGAGGCTGTTTTGGCTGGCGAAACCACATTTCTGCGTAAAATTTTCGCATCATCACAATAATACGGACTTACACAATAAAATTTCTCGCGCATAATATCTCATCAACCGTTGCTGACAGGCCGTTAAGGCCAGGGATGAAAGATGAAACATTTACGCGTGGTGGCCTGCATGATCATGCTGGCGCTGGCGGGATGCGATAACAACGATAAAACCGCCCCGACGACTAAAAGCGAAGCGCCAGCCGTAGCGCAGCCCTCGCCCGCGCAAGACCCGGCACAGCTACAAAAGCTGGCGCAGCAAAGCCAGGGCAAAGCGCTCACGCTATTAGACGCCTCCGAAGCGCAGCTTGACGGCGCGGCGACGCTGGTGCTGACGTTTTCAATTCCTTTAGATCCTGAACAGGATTTCTCCCGTGTGGTTCACGTGGTTGATAAGAAAAGCGGCAGCGTTGACGGCGCATGGGAGCTGGCGCCAAATTTAAAAGAGCTAAGGTTACGTCATCTGGAACCTGAGCGCGTGCTGGTGGTCACGGTTGATCCCGCCGTTAAGGCGCTGAATAACGCCACCTTCGGCAAGTCTTATGAAAAAACGATTACCACGCGTGATGTCCAGCCCAGCGTCGGCTTTGCCAGCCGGGGATCGCTGCTACCGGGGAAAATCGCGGAAGGACTGCCGGTCATGGCGCTTAACGTC
This sequence comes from Salmonella sp. NW645, assembly GCF_051703725.1. Classification (NCBI taxonomy): domain Bacteria; kingdom Pseudomonadati; phylum Pseudomonadota; class Gammaproteobacteria; order Enterobacterales; family Enterobacteriaceae; genus Salmonella; species Salmonella sp. NW645. The sequence continues at coordinate 139,672 of NZ_JAMMKR010000008.1, read as the reverse complement.
AACCACGTTGATGTGAACTTTTTCCGCGTTAAGCCCGGATCGCTGGCGTCATTTGTCAGCCAGTGGGAGTACCGTAGTTCTCTCTCTAACTGGGAGTCCGACAATCTGCTGAAAATGGCGGATTTGGTTTATACCGGTCGTTTTGATCTTAATCCGGCGCGCAATACGCGTGAGAAACTGCAGCTGCCATTAAGCGATATTAAGCCGCTGCAACAGGCGGGCGTATATGTGGCGGTAATGAATCAGGCTGGACACTACAACTATAGTAATGCCGCTACGTTGTTTACCCTTAGCGATATCGGCGTGTCCGCGCACCGTTACCATAATCGGCTGGATATCTTTACGCAAAGCCTGGAAAACGGCGCGGCGCAGTCGGGAATTGAGATCGTTCTTCTGAATGATAAAGGGCAGACGCTGGCGCAGTCGACGAGCGACGCGCAGGGACATGTGCAACTGGAAGCTGATAAAGCGGCGGCGCTATTACTGGCGCGTAAAGAGGAGCAGACCACGCTGCTCGATCTCACGCTTCCGGCTCTGGATCTGTCGGAATTTAATGTCGCTGGCGCGCCCGGCTACAGCAAGCAGTTCTTTATGTTCGGCCCGCGCGATCTCTACCGACCGGGCGAAACGGTTATCCTCAACGGATTACTGCGCGATAGCGACGGTAAAACGCTGCCCGATCAACCCGTTAAGCTGGAAGTGGTAAAACCAGACGGACAGGTGATGCGTACCGTCGTCAGCCAGCCGGAAAACGGGCTATACCGTTTGAATTATCCGCTGGATATCAACGCGCCGACCGGCTTGTGGCATGTCCGCGCCAACACCGGTGATAATTTGCTACGGAGTTGGGATTTCCACGTGGAAGACTTTATGCCGGAGCGGATGGCGCTCAACCTGACGGCGCAAAAAACACCGCTGGCGCCTGCGGATGAGGTGAAATTCTCCGTTGTCGGCTATTACTTGTATGGCGCGCCTGCTAACGGCAATACCCTGCAAGGGCAACTTTTCCTGCGTCCGCTGCGCGACGCTGTCGCGGCGTTGCCTGGCTTCCAGTTCGGCAATATTGCTGAAGAGAATCTTTCGCGCAGCCTGGACGAAGTTCAACTGACGTTGGATAAAGGCGGACGTGGTGAAGTGAGTGCTGCCAGCCAGTGGCAAGAAGCGCATTCGCCGCTGCAGGTAATTCTACAGGCCAGCCTGCTGGAGTCTGGCGGTCGTCCGGTCACTCGTCGCGTAGAGCAGGCGATTTGGCCTGCCGATACGTTACCGGGAATTCGTCCACAGTTCGCCGCCAAAGCGGTATACGACTACCGTACGGATACCACCGTTAATCAACCGATTGTCGACGAAGACAGCAACGCCGCATTCGATATTGTTTACGCCAACGCGCAGGGCGAGAAAAAAGCGGTGTCTGGTTTACAGGTGCGGCTCATCCGCGAGCGTCGCGACTATTACTGGAACTGGTCGGAAAGCGAAGGCTGGCAGTCGCAGTTTGATCAAAAAGATCTGGTAGAGGGCGAGCAGACGCTGGATCTGAACGCGGATGAAACCGGAAAAGTCAGCTTCCCGGTGGAATGGGGCGCGTACCGTCTGGAGGTCAAAGCGCCGAATGAGACGGTCAGCAGCGTTCGTTTCTGGGCCGGCTATAGCTGGCAGGATAACAGCGACGGTAGCGGCGCGGCGCGTCCGGATCGCGTCACCCTCAAACTGGATAAAGCGAATTATCGTCCAGGCGACACCATGAAATTGCATATCGCCGCGCCGGTCGCCGGTAAAGGTTATGCCATGGTGGAGTCCAGTGACGGTCCGCTGTGGTGGCAGGCGATCGATGTGCCGGCACAAGGTCTGGAGCTCACGATTCCGGTGGATAAAACCTGGAATCGCCACGATCTCTATCTCAGTACGCTGGTGGTGCGTCCCGGCGATAAATCTCGTTCCGCGACGCCAAAACGCGCCGTAGGGTTACTACACCTACCGCTGGGGGATGAAAACCGCCGCCTCGATCTGGCGCTCGAAAGCCCGGCTAAAATGCGCCCGAATCAGCCGCTCACCGTCAGGGTGAAAGCCAGCGTTAAACACGGCGAAATGCCAAAACAGATCAACGTGCTGGTCTCCGCGGTCGATAGCGGCGTATTGAATATCACCGATTACGCGACGCCGGACCCGTGGCAGGCGTTCTTCGGTCAAAAACGCTACGGTGCGGATATCTACGATATTTACGGCCAGGTCATTGAAGGGCAGGGGCGGCTGGCGGCGTTGCGTTTTGGCGGCGATGGCGACGACCTTAAGCGCGGCGGAAAACCGCCGGTAAACCATGTCAATATCATCGCGCAGCAGGCGCAGCCGATCACGCTCAATGAGCAGGGCGAAGGGGTCGTAACGCTGCCGATTGGCGACTTTAACGGCGAACTGCGGGTTATGGCGCAGGCATGGACAGCGGACGATTTTGGTCGCGGCGAAAGCAAAGTTGTTGTCGCCGCGCCAGTGATTGCCGAGCTGAATATGCCGCGTTTTCTGGCGGGAGGGGATGTTTCGCGACTGGTGCTGGACGTCACCAATCTGACCGACCGCCCGCAGACGCTGAATATTGCGCTCGCCGCCAGTGGGTTACTGGAACTGCTTAGCCAGCAGCCGCAACCGGTCAACCTGGCGCCGGGCGTGCGCACCACCTTATTCGTTCCGGTACGCGCGCTGGAAGGTTTGGGCGAAGGCGAAATCCAGGCGACCATTAGCGGTCTGAATCTGCCGGGAGAAACCCTCGGCGCGCAGCATAAGCAGTGGCAAATCGGCGTGCGTCCGGCCTGGCCTGCCCAAACGGTAAATAGTGGCATTGCGCTGGCGCCGGGAGAGAGCTGGCATGTACCAGAGCAGCATCTGGCAAACGTCTCGCCAGCCACGTTGCAGGGACAACTGCTGTTAAGCGGAAAACCGCCGCTCAATCTGGCGCGCTACATTCGCGAGCTGAAAGCATATCCGTACGGGTGCCTGGAACAAACCGCCAGCGGGTTATTCCCGGCGCTGTACACCAATGCCGCTCAATTGCAGACGCTCGGTATTACCGGCGATAGTGATGAAAAACGGCGCGCCGCGGTGGATATCGGCATCTCCCGGATACTACAGATGCAGCGTGATAATGGCGGTTTTGCGCTATGGGATGAAAATGGGGCGGAAGAGCCCTGGCTAACGGCCTACGCGATGGATTTCCTCATTCGCGCGGGCGAGCAGGGATATAGCGTCCCGCCGGAGGCCATTAACCGGGGCAATGAGCGACTGCTGCGCTATCTGCAGGATCCCGGCACGATGCTGATTCGTTATAGCGATAATACTCAGGCCAGTACTTTTGCCGCTCAGGCTTACGCCGCGCTGGTACTGGCGCGTCAGCAGAAAGCGCCGCTCGGCGCGCTGCGCGAAATCTGGGAGCGCCGTAGTCAGGCGGCTTCAGGACTGCCGCTGATGCAATTGGGCATCGCGTTAAAAACGATGGGTGATGCCAGACGCGGCGAAGAGGCCATTACGCTGGCGCTGAATACGCCGCGTCAGGACGAACGGCAATGGATAGCGGATTACGGCAGTTCTCTGCGCGATAACGCTCTGATGTTGTCGTTACTGGAAGAGAACAACCTCAGACCGGACGCGCAAAACGCGCTATTAAGCTCGCTTTCTGAGCAGGCCTTCGGTCAGCGCTGGCTCTCTACCCAGGAGAACAATGCCTTGTTCCTCGCCGCGCATTCGCGACAGGCCAGCGCGGGCGCCTGGCAGGCGCAGACCTCGTTAGAGGCGCAGCCGCTGTCGGGCGACAAGGCGCTGACCCGTAATCTGGATGCTGACCAGCTGGCCGCCCTTGAGGTGACGAACACCGGTAGCCAGCCGCTATGGTTGCGTCTGGATAGCAGCGGCTATCCCTCATCTGCGCCTGAGCCTGCCAGCAACGTTTTGCAGATTGAACGACAAATACTGGGGACCGATGGTCAGCGCAAATCGCTGTCCTCGTTGCGTAGCGGCGAACTGGTGCTGGTCTGGTTAACGGTAGTGGCCGATCGCAATGTGCCGGATGCGCTGGTGGTGGACCTGCTCCCGGCCGGACTGGAGCTGGAAAACCAGAATCTGGCTGACAGCAGTGCCAGCCTGCCGGAGAGCGGTAGCGAAGTGCAAAATTTGCTTAATCAGATGCAGCAGGCGGATATTCAGTATATGGAATTCCGCGACGATCGGTTTGTGGCTGCCGTCGTTGTCAATGAGGGCCAGCCCGTGACGCTGGTCTACCTGGCGCGCGCGGTAACGCCGGGGACGTACCAGCTTGCGCAACCGCAGGTGGAATCGATGTACGTGCCTCAGTGGCGGGCAACCGGCGCGAGCGAGGGGCTGCTGATTGTGACGCCTTAAATGAACGGTTGGCGTGGTAAACGTGGCCGCTGGCTGTGGCTGGCGGGCGCGCCGCTTTTTATTTTCCTGGCGTTATGGGCGGCGGATAAACTCTGGCCGCTGCCGCTCAATGAGGTCCATCCTGCGCGGGTCGTGGTAGCCCATGACGGTACGCCGCTGTGGCGCTTTGCCGACGCCGGGGGGATCTGGCGTTATCCGGTGACGATTGAAGAGGTCTCTCCCCGTTACCTGGAGGCCTTAATCAATTACGAAGATCGCTGGTTCTGGCGGCACCCTGGCGTTAACCCTTTCTCCGTCGCGCGCGCGGCGTGGCAGGATCTTACCGCCGGGCGCGTTATTTCCGGCGGCAGCACGCTGACTATGCAGGTGGCGAGACTGCTGGACCCGCATTCGCGCACGTTCGGCGGTAAAATCCGCCAGCTTTGGCGCGCCCTCCAGCTTGAATGGCATTTGTCCAAGCGCGATATCCTGACGCTGTACCTGAACCGCGCGCCGTTCGGCGGCACGCTACAGGGTATTGGCGCTGCAAGCTGGGCCTACTTCGGCAAGCCGCCCGCGCGCCTGAGTTACGCTGACGCGGCGCTGCTGGCCGTATTGCCGCAGGCGCCGAGCCGGTTACGCCCCGACCGCTGGCCTGCGAGAGCCGAAGCGGCACGAAATAAAGTGCTGGATCGGATGGCGGCGCAGGGCGTCTGGCCTGCCGAAACGGTACGCGAGTCGCGTGAAGAGCCGGTCTGGCTGGCGCCGCGTCAAATGCCGCAACTGGCGCCGCTTTTTGCCCGAATGATGTTGAGTAAAAGCCAGAACGACAAAATTGTGACCACGCTGGACGCCGGGTTGCAGCGGCAACTGGAAGATCTGGCGCGGGCATGGAAAGGGCGGTTGCCTGCACGCAGTTCGTTGGCGATGATCGTCGTCGATCATACCGATATGAGCGTGCGCGGCTGGGTAGGATCGGTAGACTTTAATGACGACAGCCGTTTTGGTCATGTCGACATGGTAACGGCGATCCGATCGCCGGGATCGGTACTCAAACCCTTTGTGTACGGTCTGGCGCTGGATAACGGCTTGATCCATCCCGCATCATTATTACAGGACGTTCCGCGCCGCACCGGAGATTACCGCCCGGGAAACTTCGACAGCGGATTTCACGGCCCGGTCAGCATGAGCGACGCGCTGGTACGCTCGCTGAATCTGCCTGCCGTTCAGGTGCTTGAAGCCTATGGGCCGAAACGATTTGCGGCAAAACTGCGTAACGTCGGCCTGCCGCTATATTTGCCTGCTGGCGCGGCGCCCAATCTTTCGCTGATTCTGGGCGGCGCGGGCGCGCGGCTTGACGAGATGGCGGCGGCATACAGCGCGTTCGCTCGTCATGGGAAAGCGGCGAAACTACGGTTACAGCCGGACGATCCGCTGTCGGAAAGACCATTAATGTCGCCGGGAACGGCGTGGATCATTCGACGGATTATGGCGGATGAAGCGCAACCCTTGCCGGATAACGCGCTGCCACGCATTGTGCCGTTGGCGTGGAAAACCGGCACCAGCTACGGCTATCGCGATGCGTGGGCTATTGGCGTTAACGCGCGCTATATCATCGGTATCTGGACAGGCAGGCCCGACGGCACGCCTGTGGTGGGGCAATTTGGTTTTGCCAGCGCGGTGCCATTGCTTAACCAGGTCAATAATCTGTTACTGGCGCATACGGGACGCCTGCCGGAAGATCCGCGTCCGCAGACGGTAAACCGCGGCGTCATTTGCTGGCCGGGCGGACAGACTCTGCCTGCCGGAGACAGCAACTGTCGCCGCCGACTGGCGACATGGCTGCTCGATGATAGCCAGCCGCCCACGCTGCTGTTACCTGAGCAGGAAGACATCAACGGTATTCGTTTCCCGGTCTGGCTGGATGATACGGGGCGGCGTGTCGCTGCCGACTGTCCGCAGGCGCGTGCGCATACGTTTATCGTCTGGCCGCGGCCGCTGGAGCCGTGGCTGCCGCCTGCGGAAAGACGTAGCGCCCGCTTGCCAGCGGCGTCCGACCACTGTCCGCCGCTGCAGGGCAATGATGCCGCGCCGTTAATGCTGTCAGGAGTGAGGGATGGCGCGGTGATCAGGCAATTGCCAGGCCAGGAAAACGTCACGCTGCCCGTCTCGACTACCGGCGGTAAAGGGCGTCGCTGGTGGTTTTTAAATGGCGAGCCTGTTAATGGCGAAAATAATCGTCTTTCTTTATTACTCAATATCGCTGGACGTTATCAACTTGTCGTAATGGATGAGTCCGGTCAGGTTGCAGCGGTTAATTTTGAATTAATACGTTAACAACTCTTCAGAATAAATTATGAATTTCATTTAATTTAAAGTTAATGAGAATTATTAATTTTCCGGAATTACCCTTAATGAGGGAGCTTGATAAATATCAAGAGATCTAACACTTAAAAACGTGAGAATGGGTTTTTATTTGACGAGTCGGATCATGAAAAATATAAAAAGCCAGGGAAATGGCGAACAGCCCGCTATTTCTCGTCGCCATTTTATCCAGGCCAGCTCCGCGCTTATTGCGTTACCGTTTGTCTCCTCGCCAGCTACCGCTCAGGCGCGCGCTGTGACGGCAACTGAAAACAGGCCTGCGGAAAAAGTCGTCCAGACATGCAGCACTTTTGACTGCGGGGGCAAATGCGATATTCGGGCGCATGTCAGTGAAGGTATCGTGACGCGAATTTCAACGCGACCGGATAATGCGCTGGATGCGCAAATGCCGGTGATGCGTGCCTGTGTTCGTGGACGCGCATACCGTAAATTTGTTTATCATCCTGACAGACTTAAATATCCCATGAAGCGCGTAGGAAAACGCGGTGAAGGAAAATTCGAGCGAATTTCCTGGGATGAAGCGACAACCTTAATCGCCGATAATTTAAAATCGATTACTGAAAAATATGGCCCGGCTTCGCGCTATGTTCATGTTGGCACCGCCGTTTCCGGCGGCACCTTTTCTGGCGATAAAATGGCGCGTCGCCTGCTGAATCTGACCGGCGGCTATCTCGAAAGCTACCATTCTGTGAGTATGGGCAACACGGCGGCCGCGACGCCTTATACTTACGGCATTGCCGCCAGCGGCAGTTCGCTGGATACGCTTTTGGAGACCAAACTGGTGATTCTGTGGGGCCATAACCCGACGGAGACCATTTTTGGTCATACCAACTATTTCTTGCAGAAGATGAAGCAGAACGGTACGCGGTTTATCGTGGTCGATCCGCGCTATTCCGACACCGTTTCGTCGCTGGCGGATCAGTGGATCCCGCTACTGCCCACCACCGACAATGCGCTGATGGACGCGATGATGTACGTCATCATCAGCGAGAATCTGCACGATCGTGCATTTATTGCGCGCTACGCTATCGGTTTTGACGAAGACTCAATGCCGGAAGGCGTACCGGCTAACGAATCGCTGGTGGCGTATCTGACCGGCGCCAAAGACGGTGTCGTTAAGTCCCCCGAGTGGGCGGAAAAGATCACCCATGTGCCGGCGCAAACCATTCGCCAGTTAGCGCGTGATTACGCGAATACCAAACCCGCCGCGTTGATTCAGGGGTGGGGACCACAGCGCCACAACTGCGGCGAGCGCACCGCGCGCGGCTCGACCCTACTGGCGACCATTACCGGTAATGTCGGCATCAAAGGCGGTTGGGCTGCGGGTTACGGCGGCTGCGCTAACCGTAAATTTGCCGCGGGTCCGGAGATGCCGGATAACCCGGTAAAAGCCAAAATTTCGGTGATGAACTGGGTACAGGCCGCAGACGACGCCAGCAAAGTGACGCCGGATATGGGGCTGAAAGATGCCGATAAGCTGGACAGTAACATCCGTATTCTGTTCTCGCTGGCCGGGAACTATCTGGCGAATCAGAACCCCGATCTGCACCAGGCGGTACGCGTACTGGAGGATGAATCAAAGATCCAGTTTATTGTCGCCAGCGATCTGTTTATGACGCCGAGCGCGAAATACGCTGATCTACTGCTGCCGGAAACCAGCTTTATGGAACGCTGGAACATCGGTGAAACCTGGGGCACGGCAAGCTACCTGATACTCTCTGAAAAGCTGATCGAGCCTGAATTTGAGCGGCGCTCCGACTACGACTGGCTACGTGAGGTGGCGGCGAAATTAGGCATTGAGAATGAATTTAGCCAGGGGCGCGATGAGAAAGCGTGGATTGAACACATCTGGGAACAGACGCGCCTGGCGATGCCGGACGAAAATCTGCCGGATTTCGCCACGCTGCAAAAGACCCGTCAGCATCTGTTCAAAAGCGCGCCATTTGTCGCCTTTGAAGACAATATTCGCGATCCGGACAATCATCCGTTCCCGACGCCGTCAGGGAAAATAGAGCTCTTCTCGAAGCGCCTGTACGACATGCAGCATCCGGAAATCCCGGCGTTATCGCACTACGTTCCCGCGCATGAAGGCCCGGAGGATGCGCTGGCGAAAGATTTTCCGCTTCAGTTAATTACGTGGAAAGGAAAAAACCGCGCCAACTCAACGCAATACGCTAATCCGTGGCTGATTGAAGTGCAGCAGCAGACATTGTGGATCAACCCGCAGGATGCGCAAAAGCGCGGCATTACGCATGGCGACATGGTGCGCATTCATAACTCACGCGGGATTTGCGAAATCCCGGCGGAAGTGACGCCGCGCATTATTCCCGGCGTTGTCGCAATGCAGGCTGGCGCCTGGTGGCAGCCGGATGAGAACGGTATTGATAAAGGCGGCTGTGCGAACGTCCTCAGCTCGGCCCGTATTACCGCACTGGCGAAGGGAAATTCACATCAAACCATGCTGGTGGAGGTGGCTAAAGCATGAGTCAGTTTACACATTACCCGCCGGTGAGCGATAAACAACTGGGATTTTTTATCGACTCCTCACGCTGCTCCGGTTGTAAAGCCTGCCAGGTGGCCTGCAAAGACAAAAACAATCTGGAAGTAGGCCGTCGTTTCCGCCGCGTCTATGAAGTCAAGGGCGGAAGTTTCATCCCGACCGGGCAGGGCGGGGTCAGCAATAACGTATTTGCTTATACGCTTTCCATTTCCTGCAACCACTGTGCGGACCCTGTCTGCACCAAAAATTGCCCGACTACCGCTATGCATAAACGCCCTGGCGACGGCATCGTGCGCGTTGATACCGACAAATGCGTCGGCTGTGGCTACTGCGCCTGGTCCTGCCCTTACGGCGCGCCGCAGCTTAACGAGCAGACCGGCCAAATGTCCAAGTGCGACATGTGCGTTGATTTACAGGCGAAAGGTGAACCGCCCGTCTGTGTCGCGACCTGTCCGCTGGAGGCCATCAAGTTTGGCCCGATTGATGAACTGCGCGCGAAGTACGGTAGCGTATGCGACGTTAACGGGCTGCCAGATTCATCCATAACCAAGCCTAATCTGGTTGTAAAAGCGCATCAGGGCGCAGAAAAAGAGGGTAAACGCCATGCATGAGTTACCGCTGCTGATTTTTACGCTCTGTTTGCAAGGGTCTGTGGGGGTGACTCTGTGGCTGGCGTTGGGCCGCCAGTACGCCGTAGAGGGACGCGTGCCTGCACGCGTCGCGCTTCCCGCGATGGCGGGGGCGTTTGTGCTGGCCTGCGTGGGGCTGCTTGCTTCAGCGCTGCACATGGGCTATCCCCTGAATGCGCTAAATGCGTTACGTCATGTCGCCAGTTCGTGGCTGAGTCGCGAAATCGTCTTTGCCAGCCTTTATCTGGCGGCGCTGGGACTGGGGGTTGTGCTGCTGTTTTTCCGAAAGCCAGGCTGGCAGCCGCTGCTGGCGCTGGCGGCAGCGTTCGGGCTGGTGGATGTATTCTGCATGGCGCAGGTTTATATCCATGCCTCGGTGGCGACCTGGCAGCATAGCAACACGCTGGCGCTGTTCTTTGGCACGTCAGGCATTATCGGCTCGGTAGTCATTGCGCTGGCTTATCTGCGCAACGCTGGCACCGCAATGCGCTGCGCTGTGGTGGTGGTCGCACTGATGGTGCTGATTCGCCTGATCATGCAGCCGCTATGGCTGGCGGATATTAATGCGGTGGATACGACGGTCGTCACTTTCCCGCATCATCCGCTACAGGCGCTGGCGCAGTTGCGTGACGTCTATCTTCTCGGCTGGTGTGTCTCAGCGGCGGGAATGCTCTGCTTTGCCGCAGGCGGTCTGCGAAACGCCAGAGGGACGCTGGTGGCGGGCAGCGTATTGCTGCTTATCGGCGAGATTATGCTGCGCTACGTCTTCTTTAGTATTGGCTGATGGTTAACCTGACGATCGATCCGGTGGTAGACGTGACGCAGGCCTGCGTCCGTCGTCGCTTTCGTTTTTCTTCCTGCCGCGCTTGCGCCGATGTTTGTCCGGCGCAGGCGTTTTCGCTGGCGCAGGGGCAGGTCAGCATAGATACGACGCGCTGCATAGCCTGTGGCGACTGTCTGTTTGTCTGTCCTGTTGACGCCATTACCGGTATCAAACCGGTTAAACGCTTTGTGCAGGGGGATACGTTGGTGGGGCCGTTTTCGCTACAGGCACCAACGGTCGATGAACTGCTTCTCTGGCACAGCCAGTACGGTATTCGCTTTATTGATATTGCGGTGGAGCGATCGGCGCAGTGGCTGATGGCGCTGGCGGGGCTAAATTTAGCGCTGCGCCGCTATGGCGAGCCGGGCTGGTCTTTCAAACACGTTGTCGGCGCGGAGATTAACGCCTCGCGGCGCACTCTGTTTCATGTCCCGCGCGACGCCATTACCCCGTGCGCCGTCGAGCCGGGGAAACGGCGTCTCAGACAGGCGTTTTCCGCGTTCAGCGAATGCGTACCCGAAATCAGTCCGCAAGAGTGCAGGATGTGCGGCGCCTGCTGGCGAAGCTGCCCGGAAAACGTTATCCAGTTTGACGACAATACCCTGACGATAGCGGCGGCGCGTTGTACGGGATGCGGCGGCTGTGCGGCGGTATGTCCGCATCAGGCGCTGTGGCTGCGGTTTGACGTGGAACCCGCCTCAACGCGGCATAGTGCGGCGTATACGCTCACCTGCGAAAGCTGCAAACGTACTTTCCATGCTCTCACACCTGAACACACGCACTGCGTGCTGTGTCAGTCCCATGAGTTTGCTGTGCGCCTTTAACTTTTGTTGCTAATGCTCATTTTATTTTAAAAAAATGTTACCTGCATCCATAGGCAATTGATGGGATGCTCTTTATAATCCGCGCCTGACATAACAACAGAACATATTTCAGAGGTAAACATGGCTATTGAACGGACTTTTTCCATCATTAAACCCAACGCGGTGGCAAAAAACGTTATTGGCAGCATCTTTGCGCGCTTTGAAGCTGCAGGGTTCAAAATTGTTGGCACTAAAATGCTGCACCTGACCGTTGAGCAGGCGCGCGGCTTCTATGCTGAGCACGACGGCAAGCCGTTCTTTGACGGTCTGGTGGAGTTCATGACCTCTGGCCCTATCGTGGTATCCGTGCTGGAAAGTGAAAATGCGGTACAGCGTCACCGCGATCTGCTTGGCGCCACCAATCCGGCGAACGCGTTGGCGGGTACGCTGCGCGCCGACTACGCTGATAGCTTAACTGAAAACGGCACCCATGGTTCGGATTCGCTGGAATCCGCGCAGCGCGAAATCGCCTTTTTCTTCGGTGAAGGCGAAGTGTGCCCGCGCACCCGTTAATCTCCTTCGTCTTTCACGCTGTAAATGCGTTGGCGATAAATTATCGGTTCAAATATTATTTTTGCTAATGCCGCGTACAGACGTGGCATCCTTACGCCAGAATTTGTACAATGCAGCGCCCCCGGACGAGCAGTAAGCTTACCGGGGCGTTTCTTTTTTCAACCCTCCAGGGGCCATAACGTGTAATAACGAGGCCGGAATAGCATATGTCTGAACAAATTGTCACACCTGAAAGCAGTACCCCGGTAGTTCCTAACAACGAAACAAAAATCAACCTGCTGGATCTCAACCGTCAGCAGATGCGCGAGTTTTTTAAAAACTTAGGTGAAAAGCCTTTCCGCGCCGATCAGGTGATGAAATGGATGTATCACTATTGCTGCGATAATTTTGATGAGATGACCGACATCAACAAAGTGTTGCGCGGCAAATTAAAAGAGGTCGCGGAAATCCGCGCGCCGGAGGTCGTTGAAGAGCAGCGTTCCTCAGACGGCACCATCAAGTGGGCGATTGCTGTCGGCGATCAGCGCGTTGAAACGGTCTACATCCCGGAGGACGACCGCGCTACGCTGTGTGTCTCTTCACAGGTAGGGTGCGCGCTGGAGTGCAAGTTTTGTTCAACTGCGCAGCAGGGCTTTAACCGCAACCTGCGCGTATCGGAAATTATCGGTCAGGTCTGGCGTGCGGCGAAAATCGTCGGCGCGGCCAAAGTCACCGGCCAGCGTCCGATCACCAACGTGGTCATGATGGGGATGGGCGAGCCATTGCTTAACCTGACCAATGTCGTACCGGCGATGGAAATTATGCTTGATGACTTTGGTTTCGGCCTGTCCAAACGTCGTGTCACGCTCTCAACGTCCGGCGTGGTGCCTGCGCTGGATAAGCTGGGCGATATGATAGATGTCGCGCTGGCTATCTCCTTACATGCGCCGAATGACACTATTCGCGACGAAATCGTCCCGATCAACAAAAAATACAATATCGAAACGTTCCTGGGTGCGGTTCGCCGCTATCTGGAGAAATCCAACGCCAATCAGGGGCGCGTGACGATTGAATACGTGATGCTTGACCACGTCAACGACGGCACTGAACACGCGCATCAACTGGCGGAGCTACTAAAAGAGACGCCTTGTAAGATTAATCTGATTCCGTGGAACCCGTTCCCTGGCGCGCCGTATGGCCGCAGCTCTAACAGCCGTATCGATCGCTTTTCTAAAGTTTTGATGAGTTATGGTTTCACGACCATCGTACGCAAGACGCGTGGCGATGACATTGATGCGGCATGCGGACAGTTGGCAGGCGATGTGATTGACCGTACTAAACGTACCCTGCGTAAGCGTATGCAGGGAGAGGTGATTGACATCAAGGCTATTTGATAGCAGTTGCGCCACGGTGCATTCATTATACCGTGGCGCAATGTCAGTTGAATAATGTCTGGCGTTGTACTTGTCTGGTCAATAATAACGGTGCGTTTTTGTCGACTTTAAGGCAGTATGTAACGGTGCAACAAGAGTTTAGCCTTGTGTCTTACGCGGTTTTGTCATCTGCGGCCTGACAGGCTTATACTGTCTGACTAAGGTTAACTAACCTGATGTTTCGCGGTGTGGGCGGGCATTACGGCTCGTCGGCGCCTGAATCCTAATTTACACGTACCTGTAGCTGTAGCGAATGAATACTGAAGCCACGCACGACCAAAATGAAGCACAAACCACCGGCGTTCGTCTGCGCAATGCCCGTGAACAACTCGGACTCAGCCAGCAGGCTGTCGCTGAGCGACTTTGCCTGAAGGTTTCTACGGTACGCGATATTGAAGAAGATAAGGCGCCGTCCGATCTTGCTTCAACCTTCCTGCGCGGATATATCCGCTCATATGCGCGTCTGGTGCATGTTCCAGAAGAGGAACTGCTGCCGGGGCTGGAAAAACAGGCCCCGCTGCGCGCCGCCAAAGTCGCTCCGATGCAGAGTTTCTCATTAGGAAAGCGTCGCAAAAAACGCGACGGCTGGTTAATGTCTTTTACCTGGCTGGTACTGTTTGTGGTCGTAGGGCTGACCGGCGCCTGGTGGTGGCAGAACCATAAGGCGCAGCAGGAAGAGATCACGACAATGGCCGATCAAAGCACGGCTGAACTGAACGCAGATAAAGACAGCGGCCAAAATGTACCGCTGGACACCCGTGACGCGACAAGCCAGGATACGACGCCAGCGCAAACGGCTCCGGCTCCTGCGACGCCGGTTGATTCGACAGCGGCGACGCAAACGCCAGCGGCAACGGCAACGCAAAATACGGTAGTCGCGCCTTCGCAGGCGAATGTCGATACGGCTGCGACATCTGCCGCGCCAGCGGCAACGGAAACGCCGTCCGCGCTGCCGACCAGTCAGGCTGGCGTAGCGGCGCCTGCTGCCGATCCGAACGCGCTGGTGATGAATTTTACCGCTGACTGCTGGCTCGAAGTCACTGACGCCACGGGTAAGAAGCTGTTTAGCGGTATGCAGCGTAAAGATGGTAATTTAAACCTAACAGGTCAGGCGCCTTATAAACTTAAAATTGGCGCACCGGCCGCGGTGCAGATCCAGTATCAAGGAAAACCTGTCGATCTGAGCCGCTTTATCAGAACTAATCAGGTTGCGCGTCTGACCCTTAATGCCGAACCGACACCGGCGCAGTAACAGACGGGTAACGCGGGAGATTTTTCATGCATAACCAGGCTCCGATTCAACGTAGAAAATCGACACGTATTTACGTTGGGAATGTGCCGATTGGCGATGGCGCCCCCATCACCGTCCAGTCGATGACTAACACGCGTACCACTGACGTGGAAGCGACGGTTAATCAGATCAAAGCGCTGGAACGCGTTGGCGCAGATATTGTTCGTGTTTCTGTACCGACCATGGACGCCGCCGAAGCGTTCAAGCTTATCAAACAGCAGGTTAACGTCCCGCTGGTTGCCGATATTCACTTCGACTACCGCATTGCGCTGAAAGTAGCGGAATACGGCGTTGACTGCTTGCGTATCAACCCCGGCAATATCGGTAACGAAGAACGCATTCGCATGGTGGTGGACTGCGCGCGCGACAAAAACATCCCTATTCGTATCGGCGTAAATGCCGGATCGCTGGAAAAAGATCTGCAGGAAAAATACGGTGAGCCGACGCCGCAGGCGCTGCTGGAATCAGCCATGCGCCATGTCGATCATCTCGATCGTCTCAACTTTGATCAGTTCAAAGTGAGCGTAAAAGCGTCCGATGTATTCCTTGCCGTTGAGTCTTATCGTTTGTTAGCCAAGCAGATCGATCAGCCGCTGCATCTGGGGATCACCGAAGCGGGCGGCGCGCGTAGCGGGGCAGTCAAGTCGGCGATCGGTTTAGGTCTGCTGTTATCGGAAGGCATCGGCGACACGCTGCGCGTATCGTTGGCGGCCGACCCGGTGGAAGAGATCAAAGTCGGTTTCGATATTTTGAAGTCGCTGCGCATTCGCGCGCGCGGCATCAATTTCATCGCCTGCCCGACCTGTTCTCGCCAGGAGTTCGACGTTATCGGCACGGTGAACGCGCTGGAGCAGCGTCTGGAAGATATCATCACCCCGATGGACGTCTCGATCATCGGTTGCGTAGTGAACGGGCCGGGCGAAGCGCTGGTATCGACGCTGGGCGTGACGGGCGGCAATAAGAAAAGCGGCCTGTATGAAGACGGCGTGCGTAAGGACAGACTCGATAACGACGATATGATCGCGCAGCTTGAATCCCGTATTCGCGCGAAAGCAAGTCAACTTGATGAAGCGCGTCGGATTGACGTGCTGCAGGTTGAAAAATAAGAACGTGATGGGAAGCGGCGCGCTTCCCGTGTATGATTGAACCCGCATGGCTCCCGGTTCGTTCGGGGAAGCGCTGAGGGTTCATTTTTATATTCAGAAAGAGAATAAACGTGGCAAAAAACATTCAAGCCATTCGCGGCATGAACGATTATCTGCCTGGCGAAACCGCCATCTGGCAGCGCATTGAAGGCACACTCAAAAACGTGCTCGGCAGCTACGGTTACAGTGAAATCCGCTTGCCGATTGTAGAGCAGACCCCGTTATTCAAACGTGCGATCGGTGAAGTTACTGACGTAGTTGAAAAAGAGATGTACACCTTTGAGGATCGCAACGGCGATAGCCTGACATTGCGCCCTGAAGGTACGGCGGGCTGTGTACGCGCCGGCATCGAACATGGTCTCCTGTACAATCAGGAACAGCGTTTGTGGTATATCGGTCCGATGTTCCGTCATGAGCGTCCGCAAAAAGGCCGCTACCGTCAGTTCCATCAGCTAGGCGCCGAAGTCTTCGGCTTACAAGGCCCGGATATTGACGCGGAGCTGATTATGCTGACCGCACGCTGGTGGCGCGCGCTGGGCATCGCTGACCACGTTAGCCTGGAGCTGAACTCTATTGGTTCATTAGAGGCGCGTGCGAACTATCGCGATGCGCTGGTCGCGTTCCTCGAACAGCATCAAGAGACGCTGGACGAAGACTGCAAACGCCGTATGTATACCAATCCGCTGCGCGTGCTGGATTCAAAAAATCCGGACGTGCAGGCGCTGCTCAACGACGCGCCCGCTCTCGGCGACTATCTCGATGACGATTCACGCGAGCACTTTGCCGGCCTGTGTAAATTGCTGGACGCGGCGGGGATTGCCTACACCGTCAACCAGCGTCTGGTACGCGGTCTGGATTACTACAACCGCACCGTATTTGAATGGGTAACAAACAGTCTGGGGTCACAAGGCACCGTCTGTGCGGGTGGTCGTTATGACGGTCTGGTGGAACAACTGGGCGGTCGCGCTACCCCGGCAGTGGGCTTTGCGATGGGCCTGGAACGACTTGTTTTGTTAGTTCAGGCAGTTAATCCGGAATTTATTGCCTCTCCTGTTGTCGATATATACCTGGTAGCTGCCGGCGCACAAACGCAGTCTGCGGCAATGACGCTGGCGGAGCGGCTGCGCGATGAAATGCCAGGCGTGAAGCTAATGACAAACCACGGCGGCGGCAACTTTAAGAAACAGTTTGCCCGCGCCGATAAGTGGGGCGCCCGTATTGCACTGGTTCTTGGCGAATCTGAAGTCGCCGATGGGACTGTTGTAGTGAAGGATTTGCGCTCCGGTGAGCAAACGGCAGTGGCGCAGGACAGCGTCGCCGCGCATTTGCGCACTTTATTGGGCTAAGGAGAAGGACAGCGTGGAAATTTACGAGAACGAACACGACCAGGTGGATGCGATTAAACGCTTCTTTGCCGAAAACGGCAAAGCGCTGGCTGTCGGAGTGATTTTAGGGGTTGGCGCGCTGGTTGGCTGGCGTTACTGGAGCAGCCATCAGACGGAGTCCGCGCGTGCTGCTTCTCTGGCGTATCAAAATGCGGTGACGGCGGTAAGCGCCGATAAGCCGGATAGCATTCCGGCCGCTGAAAAATTCGCGGCTGAGAATAAAAATACCTATGGTGCGCTGGCGTCTATGGAACTGGCGCAGCAGTTTGTGGATAAGAATGAACTTAAAAAAGCCGAAGCCCAGTTGCAGCAGGGGTTGGCGGCCACCAGCGATGAAAATCTCAAAGCGGTGATTAATCTGCGTCTCGCTCGCGTTCAGTTACAGCTTAAACAAGCTGACGCCGCGCTGAAAACTCTGGATGCCGTTAAAGGCGAAGGATGGACGGCCATTGTCGCGGATTTGCGCGGCGAAGCGTTGCTGAGTAAGGGTGATAAAAAAGGCGCGCGCAGCGCATGGGAAGCTGGCGTCAATAGCGATGCTTCTCCGGCGTTGAGCGAAATGATGCAGATGAAAATCAATAATTTGTCCATCTGAGAGGGACCCGATGCAATTGCGTAAATTACTTCTGCCAGGGTTGCTTTCCGTTACCCTGCTCAGCGGCTGTTCACTGTTTAGCGGCGAAGAAGATGTCGTCAAGATGTCTCCATTACCGCAAGTTGAAAACCAGTTTACCCCGACCACTGTCTGGAGTACCTCTGTCGGTAACGGAATTGGCGAATTTTATTCTAACCTTCATCCGGTAATGGCAGATAACGTGGTCTATGCAGCCGATCGCGCGGGCGTGGTAAAAGCGCTCAATGCGGATGATGGCAAAGAGATCTGGTCTGTGAATCTGGGCGAGAAAGACGGCTGGTTCTCTCGTTCGTCCGCGCTGTTGTCCGGCGGCGTCACGGTCGCGGGCGGTCACGTCTATATCGGCAGTGAAAAGGCCGAGGTTTATGCGCTGAATACCAGCGACGGTACCACAGCATGGCAGACGAAGGTCGCAGGAGAAGCGTTGTCTCGCCCGGTTGTCAGTGATGGAATCGTCCTTATCCATACCAGCAACGGTCAGTTGCAGGCGCTAAATCAGGCGGATGGCGCCATTAAATGGACGGTGAACCTGGATATGCCTTCGCTGTCGCTGCGCGGCGAATCTGCGCCGGCAACCGCGTTCGGCGCGGCTATCGTTGGTGGTGATAATGGCCGCGTCAGCGCCGTGTTGATGCAACAAGGGCAGATGATTTGGCAACAGCGTATCTCCCAGGCCACTGGCCCAACGGAAATTGACCGTCTGAGCGACGTTGATACCACGCCGGTTGTGGTAAACGGCGTCGTTTACGCGTTGGCGTATAATGGTAACTTAACGGCGCTGGATCTGCGCAGTGGTCAGATTATGTGGAAACGCGAGCTGGGTTCGGTCAATGACTTTATCGTCGACGGCGACCGTATCTACCTGGTCGATCAGAACGATCGCGTGCTGGCGCTGACCACTGACGGCGGCGTAACGCTGTGGACGCAAAGCGATCTGCTGCACCGTTTGCTGACCTCCCCGGTACTGTATAATGGTGATTTAGTCGTCGGCGATAGCGAAGGTTATCTGCACTGGATTGATGTTGATGACGGGCGTTTTGTGGCCCAACAAAAAGTAGACAGTTCCGGTTTTCTGACCGAACCGACGGTGGCGGATGGTAAACTGCTCATCCAGGCCAAAGACGGTACGGTCTACGCGATTACGCGTTAATCGTCACGGTTGTGCGTTTTAAAAAACGGCTCCTGGTGTAGGGGCCGTTTTCCTGTTTTTAACAATGGCGCAAAATGCGCGCGTTGTCTGATGATTTTTTTAATGAGGCTTTAAACATGGTACCTGTGGTCGCGCTTGTCGGGCGCCCTAACGTCGGAAAATCCACGCTATTTAACCGTCTGACCCGCACCCGAGATGCGCTGGTTGCGGATTTCCCGGGTCTGACTCGTGACCGTAAGTACGGTCGTGCGGAGGTTGAAGGCCGCGAGTTTATCTGTATCGACACCGGCGGTATTGACGGCACCGAAGATGGCGTCGAAACGCGGATGGCGGAACAGTCGCTGCTGGCGATTGAAGAAGCGGATGTGGTGTTATTCATGGTAGATGCGCGCGCTGGCCTGATGCCGGCGGATGAAGCGATTGCCAAACATCTGCGTTCCCGTGAAAAACCGACCTTCCTGGTGGCGAATAAAACGGATGGTCTCGATCCCGATCAGGCGGTTGTCGATTTTTACTCGCTGGGGTTAGGCGAAATTTACCCTATCGCCGCCTCACATGGTCGCGGCGTATTGAGCCTGCTGGAACATGTGCTTCTGCCGTGGATGGATGATGTCGCGCCGCAGGAAGAGGTGGATGAAGACGCGGAATACTGGGCGCAGTTCGAGGCGGAACAAAATGGCGAAGAAGCGCCGGAAGATGATTTTGACCCGCAAAGCCTGCCGATAAAGCTGGCGATTGTTGGTCGCCCGAACGTAGGTAAGTCCACACTCACTAACCGTATTCTCGGCGAAGAGCGCGTGGTGGTATACGACATGCCGGGCACCACTCGCGACAGCATTTATATCCCGATGGAACGCGACGAACGGGAATATGTGCTGATTGACACGGCGGGGGTGCGTAAGCGCGGAAAAATCACCGATGCGGTAGAAAAGTTCTCGGTGATTAAAACGTTGCAGGCGATTGAAGACGCTAACGTCGTACTATTGGTTATCGATGCGCGCGAGGGGATCTCCGACCAGGATTTGTCTCTGCTGGGCTTTATCCTCAATAGTGGGCGCTCACTCGTTATCGTAGTCAACAAATGGGATGGCCTGAGCCAGGAAGTCAAAGAGCAGGTGAAAGAGACGCTGGATTTCCGTCTGGGCTTTATTGATTTTGCCCGTGTTCATTTTATCTCTGCGCTACACGGCAGCGGCGTCGGCAACCTGTTTGAGTCCGTACGCGAGGCTTACGACAGTTCCACTCGCCGGGTGAGCACTGCGATGCTGACCCGTATCATGACGATGGCGGTTGAAGATCATCAGCCGCCGCTGGTGCGCGGTCGCCGTGTGAAACTGAAATATGCCCACGCTGGCGGCTATAACCCGCCGATTGTGGTTATTCACGGCAACCAGGTAAAAGATCTGCCAGACTCCTATAAGCGCTATCTGATGAACTACTTCCGCAAGTCGTTGGAAGTGATGGGGACGCCGATTCGCATTCAGTTTAAAGAAGGGGAGAACCCGTATGCGAACAAGCGTAACACACTGACGCCAACGCAAATGCGCAAACGTAAGCGTCTGATGAAACATATCAAGAAAAGCAAGTAATGCTTTTTCAGTAATATTCCAGGCCTGACAAGCGCTGCGCTATCAGGCCTTTCAAGTAAAAGTGAGTCACGCGCCTGAGGAGAATGTTATGGAAATAACCTGCCCCGTTTGCCATCACGCGCTGGAGCGCAATGGCGATACAGCGCATTGCGAGACATGCGCTAATGATTTCTCGTTACAGGCAATTTGTCCTGACTGCCGCCAGCCATTACAGGTTTTGAAAGCCTGCGGCGCAGTGGACTATTTTTGCCAGAACGGTCATGGTTTAATTTCAAAAAAACGGGTTAACTTCGTCATTTCCGATCAATAAAATCGCTGTCGACGTTGCGCCGCAGAGCAGAGGCGCCGACGTCTTATCCGGCTAAGGACAAAAGCGTTATTCGATACTCCCGTAATATCAGCATCGTATCCTGCCCGGTAGCTATTTTATTCTTTTTATTTATTCAACTATTTATAGGGAATATTATTTCCGAAAATTAATATTAGAAATAAATAATAGCTTTCTTTTTTATTTATTATATCAATATTATAAATCTGTTTCATATTAAACTTTTCTTTTTAGGAATATATTTAGGTCTGTTAGTTATGATTCCATCTGAATCATCCATATAATATCTTTTCATAGCGGCGTGTTTATTTAACGACAGGGATATCATATGGTGCGAAGGATTCGCATTCTGGTTTTGCTATTAGTGTCTGGAGTATCAGTTGCGGTTTCCGGCGCAGATAACTCTGTATCTGCAAATGATGAAAGCCACTCCTCCCTGCCTGATTTAGCCAGCGAATCCGCGAAAAAAGAAGAACAGGAAAATAAAGGAAAGACCTTTAAAGAACAGGGCGCTAACTACTTTATTAATTCCGCCACCCAGGGCTTTGATAATCTCACTCCGGAAGCGCTGGAATCCCAGGCGCGCGGTTATATTCAAGGGCAAGTCACGTCTTCTGCGCAATCCTATCTCGAAGGTATGCTTTCGCCTTATGGTAAAGTGCGCACCAGTTTATCTATTGGCGAAGGCGGCGATCTGGACGGCAGTTCGCTGGATTATTTTATTCCCTGGTATGATAACCAGAGCACGCTTTTCTTTAGCCAGATTTCGGCTCAGCGTAAGGAAGACCGCACCATTGGTAACGTTGGGCTTGGCGTGCGCCAGAACGTCGGCAACTGGCTGCTTGGCGGCAACGCATTCTATGACTACGATTTTACGCGCGGTCACCGTCGATTAGGTTTGGGAACCGAAGCCTGGACGGATTACCTGAAATTCTCCGGCAACTATTACCATCCTCTTTCTGACTGGAAAGATTCCAAAGATTTCGACTTTTATGAAGAACGACCCGCGCGCGGCTGGGATATCCGCATGGAAAGCTGGCTGCCGTTTTATCCGCAGCTTGGCGCTAAATTAGTTTATGAACAGTACTACGGCGATGAAGTGGCGCTGTTTGGCACCGATAACCTGCAAAAAGATCCTCATGCCGTTACCGTCGGACTAAATTACACGCCGGTACCGCTGGTCACGGTTGGTACGGATTACAAAGCCGGTACTGGCGATAGTAACGATTTTAGCGTTAACGCGACCGTGAACTACCAGATAGGCACGCCGCTGGCGGCGCAGCTCGATCCGGAAAACGTTAAAATTCAGCACTCCTTAATGGGCAGCCGCACCGATTTTGTCGATCGTAACAATTTCATCGTTCTCGAATATCGCGAGAAAGATCCGCTGGACGTTACGTTGTGGCTGAAGGCCGACGCCACCAACGAACACCCGGAATGCGTGATTGAAGATACGCCTGAGGCCGCGGTGGGTCTGGAAAAATGCAAATGGACTGTCAACGCGCTGATTAACCACCATTACAAAATTATTTCTGCTTCCTGGCAGGCGAAAAACAACGCCGCCCGTACGCTGGTGATGCCGGTGGTGAAAGCGGATGCGTTAACCGAAGGTAACAACAACCGCTGGAATCTGGTGCTTCCTGCCTGGGTTAACGCCGATACCGAAGAGCAGCGCACCGCGTTGAACACCTGGAAAGTACGCATGACGCTGGAAGACGAAAAGGGCAATAAGCAGAACTCCGGCGTGGTGGAAATCACTGTCCAGCAGGATCGCAAAATTGAGCTGATCGTCGACAACATTGCCGATACCGATCGCAGCGATCATAGCCATGAAGCCAGCGCGCTGGCCGATGGCGAAGACGGCGTGGTGATGGATCTCCTGATCACCGATTCCTTTGGCGACGCCACGGATCGCAATGGTAACGAACTGGTGGACGATGCCATGACGCCCGTGTTGTACGACAGCAATGATAAAAAAGTCACCCTGGCCCAGACGCCCTGCACTACGGAAACCCCCTGCGTGTTTATTGCCAGCCGTGACAAAGAAGCGGGGACGGTGACGCTTTCCAGCACCCTGCCGGGCACTTTCCGCTGGAAGGCGAAAGCAGACGCCTATGGCGACAGTAACTACGTTGATGTCACTTTTATCGGCGACAACCTGAGCGCGCTGAATGCGGTGATTTATCAGGTCAAAGCCGCCAACCCTGTCAACCTTATCGGCAAAGAAGATAAGCACCCTACGGTCAATAATACCTACCGTTTCCTGCTGTGGCGCGACAAGAATAAAGACAATGTTTTTCAGATGTCCGAGCAGCTCACGGAAGAAGAGATGGCGCTGTACGACTACCAGTGGGAGTTTACCGGGCAGAGTACAAACGGACATACCGGCGCGCTGGCCAACACCATGAATGAAGATCTTGTCCTGCCAGTAACCAATAAAGAGGCGGCGCAGAAGTTTGCCGCCAATGAGGAAGATGGCGTTCAGGGTTACGGCATACGCGTTACGTATAGCCAGAAATAGCGTCAGCGTTGTGGCTGACCAGCCAGCCGCTGAATTTTGAGAAAAAGGAGAGTCTGAATGCAAGCAACAGTAAAACGGCGGCTGACGAAGGTCGCTTTAGCATTAGTAGTTGCCGGGTATTGCGCCGCGCCAGCGGTGGCGGCAAACGGTAATCTGAAATCGGGACAGTGGCAGATTGTCTCTGAACAGACGGGCACCATTCAGGGTACGGTGCCGTGGATTACCCGTGCGGCGGATAAAACCGCGGATACCGACAAAGATCACGTAACGGTAACTATCGATCGCGGCGATCGTACCGTTGTGACCGAAGGCGATAAGCAGTTCCACGTTGGCGATAAGGTCACGGTGAACTGGGCGATTGGCGATAAGGAAGGTGACCTGGATACCGACAACGCCGCCACGAAACTGACGGTGCAGTGGATGAGATACAGCGACCAGAATGGTAGCAATCCCGAAGAGATTGGCACCAAAGGTAGCGATACCTATGAAATTCAGGCGGGTGACGCCGACCACTATATCGGTATCAAAATCACGCCAACCACCACCACCGGTGATCCTGCCGTGGCAACTGAACTGCTGTTGAAAGACCTGTCGACCGATGCGGGCGGTGGTGCGGATGGTGACGATATTCCGGAAGGTCCGGTGGTGGATGAAAACGTCCATGTGGTTATCTACGAGTCTGGCTCAACCACCAACCTGCTGGGTACCTCTACTCCGCTCAAAACCAACACAACTTATAAAGTTCTGTTGTGGAAAGATAAAGAGGGTGGTACGGCAGGTAAATACGATACCGGTGAAGAGGTTACCAGCCAGTACGACTACCGTTGGAAATTCGTTGGCACCAGCGCAATTGCAGGTACTGGTACCGGCGGTATCGTTAACGAAAGCTGGAACGATAAAGACCTTGTCATCCCTGTCACCAACGCCGAAGCGAAAACGGCGTTCGAGGGAGCAGACGGCGGCGTTACCGTGGGTACCGACGGTGTCCAGGGCTTTGGTTTGTCCATCGACTACAGACGCAAATAAGTTGTCCTCAACATACCACTCCCTGCGGGGAGTGGTATTTTCCGCGCACTTTGCTTAGCTGCACGCTAAGCAAAGTGGGTTGAATCACGACAGAGAATGAATACGGGTGGCTATCGCTCATGAACAGGAATCGGCAAGTGAATAAAGTGGTACATTTCTTACTGACATTACTGATCATGTTTGCAGTGTCGAACGCGCCTGCGCAGGCGCTATTGAAGGGCGGAACCTGGCAAGAGCTGAACTCGACGACCGGCGCGGTTAACGGCACCGCGCCGCTGGCCGACGGTGCCACTATTCCCCTGTATCAGGGAAGTATGCTGCTTGACCCTACCAAGACCTACGATATCGAGTTTACCGCCATGCCGCGCGATTTTAGCGCTGATGCCTCCTCAACCTCGATGCGTGCGGTCAACTCCACCGATACGGAAGGCGATCTCTTTACCGATCCGCCCTCCATCGCCTGGGAAAATCAAGAACCGCCGACCATGAGTCTGGTATGGGCCGATGCCGCCACGCCGGATACGCCGCTCTCGCCGCAGCCGATTCTTAACCAGACCTTTTGCGCCCAAAACCTCGCCGGGCGGCAACTGGTTGCCTGGGCGCAGGTGGAAGATGAGAACAGCGTTCCCGCGCTGTGGCTCTATACCCGTACCGGGGTGCCGAACAGTGCGGTCATTCCGCTACTTAGCCCGAAAGTGACGCTGAATATCAAACCGGCGGTGAGCGATCCTGTTTCTGTGAGCGGCGATCATATTGACGCCAACTTTGCAGCCTCGAAAGTCAAAGCGGGGGAGAGCATTACCCTCACTGTCTCCACCAAAGCCTGTAATGGCGACGTGGCGCCGAATGCCGCCTTCGTGATCCGTCGCGAGGATGCAATCAATCGCCAGGGCGTGGTCAATAACGCTAACCCGGTGCGCGTTGGCGATACCGAGTTAACGACTACGCAAACAGAATATCACGGTGTAACGGACGAGCAGGGCAACGCCACGGTGGTGGTGACGCAAGAGCAAGGTCCGGGGGTAAAAACACGACTCATCGTCTCTTCGCAAAGCTATCCCACGCTGACCGACAATGTCGACGTCATTTTCACTACCATCACCAGTCCTGACAGTGATAAGGCCAACATGTACGGTCATATGCTTGAGAACGCCACGGCGACGCTGAACGGTACGACCTACACTTTCACCCGCCCGAAACTGGCGGCGGAAACCAGCGGAAATGGCGGCACCGTTGTGGACACCAACGAAACCTGGGCGCAGTTTACCTGGAGTGGCGCGGATAACCATTGCGACATTCTGCCGGATGCCGAACAACTGGTGGCGCTAAGGCATGAGCATAGTGCGTTGGCAACGTACACCGGCTGGCCGGTGACGGGCGATGCGGAATACTGGTCGTCAACCAAAGATCAGATAAACGACTACCACGCTGCCGTGCATATGAACAGCGCGTCGGTCGTCAGGGCCGCCAACAGCGACACGCTACTGGTCAGTTGTGTGGATAAGGCCCAGCCTGCGGCGCATCCGCAGATAACGCTCTCTCCAGAGGGGCCGTATAAAGCACAGGTGGGGGAATCGATTGATTTAGTGATGACCGTTGTGGATCGCGACACGCAAAAGCCGCTGCCTTATCGCTATATGGAGCTGTTCATTGACCCTGCGAAAAACCGCAAAGGAGAGCATCAGGACGCGTGGGATAACCAACGGGTTACAATCAACACCGAAGATATGCGCGCCTCGTCGCCGGAACACTATACCGGTGTGACCGACGCCAACGGCCAGGTACACCTGACGTTAAAACACGACAGCGGCCTGGGCGTAGAAACGCCCATCCGCATCGTGATGCCGGATGATGAAGGCGGCAGCATCGAGTTGCCCTTTAGCGTAATTTTCACCGTGATAACCAGCCCGGATGTGGACGGCGCCAACATGTGGGGCCATATGCAGGGCGTGGTGGACGCGGGCAACCTGTATAGACGCCCGCTGCTGGCGGTGGAAACCAGCCACAAAGACGGTCAGTTCAGCGAAAACAACGAAGAGTGGGCGACGTTTAATTCAGTGGAAAAAGCCACCGCGCAGTGCGGCATCGGCCAGGTGCCGGATCAGTCATCGCTGGCGCATTTATACAGCGAACATGCTGGCGGCAAGATGGAAAGCGAACATGGCTGGCCAACCGAAGACTATTACATCGCCGCGGACAGCGACGCCTCGGGAACGGCGCACGTCAACCTTGAAAACGGCGATAGCGGTAAATTTACCAATCAACCGAACTACCTGACCTGCTCGGCCAACGAAATGGTGGCGGTGCTGGACGTCTACTTCAACGATGACCCGGCGACCAAAAACAGCGATATGGTTGCCAAAGTGGGTGAACAGATTAAGCTGAACATTCATTCGCGCAACGCCCTCAACGGCATGCCGATCGCCTATACCGACTTCACCGTCACCATGGCGAACGGCAAACGGCGCGACGGGTTGACGACCGGTTTTACCGACACCAGCAATGGTCAGATGCTGTTTGATGACGTGGGCTACCTTGCCGGGCAGGCTTATCATGGGATCACCGACGCCAACGGCGATGCGACCATTATCCTCACCCAGCCGAAGGGAGTAGGGCTGCTGACGCCGTTAAGCATTGCGCCCGTCGATTCATTAATCAGCACGCCCGTTTCCCGCAGCGTGAAGTTTACCGTCGCCACCAGCCCGGATACGCCAAAAGCCAAAATGTGGGGCCATATGGCTGATACCATCACCGTCGGCGATCTGACCTTTGAGCGGCCTAAGCTGGCGGATGAAGTGACGCCGGAACGTACTCAGGCTGAGGCTAACGAAACCTGGGCGCGCGTTCTGCATCCTGACGCGGCGGGCAACCCGGATAAGGGCGGCTGCGCGGCGAACCGCCTGCCGCGCATCGATCAGCTTGAGGCGTTGTACAACGCCAACAGCGACGGCGTGATGAAAAGCACCCAGGGCTGGCCGACGCTGCTTAACTACTGGTCTTCGACCTTCCAGAGCGCTACCACGTGGAAACTGATCTCGCTGTTTAGCGGCAGTGAATTCGCCAACGCCAACGTCTCCATTTACGCCAGCTGTCTGGCCAGCGATAACCCGGCGGCGGCCTCGATTACCATTGCACCGGTGGATGCGTCGCAGTGGTACGATGGCAGCGGCGTTCACGCGGTCAAAGCGAAAAAAGGCGACACGATGCAACTGAAGGTGACGGTGAAGGACGCCAGCGGCAACCCGATCCCGGAAGCGCCGTTTGTGCTCACCCGCGGCGACGGTTACGATCGCAGGGGCGAGAAGTACACCGCCAGTGAGGGCAACGATCAGCAAGGCATCGTCACGCCCGTGGTGATCGATGGCGAATCCCTGGCCTGGACCACCACCAAAATGGGGATGCTGACCGGCGCTGACGGCACCCGCATCATCAGCGTTACCCGCCCGGACACACACGGCACCCGAACGGCCATTATCGCCGCGCTGTATGAAAATGCCGCCGTGAGCGCCAGCATTGACACCATCTTTACCGTCATCACCAGCCCGGATGTCGACGTTGCCCGCATGTGGGGGCATATGTTGCCGTCGCTCACGGCGGCGGATGGCGCGGAGTATCAGCGTCCACAGCTCTACGCTGAATTAGCCAATCAGGCAAGTGCCGCGCAATATACCGAAGACAACGAAATCTGGGCGGGGCTTTATGGGCCAGACAGTTCAAAAACCGACCCCGCTGTTAACTGCGCTGCGGGCTATTTCCCTTCCGTCGAGGCGCTGGATTCGCTCTACAGCAAATACCCAAACCGCACGATAAAAACCGCCCAGGGCTGGCCGATCAACCGTTCTTACTGGAGCGGTTCCAGTTCCGGGTCGTTAACCGGCGGAAAGCCCCGATCCTATTACATTGTCGATCTGGATGATGATTCGCGCCGGGGCGTCGTTAATGACGGTGTGAACGACAGGCAATACCAAATTTGCGCAACGACGCCGAAGACGCAGGCTACGCAAATTACGCTCACCTCCACGCTGGCGACGGATGACACTATTCAGGCGGTGAAGGCTAAAAACAGTGAGTCGATCCCACTGATCGTCACCACCACCGATGCGGCGGGTAATCCGGTGCCTTATACGACGTTTTCGCTTAAGCGCGACGCCGGGACGCCGCGTAAAGCTGACTACCCGTTTACCAACAGCTACACCATGACGATGACGCAGTCTGGTGGCGCGACGCAAGAGTTTGCCTACAGTTCATCGGTTCTTTATGGGGCGACCGGGGCGAACGGTACGTTGGCCCTTTCGCTTGACGAACCTGGCGGAGTCGGGGTGAAAAGCGTGGTGACTGCCAGCCTGTATGATACGCCGACAGTAACCTCGTCGCTGCCGGCAGTGTTTACCGTCATCACCAGCCCGAACAGCGACAAGGCCAATATGTACGGCCATATGCCGGAAACCTTCACCGCCAGCAACGGCGCGGAGTTTATGCGCCCGCTGCTGTATGGCGAACTCTCATCGCAGAATCATACGTCGAGTTACTTCGAAACCAATGAAACCTGGTTTACGGTGAATAATTTTAATACCGGGAATTATGGCGCGTGCCCGATAAATCAGATGGCCACGCAGGATGATCTCCAGTCGCTGTACCGCGATCACCCCAAAGGTAAGATCACGACCGACATTGGATTACCCATCAAGAAAAAATGGTGGGCAGGCGACAGCCTGGTAAAAAATCAATCCATTTACTGGCAATTTACCGATCTCAATACGGGTAATGGCGGCACCACGTTGGAAACTCCGGGGAATTTCTATTACCAGCTCTGTCTGACGGAACCGCGACAGATGAAGATTGCGTTATCTACGGACGTGTGGAACGCGGATAAATCGGCGGCGGTGGCGAAAACAGGCGAGGCGATACCGATGACGGTAACGGTGACTAACGGCACCGGGCAGCCGCAGGCGGGGGCGACGGTTATGCTGACGCGTGATTACTCTTATTCGCGTGGCACGGTGGATAGCAAATACATTCAGGCCGGTGTGATTGGCGAGCCGGTTGCGTCCAAAGGCGCGTTATCAGGCATGACCCTGACGCCGGTATCGCCTGCGGGTGCGGCAGTGGTGTTTAATAACCAGAGGGGAACCAGCACGAAATGGTATGGCGTCACCGGCGATGACGGTAAGTTGCGGTTCACGTTAAACCAGGATAAATCGCTGGGTTTGAGAACATCCATCACGGCGACGCTTTCGGAGCTGGCTGGCGAGACGGCGAGCGTCGATGCGATCTTTACGGTACCAACCAGCCCGGATACACCGTATGCGTCATACTGGGGCCATATGCCGGATACCGTTGAGGTTAACGGCGTTACGCTGCGCCGCCCATTCCTGAAAACAGAGATGTCCAAAATGCCGCCAGGCACCTGGCCGCTTAATAATGAAACCTGGGCGGCGAACTATATTGATTATGGTGAAACATCCATTCATGCTACGACATCGCTGCCTTATCTTTGCGGCTCGCTGGAAAACGCCGCGACGCTGGACGATCTGAAGGCGCTGAAGAACATCATTGGCGACCTGCACTGGCCTACGGCTGCGCCGGCGTCGTCGTATACATATGACTATGCATCGCAAACGATGGTTGGCGGTAAGTATTGCTCATTTAACGAAACGACCAATACGGAAAACTGTACGCTTTCAAGTCAAGGTTTTGCTTATGCCTCGTGCCGGGTGCAGTAGGTTGGGTGAGGCGCGCCCAACCTGTGTATCCCTTGTGGCTGGCGTTGTGCCGGTCGCGATGCATTTTTAATTCCTTGTATTAATGGAATGAGCTGCAACGAAATGGACTTTTCTCAGGTACGTCAGTGAAATCGAAAAAGTGTGTCGGTTTTTTATCCTGGTTGCTGTTATGCGCCTTTATTTTAACGCCTTTCTTCGCGCAGGCCGTGCGAAACAGCGGCGCATGGCAGGAACTCACTGAGCAAACTGCGGCTATTAACGGTACTCCCCCTCAGGCCGATAGTGTGACGATCCCGGTCTATCAGGGCAGCGTTCAGTTGCGATCTGATGCGGCTAATTCTGTTGATTACTCCGCGAAACCCAGCCAGTTCAGCACCAGCGATGCAGGCAGCGCGCTGACCTTAACCAATCCGCACGATACCGAAGGCGATATTTTCGCCGATCCGCCGCTGGCCTGGCAGGCTGAACGCGCGCCCACCGTCACGCTGGTGTGGGCCGACGCCGCCACGCCGGATACGCCGCTGTCTCCGCAGCCATCGGCAAACCTGACGTTCTGTGAGCAAAATATGGCGGGCCGCCACCTGGTGGTCTGGCCGCAACTGGATACCTCAACCGCCGTACCGCCGCTGTGGCTGCTTACCCGCACCGGCGTGCCTTATGACAGCGCGGTAGAGATACTCAATCAAAAGATTGCGGTGGATATTGCCCCCGCCGTGGGCGACCCGGTTACTCTCGTCGCCGATCATCTGGACGAGTCGCTAAACGCCGCGAAGGTCAAAGCCGGTGAAAGCATCACGCTGACGGTGAATACCAAAGGCTGTAACGGCGAGCCTGCGGGCAATATCGCGTTCGTGATTACCCGCGGCGATGCGCTGAATCGCCAGGGCGTGGTGAACAATACCGCGCCGGTACGCGTCGGCAATACCGAACTGACCACCACCGCCACAGAATATCACGGCACCACCAATGCGGAAGGCGTGGCGACGGTGACCGTCACCCAGGCTAACGGTCCGGGGGTAAAAACCCCGCTGGTGGCGCACCCGTCAGGCGCGCCTGCGCTGAAAGCCGACGTGGACGTGATTTTTACCACCCTCACCAGCCCGGACAGCGGCAGCGCCAATATGTACGGCCATATGGCGGACAATTCCACCGCCACGGTGGACGGCGAAAGCTACACCTTTAGCCGCCCCAAACTGGCGGCGGAAACCGACGGCGAAGACCGCGCCGTCAGTATCAACAATGAAAGCTGGGCGCAGTTCAACTGGGCTAATGCGGATAAACACTGCGATATTCTGCCGGATGCGCGCCAACTGGAAGGGTTAAAAATTGAGCGCGGCGATTTATCCACCACCCTCGGCTGGCCGGTGGGGCTGACATCCGGAGATGAAGAGTACTGGTCCTCCTCCCAGGGGTCGATCGCCGCCGACCATATCAGCATTGATATGCGCAGCCGCAGCCTTACGCAAATGCCGGACGCCACGCAATCGCTGGTAAGCTGCGTGGATAAAGCCTCGCCGGAGGTTACGCCGAAGTTAGTGATTAGCGCCGACAGTTTTGATTCAACGGTCAATGCCGCGAAAGTCGAGGTTGGCGATGAGATCAATATGAAGATCAGCGTGACCGACAGCGCCACCAACAAACCGCTGCCCTATCGCTACTTTAATGTCTATCTGGGCGACGAACAGAATCGCCAGAATCAAAAGAACGCCGATATTGACGCGGCGCATCAGTGGTCGGATGAACCGGTCGTCATCACCAATCTGGAAGGCAGCGACGGTCACTATCACGGCGTCACCGACGCCAACGGCCAGTTCTCGCTGGCGCTGACCCAGGATCGGGGCGCGGGCGTGTTAACCCCGGTGCGCGTGGTGCTGTTCGACGGGACGGAAGCGACGCAGAACGTCATTTTTACCGTAGTCACCAGCCCGGACGTGGCGCAGGCGCGCATGTGGGGCCATATGCAGGGCGTGGTGGAGGCGGGCAATATCTACAAACGTCCGCTGCTGGCGGACGAAGCCGCGCAGGACACCGGCTCTGAATTTGAGAATAACGAATACTGGGCCACGTTTAACTCGGTAACGGCGGCGACAAACCAGTGCGGCGCGGGCCAGGTGCCGGGGCAACTGCTGCTGGATACGCTGTATGCGGCCCATTCCGGCAACGCGATGGAAACGACCTACGGCTGGCCGACGCAGAAACACAGCTATATCGCGGCGGATACCGATGGCTCTACCACCGCGCACGTCAACCTGGCGACCGGCGCGGACAGCATGTTCAGCGGCGCTGAACCGAACTATCTTTCCTGTTCCGGCAACGAACTGGTGACCATCCTGAACGTTTACTTCGATGGCAACGAGTCGTTACGCAATGCGGTCGCCAAAGTGGGCGAACAGGTAACGATGAACGTGCACTCCGTCAACGCGCTGAACGGACTGACTGTGCCTAACGCCGCGTTTACCGTGACCATGTCGCATGGCAAAAATCGCGACAACGCGACGACCGGTTTTACCGACTCCAGCGACGGAACGTTGGTCATGGGGGGAACCTCGTTTGGCTCCTCCCAGGCGTCGATGACGTATCAGGGCATCACCGATGCCGAGGGGAACGCCACGCTGGTGATTGAACAGCCGCAGGGCGTCGGCTTGCTGACGCCGCTGACCGTACTGCCGCTCCACTCGCTGATCACCACCCCCGTCAACCGCAGCGTGAAATTCACCGTCCCCACCAGCCCCGACACGCCAAAAGCGCATATGTGGGGACATATGGCGGATACTATCACCGTGGACAATATGGAATTCCAGCGGCCAAAACTGGCGGCGGAAGCGACTGCCGCGACCAGGACCGAAGATCAGAATAACGAAACCTGGGCGCGCGTTACCCATGCCGATGCGCTGAACAACCCCGACGCCGGAGGCTGCGAGGTTAATCATCTGCCGCAAGATCACCAGCTTAGCGCACTCTATACCGCGAACGATGGCAATAAAATTCACACCGTATCCGGCTGGCCGACGTCGTATAACTACTGGTCTTCCACCTTCGCCAGCGCCAGTTCGTGGCAGACGGTATCGCTGGCCTCCGGCGACAAAACCGCTTCCGGCGACGCTTCCGATTTTGTGAGTTGCCTGGTTGGCGTCAATCCCACGGCCGCCTCAATTACCATCGAACCGGTAGATACGTCGCTGTGGTATGACGTCGGCGGCGAGCACGCGGTGAAAGTGAAAAAAGGCGACACCCTTCAGCTCAAGGTGACGGCGAAAGACGCCAGCGGCAATCCGGTCCCGGATGCGCCGTTTGTGCTCAGTCGCGGCGACGGCTATACCCGCCAGGGGGAAAAACATATCGCCGGTAGCGGCGACGGCATCGTTTCTGCGGTGGTCATCGACGGTGAATCGCTCAACGATACCGCCACCAAAATCGGCGAACTGACCGGCGAGGACGGCAGCAAAATTATCACCGTCACCCGCCCGGATACCCACGGTACGAAGGTCGCGATTACGGCGGCGCTGTACGATAACGCCAGCGCGACGGCCAGCATCGACACCATCTTTACCGTGGTCACCAGCCCCGACAGCGATAAGGCTAAAATGTGGGGCCATATGCCGGAAACGGTAGCGGCGGCCAACGGCGAGGTATTTAAGCGCCCGCTGTTATCGGCTGAAATCGCCAGCGGCATTACCCACGGCAGCAATACGGAAAATAACGAAACCTGGGGCAGCGTGAATTTTGAGGTGGCGAAAGACGCCTGCGGCGCGGGATTTGTGCCCTCGCTTGCCGATCTCCAGTCGCTGTACGACGCCTGGCCAGGCGGCGCCATGAATACCCAGCAGGGCTGGCCGCTGGACGGTAAAAACTACCAGGACAGCACCGCCGATTTAAGCAGGACATCGGAAAACCGCTACGTTAAGTCGATTAATCTGCGCGACGGCGGCATCGGTTCGCTGCTGTGGGATGAAAAACTCTATTTTGTCTGCCTGCAAAACGCCCATCCGGTGGCGACGCAGATAACGCTGACTTCGCCGCAGTATAACGACAGCGATGGTTTCGCTAAAGCGAAGGTCGGCGAGACGATTCCGGTCACCATCACCACGCTGGATGCCCAGGGCAAGCCGGTGGCGGACACGCCGGTTATCTTTACGCGCGGCGACAGCATTGGGCGGGCGAATCAGGAGGTTAACGGTTCGCAGGCGGCAGCCATACAGATTAACCACAGCGACGCGCGTAACAGCGGCGTTGAGTATTACACCGCTACCGGCGCGGACGGTACGCTGACGCTGGATATCAGCCAGGACGGGAGCGCTGGCTTTAAAACGCCGCTGATGGCGTCGATAGAGCACAGCAACGCCACAACGACCGCGCCATTGCCGGTTATTTTCACCGTGGTTACCAGCCCGGACACCCCGAAGGCCAGCTACTGGGGCCATATGGCGGAAACGTTAACCGACAGCAGCGGCGTGGCGTACAAACGTCCGCTGCTGGCGAGCGAGTTCAGCGCTACGCCCGGCAAAACGCTGACCATCGCCAACGGCTACTACGACAAGGGCGAAACCTGGGGCATGATAACCGTCGATAAAGCCTGGAACGGCGTCAGCGGCGGCTGCGGGCGCGATTATCTGCCCAGCGTCAGCAACCTCCAGACGCTGTACAATACCTGGCCTGATAATGCCATGCGTAGCCGTAACGGCTGGCCGATGACCAGTTCGGGCAACAACAACGTCAGCCGCTACTGGTGGGCGGGGGATTACGTGATATCGTCAGACGGCGCGCAGTCGCTGTACGCAGCGGTCAACCTGTTTAACGACGGCAATGATGTCAAAACGACGACCAGCACCACGGCTTACTACATGCTGACCTGTCTTGTCTCGGCGCGCCGCGCCGCTGCCAGCCTGACGCTGACGCTGGCAGGCCAGGATGAAGCCACCGGGATTGCGAAGGCGAAGAAGGGCGAGCAGATTGCCGCCACCGTCACGGTGAAAGACGCCGCAGGCCAGCCGATGAAAAACGTGATGGTGAAAATCAGCCGGGGAACGTCGTACAATCGCGCCAACAGCGCCGCATCGGCTTCAGGTGCCACAGACGATATTACGCTACGTAATGTGATGCCGTCCGGCCTTGCGACATCCCTGCTGGATACCTCCGCGAAATATCTGTACGTGGAAACTGATGAACTGGGTCAGGTGACATTTACCCTGGCTCAGGACAGTACCACAGGTTTAAAGACCACTATCAGCGCCGCCACGATGGACGGCAGCAACCTGACGGACAGTAAAGACGCAATCTTTACCGTAGTGACCAGCCCGGACAGCGATAAGGCCAAATACTGGGGCCATATGCCGGAAACCTTTACCAACAGTAAGGGAGTTGAATTTAAGCGACCGCTGCTGCGCGCTGAACTTTCTTCAACAGCGGACACGTCGGGTTATACGGAAAATAACGAGTCCTGGTATACCTGGAGCCGTTATCCGAATATGTATCAGGACACCGCCAGCCCGTGCGATCGGCTGGGGTTGCCGACGGTAAATGATTTACAGACGCTATATACCGATTATCCCAATGGCGCACTCACGACAACGCTTGGCCTACCGGTGGCATCAGGAAAATATTGGGGGGCGGGTAACTCAGTACCGGATGCCACGCACTCAGACAGTCAGTTCCAGTATGTCAGACTCAGCGATAATAATACGCTGACAACCAAAGCCAATACCGCCACGGCGCAGCTTTGTCTGGCAAAGCGCCGGGACTTGTCGATAGAACTCACCTCCAGCGCCATGGATCCGGATAAAGGCGCTCCAGTGGCGAAGAAGGGCGAGAGTCTGCCGTTGACCGTCACTGTGAGGGATGGTTCTGGCACGCCGCAGCCCAATACCGCTATCCGTTTGGGACGAACGCTTTCGATAGACCGGGCGGGTGTCGTTGATGGCAGTTCCGGCGGAGGCATGGTACTCACATCGGTTGCGCCGTCTACGGGCTCAATGACGTTTAACTGCACGGTATCTTCGTGCACAAGTTATTGGTATGGCATTACGGATGAGGATGGTAAAGCGCAACTCGAAGTGACGCAGGATGACTCCCGTGGCCTGAGAACACCGCTGCAGGCGATGCTTGTCGACGATCCGCTGACAGTTAGCAATATGGACGTCATTTTCACCGTCATTACCAGCCCGGACAGCGATAAAGCCAAATACTGGGGACACATGCCGGAAACCGTGACCAACAGCGCGGGCGTGAAGTTCCGACGTCCGCTGCTGGCGGCGGAGATGACGTCGAATAGCGGTACTTACCTGGTTAACAATGAAACATGGCCCTTAGTCACCGCAGCGAACACTGAAAAAGCGGGCGCAACCGGCTGTGATGTCGAATACCAGTCGTTGTCAGGCGATCTGCAAACGTTGTATGGCGACAATCCTGACGGCGCAATCGGTACAAACTACGGCTGGCCGGTGGCGGGGAACAAATTCTGGTGGGCGGCGGATCGTGCGCCGAATACCGGATATTACCAATTTATAAACCTGAATAGCGGCGATAAAGGCACCGCCAGTTCATCGACTGCCACCGGCGCTCAGGTGTGTCTGGTCGAGCCGCGTACTTCTACTCCTGCCAGTATTACGCTGACCTCGACGGCGATGGACGGCGCGAAAAACGCGGCGGTAGTGGAGAAGGGAAGCGCGATGCCGTTAACGGTGACGGTAAAAGATAGCAGCGGTAACCCGGTCGCCAACGTCGGTTTTACGTTGTCACGTGGCGATTCGAAAAATCGGGCAGGTACGGTGGTAACGGATGGCGACGTGGCAGCGGATGCCGGAGCAGACGATCTCATGCTTAAAGCGCTGACACCCGCAAGCGCCAGCCAAAGTATGACCACCACCGGGATTGTCTTTACCGGCACTACCGGCAGCGACGGTACGGCAACGTTTACGCTTAATCAGGATAAAAGCCTGGGACTGAAAACGCCACTCACGGTGAAACTGACGGACAATACGACTCTTCACGCATCACTGGATGTGATTTTTATGGTACTTACCAGTCCGGATACGGATAAAGCGTTGTTCTGGGGAAATATGGCGGATACGACATCCGTTAACGGAAAAACGCTGCATCGTCCGTGGCTTCAGGCTGAGCTGCTGTCAGGCGTGACGCCAGTATTTACCAACGGAGTGCATACAAATAACGAGTACTGGGCGATGGCGCATACGGTGGACAACACTAAATGGGATATTGCCAAGCAGTGCGGTAGCCTTAGCAAAGCACCGGATAATAACGACCTGTTGACGCTGTATCATTCCATTAGCTCGTTAGGCTGGCCGACGCAGGGCTACCCCTATTTATCTAAATCAACCTCGAGCGGCGGCATGTATTGCGGCGTGGATGAGAATACCAGGAATCAAAACTGCGCCATTAAGCCGGCAAGTTCAGCAGGTTATGCGACGTGCGTGGATTAACGTATTAAGCGTCTGGCACGAAAAAAATCTGCTTTTCACGTTCCATTGAGCTTCATGAAAAAGTAATCGACACATTCATTGAAAAGTATATGTTCTGCTAATTGGAGTCACCACCGTTTGCCGCGAGTGTGTAAAAGCGCCGTCTCGCTTCTGCAACCCGGCATCTGGCGCTACCCATATACTCTAAATAATTCGAGTTGCAGGAAGGCGACATAAAGTAAGTGACTGGGGTGAGGGAACGCAGCCGCAGCACATGCAACTTGAAGTATGACGAGTATATTTACAATAACACCAGGTGTTGCATGATAATCACACCTTTTTCCTCACGCATCTATTTATCTCAATATATGAAACCATTAAATATCATTCATAATATAAATATTTATAAAATGGATGGATGTATTTATATCAATTATAAATTAATCAAAGGTTGACCTGGCATTGAAATAGACCTTGAAATTAGTTAATAATCTGTCTTTGATAATATATTGTTACAGATGATTGTAATCATTCATAGAGCTATATTTTTGTTATTTATTATTTATCTCATTTATATACACCATTTAAAAGCTATTTACAGCCAATCAAAATCAAGTTTGCTTCGTGAACGTTATTAAAAGGAAATTTAAAAATTGAACAGGACCTACAGTATCGTCTGGAGCGCCGTGCGAAATATGTATGTCGTGGCTTCAGAACTGGCGCGAGGCCACAGCAAAGTTAAAATACAGGCGCACGCTAATGAAGTCGCCCTTTCTATTGAAAAGCCTGAGTCAGGATGGACAATTAGTGCAAAACACAATGCGCTGGCCTTCGCAATTGTTGCCGCGCTTGGGTTCGCCAGTCCGCTGGCTATGGCCGATAATCCGGTGTCCTACATTGACGGAACCGACCACGACCTGAACGCAGAAACGTCGCCAATTTCTTATTCAGGTACCGGCCAGGGTACGGCTCTGTATCTGGAAGGTTTGGCAACGGCTAAGGGGGGATGGCAGCCAACCTCAGGCACAGGCACGGGCGTTGTGATTGAGACGGACGGCGGCGGAGATCTCCTCCCGGACGGTAGCTACGCAATCGCCACGGCGATTAAGCTCGCCAGCGGCGCGGTGCTTAATCTCACCAACGCAGAAATCTCAACGACAGGAAACTATAGTACTGGTATCGAACTCACCGGACAGAGCAGCATAACGCTAACGGGAGGGACCCTCCAGGTCAAAGGCAATTACGGCATCATGACGCTCAGCGGCGAGTCACAAGCGACATTGAGCGATATCAAGGTAACAGCAACAGCGGAAACCACTAGCAACATATCGGTTGGCGAGGGCAGCACGCTGAAA
Source organism: Salmonella sp. NW645 (assembly GCF_051703725.1). Taxonomy (NCBI): domain Bacteria; kingdom Pseudomonadati; phylum Pseudomonadota; class Gammaproteobacteria; order Enterobacterales; family Enterobacteriaceae; genus Salmonella; species Salmonella sp. NW645. Next base: position 100,623 of record NZ_JAMMKR010000008.1, on the reverse strand, counting down.
ATAAAGGACGGAAGCGAAGTTACGCTGACGAATGGTCAATTGAGCGTGGCTGGTAACACGACAAGCAACGCCTTTCTGTATGTGACCAATAGTACGGTGAGTTCTACGGGCACGAAAAGTACGGTTATTGCCTCCAACCAGGGTATTCTTGATATCAAGAACTCAACCATCATGCACGATAATGCCAAAGGCGCAGCCATTGAGGCTGGTAATGCCTCAACGGTAACCATTTCCGGCGATAATAAAAACTCGATGGTCATTACGTCCGAAGATATCGGCATTAAGAGCGCCAAATCTTCCGTCAACATTGACGGCGCCACCATCATCGCCAAAGGCGATGGTATTTTGATGACCACGGGGGGCAGCAGTTTTTACAGCAATAACTCCGGGCTGACGGTCAATAATGCGGACGTGACCTCAGACGACGCCGCCGCGCTGCACGTTGATAAAAACACGGTGATGGAAAAGCCCATTACATTAACCGACAGCACATTGACTGGCCCAACGGCTATTAAACTGGATAATGCGGCAACCGTAGAGGCCAACAACACAACGCTGAATGGCAACATTGACGCGGGGAGCACAGTATCGTCCTTGTCGCTGGCCGAAAAATCCTCACTGCAAGGGAGCGTCAACGGCCTGAACAGTTCATTGACGCTTGACGAAACCAGCCAGTGGAACATGACCGACCCGTCAACCGTCGGCAACCTGACCAACGACGGCGGCATTACGCTGGGCAACGCGAGCGGTTCGACAGGTACGCTGCTGACGGTGGACAATACCCTGACCTTGCAGAACGGCAGCCAGATAAACGCGACGCTGGATACCGCCAACAGCTCGCCAATTATCAAAGCCGCCAACGTCACGTTGGACGGGATGCTGAACCTTAGCTCAACGGCCACCTTTGTCGCGCCCGAAACCGACGAACACTTAGGATCGTTCACGCTGATTGATTCGCAAACTGCGATCACTACCGATTTTGACAGCGTAACGCTGGATGCCGACATCTCTGCTATGCCGGATTACCTTACGATCAACGCGGGCGTTGATGCGAATGATAATACCAACTACGAGTTGTCTACGGGCTTGAGTTGGTACGCGGGCGCAAATTCTACGCGCGCTGCGCATGGCACTTTTACCGTTGATGCAGGCAGTACCTTTACCGTCACCAGCGAACTGGACGAAACCACGGCGACCTCCAACTGGGATGGCAGCAAGCTAACCAAACAGGGCGACGGCACGCTGATCCTCAGCAACACTGGCAACGACTACGGCGACACTGAAATTGACGGCGGCATTCTGGCCGCCAAAGACGCCGCCTCGCTCGGTACTGGCGATGTGACGATTACAGAAAGCGCAACGCTTGCGCTGAGTCAGGGCACGCTGGATAACAACGTGACCGGTGGGGGCCAAATTGTCAAAACCGGTAACGATGAGCTGATCGTGACCGGCGATAACACCTACAGCGGTGGCACCACCATAACCGGCGGTACGCTGACGGCTGACTATGCGGATTCACTGGGCACTGGCGTTATTGCCAACAGCGGCGTGCTTCAGGTCGGCGAAGGCGAACTGGAAAATACGCTTTCCGGCACCGGCGCGCTGGTGAAAACCGGTACGGGCGAGCTGACGTTAAGCGGCGATAACACTTACTCCGGCGGCACCACTATTGACGACGGTGTGCTGATTGCCACCAACGTTAACGCGCTGGGCGGCGGTGATGTCGATAACGCGGGTACGCTGAAGCTGGACGCGGAGGGCGAATTCAATCTTGCGAATGTCACAACCCAGTCTGGAGCAACGACTGAGCTGGCCAAAGGTACGACGCTCAACGTCGACTCGCTGACTCAGCAAGCCGATAGTACGCTGAATATTGATCTCAGTAAGGCCAACGGTGAAATCGCCATTACCGCCGACAGCGTCACGCTGGGCGGCACGCTGAACGTCACAGGCATCGGCAGCGTTACAGACAGCTGGACGCCTGAGGCATACACCTACACGCTGATTGACAGCGACAGCGCCATTACCAGCGATTTCGACAATCTGACCGTCGCGGGAATGAATAGAGAAGATGTTGACTTCCTGACTATCGACGGAAAAGTCGACGAAGCAGACAACACCCACTATGATCTGACGGCCTCCCTCTCCTGGTATGCGGACAGAGACAACGCTTCTACCGACGCTCACGGTACCTTTACCCTTAGCGACCCTGACGGCAGCTTTAACGTTGCGGCTAATCTGACAGACGTTGACGACACGCTTGATCCGAATAGCACATGGGACGGTAAATCGCTGACCAAAGAAGACGCAGGCACGCTGATCCTCTCCGGCGACAACGACTACAGCGGCGGCACCACCATCAATGAAGGTACGCTGGTCGCCGCCAGTACGACGGCGCTGGGCACCGGCCTGGTCGACAATAACGCCACGCTGGTGCTGGACGCAGATGGTGAAGTCAGTGCGGTGGGCGGCATCACCACTCATAGCGGCGCGACGACCCAACTGGCGCTCGGCACCTCGTTGGATCTCGGCGACAGCGCGTTAATTCAGCAAGATGGCAGTACGCTGAACGTTGAGCTGAATAGTGACTCAGTGCAACCGCTGATTACCGGCGGCAGCGCCACGCTTGGCGGCGATCTGGTCGTCAGCGACGCCAGCCTGCAAGCGCGCGCCTCCGACGCGGAGTTCCAGTCCTTTAAACTGATGGATATGGACAGCGATATCAGCGGCGACTTTACCAGCCTGACGATGAACCTTACTGACAAGCCGGACTATCTGACCGTAACCGGGACAATCAATCCTGAAGATGCGTCAGAATATCTGCTTACCGAAGGGCTGAGCTGGAATGCGACCGCCACGTCAGCGACGCCAGCACATGGCACGTTTACCCTGGGCGCAGGCGACAGTTTTGAAGTCACCAGCGTACTGGGCGATAAAACCGGCAACGGCGACTGGGACGGTAAATCGCTGACCAAACTGGGCGCGGGTAAACTGACGCTGAGCGGCGCGAATACCTATAGCGGCGATACCAACGTACAGGAAGGCACACTGTGGCTGTCCGGGGACGGTACGATTGGCGAAATGGGCAGCCAGCAGGCGGTGAACGTCGCCTCTGACGCGACCTTCGGCGGCAGCAACGGTACGACCGTTAACGGTAAGGTGACCAACGAAGGGACGCTGGTCTTCGGCGACAGCGAGGAAACTGGCGCCATCCTCACCCTCAATGGCGATCTGATCAACATGGGGACGCTCGCCAGCGGCAGCTCCTCCAGCACGCCTGGCAATACGCTTTATGTCGATGGCGATTACACCGGCAACGGCGGCTCGCTTTACCTGAATACCGTCCTGGGCGACGATGATTCGGCGACCGATAAGTTAGTCATTACCGGCGATGCCTCCGGCACCACCGATCTGTACATCAACGGCATCGGCAATGGGGCGCAGACCACTAACGGTATCGAAGTGGTGGATGTTGGCGGCACATCGACAAGCGATGCGTTTGTGTTAAAAAATGAAGTTAACGCCAGTCTGTATACCTACCGTCTGTACTGGAATGAAAGTGACAACGACTGGTATCTGGCGTCAAAAGCACAGTCTGATGATGACGACAGCGGCGGTGATGTCACGCCTCCAGATGATGACCGTGATGTCACGCCTCCGGACGATGGCGGCGATGTCGCACCGCAGTACCGTGCGGATATCGGCGCGTACATGGGCAACCAGTGGATGGCGCGCAACCTGCAAATGCAGACCCTCTATGACCGCGAGGGTAGCCAGTATCGTAACGCCGATGGCAGCGTATGGGCGCGCTTCAAAGCGGGTAAAGCGGAATCCGAGGCTGTCAGCGGCAATATCGATATGGACAGCAACTACTCCCAGTTCCAGTTAGGCGGCGACATTCTGGCCTGGGGCAACGGCCAGCAGAGCGTTACCGTTGGCGTCATGGCGAGCTACATCAACGCCGATACCGACAGTACCGGTAACCGTGGCGCAGACGGTAGCCAGTTCACCAGTAGCGGCAACGTAGACGGCTACAACCTTGGCGTCTATGCCACCTGGTTTGCCGATGCCCAAACGCATAGCGGCGCGTATGTCGACAGCTGGTACCAATATGGTTTCTACAACAACAGCGTAGAGAGCGGTGATGCGGGTTCTGAATCTTACGATTCAACCGCTAACGCTGTCTCGCTGGAAACCGGTTATCGCTACGATATTGCGCTGAGTAACGGCAATACTGTCAGTCTGACGCCGCAGGCGCAGGTTGTCTGGCAGAATTACTCAGCGGATAGCGTGAAGGATAACTACGGCACCCGGATCGACGGTCAGGATAGTGACAGTTGGACAACGCGCCTGGGTCTGCGAGTTGACGGCAAGCTGTACAAGGGCAGTCGTACGGTTATCCAGCCGTTTGCTGAAGCTAACTGGCTGCACACCAGCGATGATGTGTCGGTATCGTTTGATGATGCTACGGTGAAACAGGATCTTCCGGCTAACCGTGCGGAGCTGAAAGTAGGTCTGCAGGCAGATATCGATAAGCAGTGGAGCGTTCGCGCTCAGGTTGCCGGGCAGACTGGCAGCAATGATTTTGGCGATCTGAACGGTAGCCTCAATCTGCGCTATAACTGGTAAGTTAGTGACAAAACCGGGCAGGTATTCTCTGCCCGGTTTTGAGGCGAATGACAAACCGGTTGATCGTCAGATTATGGCTACACCTTATCCAATGTGGCGCGTAGGTTGGCTGAGGCGAAGTCGAAACCCAACATCGCGCTGCAAAGGGTAGGGGAGTGTTGGATTACGTGCCCGGCGTGACGGATTTGACTTCACTTTCAAGCCAGCCGTCCTCCAGTCTCGTGGTCATGATATCGCCTGCTTTGACCTGTTTGATCTTTTTCAGCACCTTGCCGTCCGTTGTCGTCGAAACCGTATAGCCGCGCGCCAGCGTGGCTAACGGGCTGACCGCCTCCAGATGCGTGACCGCGTTGCCAAAGCGTTCGCGCTGTTCGCTTAACCGTGAGCGGATATTCTCCGTCAGACGATATTCCAGCTGTTGGATGCGCGACTGCGCGCGGTGAATTCGCGGCTGCGGATTTTGCTGGCTCAGGCGTTGACTTACGCGCTGTTGGCGCTGAGTGGCCTGCTTAATCCTGGCCTCAAGCGCAAACCCCATCCGTTGGCGTAGACGTTCCAGCGCGGTTTGCTGGCGGGCCAGACGCAGTTGCGGATGTTGCTGTTGCAGACGGTGAAAAATCTGCGTGAAACGACGGCTGCGGTTGGCGAGGTAGTAGTCCATCGCCATGCCCAGACGCTGCTGGGCGGATTGAATCTGGCGCAACAACTCCTGCTGGTTACGGCTGACAATTTCTGCCGCTGCTGATGGCGTCGGCGCGCGCAGGTCGGCGACAAAATCAGCTATCGTGACGTCCGTTTCGTGACCGACGGCGCTGACCACCGGAATGCGGCTGGCAAAAATCGCCCGCGCCACGCGCTCGTCGTTAAAACTCCACAAATCTTCCAGTGAGCCGCCGCCGCGCCCGACAATTAACACATCACACTCGCCCCGCGTGTTCGCCAGTTCGATAGCACGAACGATCTGCCCCGGCGCGTCATCGCCCTGGACCGCAGTCGGGTAGATAATAACGGGCAGGGATGGGTCACGACGCTTTAGCACGTGGAGAATATCGTGCAACGCTGCGCCGGTTTTCGAGGTGATCACCCCCACGCAGTGGGCCGGGGAGGGTAACGGTTGTTTATGCTGCTGATCGAACAACCCTTCGGCCTGGAGTTTGGCTTTTAGCTGCTCATATTTCTGCTGCAACAAGCCTTCGCCCGCCGGCTGCATACTTTCGGCGATGATTTGATAATCGCCGCGCGGCTCGTACAGCGTAATATTGGCGCGTACCAGCACCTGCTGCCCGTGCTGCGGGCGGAACGTCACCCGGCGATTGCTGTTACGGAACATCGCACAGCGCACCTGAGCGGTATCGTCTTTGAGCGTAAAGTACCAGTGGCCCGACGCAGGCTGCGTGAAATTAGAAAGCTCGCCGCTGATCCATACCTGTCCCATCTCCTGTTCTAACAGCAGACGAACCGTCTGGTTAAGGCGGCTTACGGTAAAAATTGAGGAGGTTTGAGAGGATAACATGTGAGCGGGATCAAATTCTAAATCAGCAGGTTATTCAATCGATAGTAACCTGCTCACGGGGGATCGCAAGCACTATTTGCAAAAAAATGTAGATGCAACCGATTACGTTCTGTATAATGCCGCGGCAATATTTATTAACCTCCCAGGTGAGATATTGCCCATGCTACGTATCGCTAAAGAAGCCCTGACGTTTGACGACGTCCTCCTTGTTCCCGCTCACTCCACCGTTTTGCCGAATACTGCCGATCTCAGCACGCAGTTGACGAAAACTATTCGTCTGAATATTCCTATGCTTTCTGCGGCGATGGACACCGTGACGGAAGCGCGCCTGGCAATTGCCCTGGCTCAGGAAGGCGGCATTGGTTTTATCCACAAAAACATGTCCATCGAGCGCCAGGCGGAAGAAGTTCGCCGCGTGAAGAAACACGAGTCCGGCGTAGTGACCGACCCGCAGACCGTCCTGCCAACCACCACGTTGCATGAAGTGAAAGCCCTGACCGAGCGTAACGGTTTTGCGGGCTATCCGGTGGTGACTGAAGATAACGAGCTGGTGGGTATCATCACCGGTCGTGACGTGCGTTTTGTGACTGACCTGAACCAGCCGGTGAGTGTCTACATGACGCCGAAAGAGCGTCTGGTGACTGTTCGTGAAGGCGAAGCCCGCGAAGTCGTGCTGGCAAAAATGCACGAAAAACGCGTAGAAAAAGCGCTGGTCGTTGATGATAACTTCCATCTGCTTGGCATGATTACCGTAAAAGATTTCCAGAAAGCGGAACGTAAACCAAACTCCTGTAAAGATGAGCAGGGCCGTTTACGTGTCGGTGCGGCGGTCGGCGCAGGCGCGGGCAACGAAGAGCGCGTTGACGCGCTGGTGGCGGCAGGCGTTGACGTACTGCTGATCGACTCTTCTCACGGTCACTCTGAAGGTGTGTTGCAACGTATCCGTGAAACGCGCGCTAAATATCCTGACCTGCAAATCATCGGCGGCAACGTTGCGACGGGCGCAGGCGCTCGCGCGCTGGCGGAAGCCGGTTGCAGCGCGGTGAAAGTCGGTATCGGTCCTGGCTCCATCTGTACCACTCGTATCGTGACTGGTGTGGGCGTTCCGCAGATCACCGCTGTTTCCGACGCAGTTGAAGCGCTGGAAGGCACCGGAATTCCGGTTATCGCTGACGGCGGTATCCGCTTCTCCGGCGACATTGCCAAAGCCATCGCCGCAGGTGCAAGCGCGGTAATGGTGGGCTCTATGCTGGCCGGTACCGAAGAATCCCCGGGCGAAATCGAACTCTACCAGGGCCGTTCGTACAAATCTTACCGCGGCATGGGCTCGCTGGGCGCGATGTCCAAAGGCTCTTCTGATCGTTACTTCCAGAGCGATAACGCTGCCGACAAACTGGTGCCGGAAGGTATCGAAGGCCGCGTAGCCTATAAAGGTCGCCTGAAAGAGATCATTCACCAGCAGATGGGCGGCCTGCGCTCCTGTATGGGACTGACCGGTTGTGCTACCATCGACGAACTGCGTACTAAAGCGGAGTTTGTGCGTATCAGCGGTGCGGGTATCCAGGAAAGCCACGTTCACGACGTGACCATCACCAAAGAGTCCCCGAACTACCGTCTGGGCTCCTGATTCTCTTCGCCCGACTTCATGTCGGGCGATTTATTTAATCTGTTTCACTTGCCTCGGAATAAGCGTCAATGACGGAAAACATTCATAAGCATCGCATCCTCATTCTGGACTTCGGTTCTCAGTACACTCAACTGGTTGCACGCCGCGTGCGTGAGCTGGGTGTTTACTGCGAACTGTGGGCGTGGGATGTGACAGAAGCACAAATTCGTGACTTCAACCCAAGCGGCATTATTCTTTCCGGCGGCCCGGAAAGCACCACCGAAGAAAACAGCCCGCGCGCGCCGCAGTATGTCTTTGAAGCAGGCGTGCCGGTATTTGGCGTCTGCTACGGGATGCAGACTATGGCGATGCAGCTTGGTGGTCATGTAGAAGGTTCTAATGAGCGTGAATTTGGTTACGCGCAGGTCGAAGTATTGACCGACAGCGCGCTGGTTCGCGGTATTGAAGATTCCCTGACCGCCGACGGCAAACCGCTGCTGGACGTGTGGATGAGCCACGGCGATAAAGTGACGGCGATTCCGTCCGACTTCGTGACCGTCGCCAGCACCGAAAGCTGCCCGTTCGCCATTATGGCCAACGAAGAAAAACGCTTCTACGGCGTACAGTTCCACCCGGAAGTGACCCATACCCGCCAGGGTATGCGTATGCTGGAGCGTTTTGTACGCGATATCTGCCAGTGTGAAGCCCTGTGGACGCCGGCGAAGATCATCGACGACGCCGTGGCGCGCATTCGCGAGCAGGTGGGCGACGACAAAGTAATCCTCGGTCTCTCCGGCGGCGTGGATTCCTCCGTAACCGCAATGCTGCTGCACCGCGCGATCGGTAAAAATCTGACCTGTGTTTTCGTCGACAACGGCCTGTTACGCCTCAACGAAGCCGAGCAGGTGATGGACATGTTTGGCGACCATTTTGGTCTGAACATTGTTCACGTACCGGCAGAAGACCGCTTCCTGTCCGCGTTGGCTGGTGAGAACGATCCGGAAGCCAAGCGTAAGATCATCGGTCGCGTTTTTGTGGAAGTGTTCGACGAAGAAGCGCTCAAACTGGAAGACGTGAAATGGCTGGCGCAGGGCACCATCTACCCTGACGTTATCGAATCTGCGGCGTCTGCAACCGGTAAAGCGCACGTCATCAAATCTCACCACAATGTCGGCGGCCTGCCGAAAGAGATGAAGATGGGGCTGGTTGAACCGCTGAAAGAGCTGTTCAAAGACGAAGTGCGTAAGATTGGTCTGGAGCTGGGCCTGCCGTACGATATGCTGTATCGCCATCCGTTCCCGGGGCCGGGCCTCGGCGTGCGCGTACTGGGTGAAGTGAAGAAAGAGTACTGCGACCTGCTGCGCCGTGCGGACGCTATCTTCATTGAAGAACTGCGCAAAGCGGATCTGTACGACAAAGTTAGTCAGGCGTTCACCGTCTTCCTGCCGGTCCGTTCCGTAGGCGTCATGGGCGATGGTCGTAAGTACGATTGGGTGGTCTCTCTGCGTGCCGTCGAAACCATCGACTTTATGACCGCGCACTGGGCACATCTGCCGTATGACTTCCTGGGTCGTGTTTCCAACCGCATTATCAATGAAGTCAACGGGATTTCCCGTGTGGTGTATGACATTAGCGGTAAACCACCGGCTACCATTGAGTGGGAATAAGCCGATAACCCTTCCTGTGTTTTCATGAACAGGTAAAAGGAAATTTAACCCTCTGTTTTTGCAGAGGGTTTTTATTTATGTGCATAGATGCATTTTTTGTGTAGCGCACAGCTCCTGACGGCAAATTTGACGTAATTACGAACCCACGAAGGTTGGCTGTATCTTGCCGTGGTCGTTGATTTGTTCTCGCGCAAAGTTATCGGTTGGTCAATGCAACCACGAATGACAAAAGATATTGTCCTGAATGCGCTTCTGATGGCTGTGTGGCGACGTCATCCCCAAAAACAGGTGCTGGTTCAGTCTGATCAGGGTAGTCAGTACACCCGCTATGAATGGCAGTCGTTCCTGAAATCGCACGGACTGGAGGGCAGTATGAGCCGTCGTGGCAACTGTCATGACAATGCGGTTGCAGAAAGCTTTTTCCAGCTACTGAAGCGTGAGCGGATAAAGAAAAAGATCTACCAACGACTCAGAAGTGTCCAGATTATCCGTGGCGATTCAGCCCAAATAAGAGGTATTTAAAATATAATAACTTATTCTTCAACTATATAACCAACGTCCAGCTTTAGCACTTTCAACGAGCATACCAACTGTTAGTGGCTTACGCGGATCAGGCTCTTTACTTCCAAAATACTCTGGATTCAGATAGTTGAGTATGTCAAATCCTTCTGAATCTACATTCCAACGTTTGAAGTACTCTTGTAGAAATTCTTCACTATCTTCAAAAACGAGTTTAAGATCATCCCTAATACTGGTATCAAGCGTGATGGTTCGCTTTGACCCACAGAGAAAGTACTTTTTAGTGTTATATTCCTGATCGATAAAATCGATAATTTCTTTCTCAATATCTCTCATTAGAAGTACGTCCACTGAATGCGATCTTTAGGAACCGCCACACGATTAAATGTATCTTTAATATCACGCTGGATATCATAAATCGTAGTGAATGTCATAACCCAACCGAGCCAGGGTACATTACGACCAACGAAACGACCTAAATTATTCGTTGAGCTTAGCTGTAATGAGTTGATGGTTTTGTCTGTCAACGTCGGTAATCTGATCCCACGTGGCTCTTTACAAAACAAATTCTGACGTATGGGACTGGTCACCTTATTCTCCTCCCACGATGGTTATCTTCCTGATTTCGCATTGGCTCTGGCGGATAGGGCGGAACCGCAGGTGACCTTTGAGTATATGTTTACGGTAAAGCACTGCATCGACACAATAGCGGGTTTCCTGAAGCGCGTTGAGGTTGAGCGGCATCCGGCTATCGTAGAGATACTCACACAGTTTGAGAGTACCGTACGCCAGTGCCCGCTGGGATGCCAGATTTGCCCTGAACTTGTGCCAGCTACCGGGAGTTTAACCACGCTGAAGGCTATCGGATTTTGTATTCGGTCGAGGGAATCTTAGTAACCGCGCATGTGATCTTATCACCCAGGCAGGATATCCCGCGGTTGCTCTTTAAGCGTCTGATCATGGCCTGAACCCATTGAGTGGGATTGTCTTTTTGCGTCAACGCTAAAGCTTCTTTTTCTTGCGCGGGCTTTTTAACGGATAACAGCTTAACGTTGTCCCGGCGTGGTGACAGAAAGCGATGATTGTTGCGCTTCTTTTTTATCCTGATGGTGCTGCCAGGCGCCGATAGAAGAGTAGACGAAACGTCCAAAGAAGAAGAGAAAACTGATAAGCAGTACGATACGGGTCATGCGAGTGTTAAATCGATGTCGTTTTCGCATACTGTTGGCCTGACTCACAAAGGGTTCCTTAACGTTGGCCCAGCGGTATGGGCGGGATCAGGCTGGGTTCTTCAAGGGTATTATCAAGGCGAAGAACGTAACAAGCCTGCGTTCACTCTACATTAAGGCATACTGCGAACCGATGGTCAATTCCTCTTAATGTAAAATTGCGTCAGTTGATTTATCTTATATTGTTATGGAAGATAATTTTAGTATTTACATTAATAATAAATTAATGATAACAAAGAATAAAAAGACGAATAAAGGCGGCAGGAGAAAGGTAATAATTGACTTAAATCAAATGTTACTTTTGTTTAATAATTACAATCGATGACTATCGTGTGATGTATATCGCATCATCAATTTAAAGTCAGGTGGGATGCCTGTCTGTTAACGCCCCTTTGGGATTGGGGGGTTCTGCTGAGCATCTATGAAACTAAATAAAACTTATATAAATATCAGAGATAAATGGTGGGGACTACCGCTCATTCTCCCTTCGATTTTACTACCTGTTTTAAGTAGCGCAAATACTTATGCGCTTACCAGCACTGGAAATGTGGTTCTTTTTTACCTGCCGTTAGCTTTTATGCTTAGCCTGATGCTCTTTTTCGGCTGGGCAGCACTGCCGGGCATTGTGCTTGCTATCTTCTGGCGCAGATACCCGCAGACAGGTCTGTATGAAACCCTTTCTGTGACGATGCACTTTATCATTACTATCGTGCTAAGTTGGGGCGGCTATCGTGTCTTTTCCCCCCGGCGAAATAATGTTTCCCACGGCGACGCCCACCTGTTGTTTCAACGAATGTTCTGGCAGGTATTTTGTTCAGCAACATTATTTCTGGTCATCTACCAGTTTGCCGCTTTTGTTGGCATGTACGAAAGTAAAGCCAGCCTGATGGGGGTAATGCCCTTTAATATCAACACGCTGATTAATTACCAGGCGTTACTGGTCGGTAACCTTATAGGCGTGCCATTGTGCTATTTTATTATTCGTACTCTCCGCAATCCCCTGCACCTGCGCGGGTATTATCAGCAATTAAAGCTACAGATTGATAGCAAGGCCACTAAAAAAGAGATCGTTATTTGGCTGGCCGTATTGACTACACTAATGTTTATACTGTGTATGCCATTGACTGATAATAGTTCAATATTTAGTACCAACTATACGCTTTCGTTATTATTGCCGGTCATGCTGTGGGGCGCGATGCGCTATGGCTATAAGTTTATTTCAATTATCTGGGCCGTCGTGCTAATTACGTCAATTCATTATTATCAGCGTTATATGCCCTGGTATTCAGGTTATGATACGCAATTAGCGATTACCTCTTCGAGCTATCTGGTTTTTTCTTTTATTGTTAATTATATGTCTGTGCTGGCCACGCGCCAGCGCGTAGTGAGTGGTCGCGCACGGCGGCTGGCCTATCTTGACCCGGTTGTACATCTTCCCAATTTACGTGCGTTAAACCGCGCGCTCCAAAATGCGCCCTGGTCTACGATCTGTTTTTTACACGTGCCGGGTCTGGAGCTATTGGGTAAAAATTATGGCGTCATGCTACGCATCCAGTATAAGCAAAAGCTCTCTCACTGGATTACGCCGATGCTGGCCTCAAATGAGTGCGTCTACCAGATGTCAGGGCACGACCTGGTGCTGCGTCTTAATACAGAGGCGCATCAGCAGCGTATTGAAGCGCTGGATAAACATATTAAGCAGTTTCGGTTTATCTGGGACGGACTGCCGCTACAGCCGCCTGTCGGCGTGAGCTACTGCTGCGTGCGTTCTCCGGTTAGCCACCTTTATCTGCTGTTGGGCGAATTAAGCACTAGTTCCGATCTTTCGTTGACGACTAACGCGCCGGAGGATTTACAGCGGCGCGGCGCAATGCACCTGCAGCGCGATTTGAAGGGCAGAATTGCGATGATGAATCGCCTGCAACAGGCGTTGGAGCACGATCATTTTTTCCTGATGGCGCAGCCTATTTTCGGTGTACGTGGGGACGTTTACCATGAAATTTTACTGCGACTCAGGGATGACAACGGCGACGTTATCAACCCGGACAATTTTTTACCCGTGGCGCATGAGTTTGGTTTGTCTTCCGCTATCGATCTCTGGGTGATTGAAAACACGCTGCGGTTTATGGCGGCCAGCCGGGAATATATGCCCGCGCATCGTTTTGCCATTAATCTGTCGCCAACATCGGTATGTCGCGCCCGTTTTCCTGCAGAAGTTAAGCAGTTGCTTAAACAATATCAGGTTGAACCCTGGCAACTGGTTTTTGAGGTAACGGAAAGCAACTCTCTCACCAATGCTGAGCAGGCGCAGTTGACGCTGGGACAGCTACAGCAGTTTGGCTGTCAGATAGCGATTGATGATTTCGGTACAGGCTACGCCAGCTATGCGCGGCTGAAAAACGTTAACGCCGATATTCTTAAAATTGACGGCAGTTTTATTCGCAATATAGTGTCAAACAGTCTCGATTATCAGATCGTGGCTTCTATTTGTCATTTAGCGCGAATGAAAAAAATGCAGGTCGTCGCGGAGTATGTCGAGAGCGAAGAAATACGAAGCGTCGTGCTGTCGTTGGGGATCGACTATCTTCAGGGATATTTAATTGGCGAGCCGCAGCTATTATCTGAGATTCAGTAAAGGCAGACGCCGCAGCGCGGCGTCTGATCCACAATTTACGCGGCGATCTCCGGCGAGCTTTCTTCCTCAATATTGAGACGCCAGCCAGTTACCGCTTCCCAGTACTGCTGTTCTTTTTCCAGATCAAGCAGTACCAGCGCATTCTGGCTGAACCAGTCATGCGGAAAACATAACGTCCAGTGGCTGTCATCGGTCGTTAGCCGCAGCGTCGGCGGCGTGGTGGTCGCCTGCCGCTGGTTGTTCAGTAATACGCCCAGCCGAAGTAGCTGAATTAACGGCAGATACTGTTTTTTCTTAAACAGCGTAAAGCGGGGCATATCATCCAGTTTTATGGCTTTACGATGATAACGCACCAGCGTCGCCATCATCATTTGCTGCTCCTGATTAAAGCCGGGCAAATCGCTGTGTTGCAGAATATAAGCCGAATGGCGATGTAAACCGCTGTGATTAATATTCAGTCCAACCTCATGCAGCATTGCCGCCCAGCGGAGCAACGCTTCAAGCTGCGGATGCGCCAGTTTTGGCTGCTGGGTTTGCCACTGCTCGTACATTTGCATGGTGGTTTCCAGCACGCGCCTGGCCTGTTCTCTGTCAATGTTGTATTGATTGGCCAGACTTTTTGCGGTACGGCTGCGAACATCCTGATGGCGGAAGCGGCCTTCCATTTCATACAGCACGCCTTCGCGCAATGCGCCGTCGGAAAGGCGAAGCTCGCGGATAGCCAGAGCATCAAAAACGCCGCACAGAATCGCCAGGCCCGGCACAAAGACCGCTTTTCGTTCTTCAGACAGACCCGGCAGGCTGAGCGCATTAAAGGAGCGGTGCTTCAACACTTCTGACTTCAGTTTATCGAGGCGCTCCGGCGTAATGAAGCCATCTTTCTCACCCAGCGCCAGGAGAACTTCATGAGCGGCCTTAATCGTACCGGAAGCGCCCATCGCCACGTTCCAACCCTGAATACGATACTGCCAGGTTAAGGTTTCCAGTTTTTGCGCTGCCGCCATTCGGGCGCGCTGGAAGTTTTCTTTATTGATAACGCCGCCGGGAAAGTAGAGCTGCGCGAAGCTCACGCAGCCCATACGACGGCTTTCAACCAGCCTGGGTTCGAAGTTTTCGCCAATGACCAGCTCTGTTGACCCGCCGCCGATATCGATCACCAGCTTGCGGCCTTTTTCCGGCTGCGTATGTTCTACGCCCATAAAAATCAGGCGCGCTTCTTCGTTACCGGAAATAATCTCTATCGGGTAGGGAATAACCTTTTCCGCGCGTTTGAGAAAATCAGCGGCATTTTGCGCCTGACGTAACGTATGGGTGCCTACGATACAGACGCTGGAAGGGGAGAAACCTTGTAAGCGTTCAGCAAACAACGACAGACAGCTAAGCCCTCGTTCCATGGCTTCTTCGCTGAGTTTGTTATCCGCGCCCAGCCCGTCCGCCAGATGGACGCGCTGTTTTAAGCGCCCGATAATCTGCATTGCGCCGTCAACCACGCGGGCAATGACCATATGAAAGCTGTTTGAGCCGAGATCGACCGCAGCGAACTCCTGCGGGCGAGGGGATTTATCGTAAATTGGCATAGCGTTAGTCTGGTTGCTCGAGTGATTTGATGTAGTCATAAATTGCCAGCTGCGCCTGGACTTTACGGCGATTGCCGCGCGGCACGTAGCGGTTGCTGAGTTCTTTATCGATAAAACGCGCTTTTACCGTGTCGCTAAACAGAATGTCAATGATATCCAGGACGCGTTGTTTAAGCCGCGGGTCGAGGATAGGCGTAGCGACTTCGATACGGTAGTCAATATTACGCGTCATCCAGTCAGCTGAAGAGAGCCAAACTTGCTTATCACCGCCGTTTTCGAAAATATAAACCCGATCGTGCTCCAGATAGCGATCCACAATGCTAATCGCACGAATATTATCGCTAATGCCTTCCAGTTGCGGAATAAGAGAACACATACCGCGCACCAGCAGATTGACCTGGACGCCCGAACCCGACGCGGCGTATAGCCTGTCGACCAACCCTTTATCGACCAGGTTGTTAAGCTTTAACGTAATCCCTGACGGTAAGCCTTGCTGGGCATTGGCGATTTCACGATCGATCATCTCATACAGCAGACGCCGTGAGTTTTGTGGAGAAACCATCAAATAATCGAAAGTGACCGGGCGATAGGGGTTTTCAATAAAATTAAAGACCCGGCGCACTTCATTGGTAATGCGCGCATCGGCGGTCAGCAGCGAATAATCGGTATACAGCCGCGCTGTTTTTTCGTTGAAGTTACCGGTGCCGATATGCGCATAACGCACCACGTCATCGCCCTCTTTTCGTGAGATGAGGAAGAGTTTGGCGTGAATTTTCAGCCCGGGCGCAGAGAAAATAACATGGACGCCCGCTTCGGTTAACCGCTTGGCCCAGTGAATATTCGCCTCTTCATCGAAGCGCGCCTGCAACTCCACCACCACGGTGACTTTTTTGCCGTTATGGGCGGCATGGATCATCGAGTCAATAATGCGCGAGTCTTTCGCTACGCGATAAATATTGATTTTGATCGCCAGCACGCTTGGGTCAAACGACGCCTGGCGTAGCAGTTCCAGTACATGCTCGAAGGTATGGTACGGATAATAGAGCAGCACATCACGTTCACGAATCGCGTCAAAACCGTTACGAAACTTCTCTTTATCAAACCAAAGATGGCGTAACCGCGGTAACGGTTTATTGACCAGGTTGGCTTTACCGACATTCGGAAAATTAATAAAGTCTTTAAAATTATGGTAGCGCCCGCCGGGTACGATTGAGTCATACCGGGAGATCGTCAGTTTTTCCCGCAGCACGTCGACCAGCGCGGCGGGCATATCGCGTTGATAGACAAAGCGCACAGGTTCAGCGGTCAGGCGCTGCTTCAGGCTGGAAGACATCAGCTCCATCAGACTGGATTCCATCTCATGCACCAGGTCATATTCGGCATCGCGGGTCATTTTCATCGAATAGGCATTAAGCGCGTCATAGTCGAAGAACCCTTTAAAAATGTCATCCAGGCAGTAGCGCAGAATATTATCCAGAAGGATCATCGGCTTGCGTCTGCGCGGTGTCTCCGGCGGCAGATTAACGAAGCGTGGGACTTTGTCGGACGGTATCTCCAGCAGCGCATAGTTGATGGTATCGCCGCGGATAATCTCCACCGCCAGATAGGTGTAATCATCTTTTAAAAACTGAACAAGATCCGTCTCCCGGTTAATGAGAATCGGGGTAATATGCTGGCGCAAATAGTGCTTAAAATAGTGGCGCAACCAGCTTTGTTGGTTCACCGAGAGCTGACGCTCGTTGATCAGAAAGATTTGATTACGCGCCATTTCCAGCAGTAATTCGTTGTACAGGCCGTCGAACTCCTGGTCTGCTTTCAACACGCGGGACTGAATTTTGCCTAACAAATGGCGTGAATGAGAATTTGAACCCTGTTCTTCGCTGATAATAATGCGTCGTTTCAATTCAGCGAAACGCACTTTGTAGAACTCGTCGAGGTTATTAGAATAGATTCCCAGGAACCGCATCCGCTCAATCAACGGGTTGGATTTATCCGCTGCTTCCTGTAACACGCGTTCGTTAAATGCTAACCAGCTCAGTTCTTTCTCGATATATAGCTTTTCCTGACCCATTACTACCTATACTCCGTTTTATTCACGGGACACTGCCTGATGATTATGGCGAGCATTACGCGTTAATGTCCAACTGCGCCAGAAAAATATGACAATAAACTGATAGCATAAAGGAAGGGAAAAGAGTAGGCCGGATAGGCATTTATGCCGCCATCCGGCAAGCAGACGCAGTCCTGTCCGATGACGTATTATTCGTCAGACGCATAACCTTGCGGCGGCAGACGACGCCCGTCCAGCCAGGCGGCGTTATCGCGCATCTTTAGACGCCCCTGCGCAAACCAGCCAATCACCAGCGGATAAATCGCATGTTCCTGAGTTTGTACGCGTGCGGTGATATCATCTTCGCTGTCGTCGGCAAAAACCGGCACCTTCGCCTGGAGAATGACCGGGCCGCCGTCGAGTTCGTCTGTCACGAAATGCACCGAGGTACCGTGCTCCTCATCGCCGTTTTCCAGCGCCTGGCGATGGGTATGCAACCCCGGATATTTTGGCAGCAGGGAAGGGTGAATGTTCAGCAGACGCCCGTAGTAATGCGCGACAAACATCGGACTCAGAATACGCATAAAACCGGCCAGCACGACCACATCGGGCGCATACGCGTCTATCTTGCGAATCAACTCGCGATCGAAGGCGTCGCGGCTGTCAAACCGATCGGCAGTCAGCGCTTGCGCCGGAATGCCTGCTTCTCTGGCGCGTTCAAGGCCGAACGCGTCGGCCTTATTGCTGAATACTGCCCTGAGGGTGCCTTTAATTTTCTTCGCTTCGCAGGCATCGATAATCGCCTGTAAATTGCTTCCATTGCCGGAAATCAGCACCACAATATTCATTATTCAATAACCACACGCTGTTCGGAATCAGAGGCTTTGATGATACCGATTTTCCATGCGTTTTCACCTTTCTCGTTTAGCAGAGCAAGCGCTTTGTCCGCTTCCGGAGCGGAGAGCGCAATCACCATGCCGACGCCGCAGTTAAAGGTACGGTACATTTCATGTCGGCTGACATTACCGGCGGTTTGCAGCCAGGTAAAGATAGCGGGCCACTGCCAGGACGACTCATTAATTACCGCCTGGGTATTCTCCGGCAGAACGCGCGGAATATTCTCCCAAAAGCCGCCGCCGGTGAGGTGGGCGATAGCGTGTACATCGACGTTTTCAATCAGTTCCAGAACCGATTTTACGTAGATACGGGTCGGTTCAAGCAGATGATCGGCCAGCGGCTTCCCTTCCAGCAAAGTGGTTTGTGGGTCGCAGCCGCTAACGTTAATAATTTTCCGCACCAGCGAATATCCATTCGAGTGCGGGCCGCTGGAGCCGAGCGCGATCAGCACGTCGCCTTCGGCAACCCGGGAGCCGTCGATGATTTCTGATTTTTCGACTACGCCGACGCAGAAACCCGCCACATCGTAATCTTCGCCGTGATACATGCCCGGCATTTCCGCCGTCTCGCCGCCAACCAGCGCGCAGCCGGATTGCAGGCAGCCTTCGGCAATACCGTTGATCACGCTGGCGGCGGTATCGACATCCAGTTTACCCGTGGCATAGTAATCGAGGAAAAACAGCGGTTCCGCGCCCTGAACGACCAGATCGTTTACGCACATCGCCACCAGATCAATACCGATAGCGTCGTGACGCTTTAAGTCCATCGCCAGGCGAAGTTTGGTGCCTACGCCGTCAGTGCCGGAAACCAGTACCGGTTCACGATATTTTTGCGGCAACGCGCACAGCGCACCGAAACCGCCCAGACCGCCCATAACCTCCGGGCGGCGAGTTTTCTTCACTACGCCTTTGATTCGATCAACCAGAGCGTTACCCGCATCAATATCGACGCCGGCATCTTTATAGCTAAGAGAGGTCTTATCGGTCACTGCCTGGTTCCCCACGTTTTTTCTTGCGGTAAAAGTTAAATTCGGCGCAATTCTAACAGGGAAAGCAAACGTTTGCGAGCGTGGTCTGCGCCCTGGATATCCGGGCGATTTTTTTGGCATGGTTTCGGTCGCTGCTTGAAAATTTCTCTGTTGGTAAAAAAGAAAAGGATATCCAGCACTTGGTTTACGACAGGTGGTCTGGACAGGCCATTCATCCTTAAAATTGCTAAGATTCAAACGGTTGTTAGCCTTTATCGCCTGTTTCAACGTGAGTGATTTATACTCACTTTTCCGCTATCTGCGCTTTTGGTTGATCCAGGTCAAGCATACATTGTGTTGCGCCAGAGAGGAAAAGCGGTATAATCCGGCGATTTTTTTTGTGGTTGCCAGTCATCTGAGGATAGGAGAAGAGTATGAAGATCGTGGAAGTCAAACACCCACTCGTCAAACACAAGCTGGGTCTGATGCGTGAAAACGACATTAGCACTAAACGCTTTCGTGAACTCGCCTCAGAAGTAGGCAGCCTGCTGACGTATGAAGCGACAGCCGACCTGGAAACGGAAAAAGTCACCATCGAAGGCTGGAATGGCCCGGTGGAAATCGACCAGATCAAAGGTAAAAAAATTACCGTTGTGCCGATTCTGCGGGCGGGTCTGGGCATGATGGAAGGCGTTCTGGAAAATGTACCGAGCGCGCGTATCAGCGTAGTCGGGATGTACCGTAACGAAGAGACGCTTGAGCCAGTACCTTATTTCCAGAAACTGGTATCGAACATTGATGAGCGCATGGCGCTGATCGTCGACCCGATGCTGGCGACTGGCGGTTCTGTCATCGCGACCATCGACCTGCTGAAAAAAGCAGGCTGTAGCAGCATTAAGGTGCTGGTGCTGGTCGCCGCGCCGGAAGGCATTGCGGCGCTGGAAAAAGCGCACCCGGACGTTGAACTGTACACCGCCTCTATCGATCAGGGGCTTAACGAGCACGGATACATTATTCCGGGGCTTGGCGATGCCGGCGATAAGATTTTTGGTACCAAGTAAGTGAATAAATAATTAAAAGCCGACTTTAAGAGTCGGCTTTTTTTTGAATAAAACAACTCATAACAAACACACTTAGAGGAAAACACTATGACGCGCCGTGCTATCGGGGTGAGTGAAAGACCGCCGCTTTTACAGACAATCCCGCTTAGTTTACAGCACCTTTTCGCCATGTTTGGCGCGACCGTGCTGGTGCCAGTTCTGTTTCATATCAACCCCGCGACGGTGCTGTTGTTTAACGGTATCGGAACGCTGCTGTATCTCTTTATCTGCAAAGGTAAAATTCCGGCCTACCTCGGATCGAGCTTTGCCTTTATTTCCCCGGTACTACTGCTGTTGCCGCTGGGTTATGAAGTGGCACTGGGCGGTTTTATTATGTGCGGCGTGTTGTTCTGTCTGGTTTCTTTCATCGTTAAAAAAGCGGGCACCGGCTGGCTGGATGTGATGTTCCCGCCTGCGGCAATGGGCGCAATCGTTGCCGTCATCGGTCTGGAGCTGGCTGGCGTCGCGGCGGGGATGGCCGGATTGCTGCCTGCGCAAGGGCAGTCGCCGGACACGAAAACAATTATCATCTCCATGGTCACGCTGGCGGTGACGGTGTTCGGCTCCGTACTGTTTCGCGGTTTCCTGGCGATCATTCCGATTTTGATCGGCGTGCTGGCAGGCTATGCGCTGTCATTCGCGCTGGGAGTGGTCGATACCACGCCCATTGCCCAGGCACACTGGTTTGCGCTGCCGACCTTCTATACGCCGCGTTTTGAATGGTTCGCGATCCTGACGATTCTGCCCGCGGCGTTGGTCGTGATCGCCGAGCATGTCGGTCATCTGGTGGTGACGGCGAATATCGTCAAAAAAGATCTGGTGCGCGATCCCGGTTTGCACCGCTCGATGTTCGCTAACGGACTGTCGACGATCGTCTCCGGTTTCTTCGGCTCCACGCCGAATACCACCTATGGGGAAAATATTGGCGTCATGGCGATCACCCGCGTTTACAGTACCTGGGTTATCGGCGGCGCGGCGATTTTCGCCATTCTGCTTTCCTGCGTCGGCAAACTGGCGGCGGCGATTCAGATTATCCCGTTACCCGTGATGGGCGGCGTCTCGCTGCTGTTGTACGGCGTCATCGGCGCGTCGGGGATTCGCGTATTGATCGAATCAAAAGTCGACTACAACAAAGCGCAAAACCTGATCCTCACCTCGGTGATTTTGATCATCGGCGTGAGCGGCGCGAAAGTGCATATCGGCGCGGCAGAATTGAAAGGGATGGCTCTGGCGACCATCGTCGGGATTGGCCTGAGCCTGATTTTTAAACTGATTAGCCTGTTGCGTCCGGAAGAAGTGGTACTGGAGGCAAATGATGCGGAGTCTCCGCATCAGTAACGGGTTGCCGGGCAGCGATGCTGCCCGGTTCTATCTCAAGGGAATTATGTGGTAAACTCAGCGCGATTTTATGTCATCCTGGGTTGAGGTATCTCTGAACACACCGGCACAGCTCTCTTTGCCACTTTATCTTCCTGACGACGAAACTTTCGCAAGTTTCTGGCCGGGGGATAACGCCTCTCTACTGGCCGCGTTACAAAACGTGTTGCGCCAGGAACATAGTGGATATATCTACCTTTGGGCGCGTGAAGGCGCGGGCCGCAGCCATTTGCTGCACGCCGCCTGCGCTGAACTGTCGCAGCGTGGAGATGCGGTAGGCTACGTCCCGCTCGATAAACGCACCTGGTTCGTGCCGGAAGTGCTCGACGGTATGGAACACCTCTCGCTGGTGTGTATTGATAACATTGAGTGTGTTGCTGGCGATGAACTGTGGGAGATGGCGATCTTTGATCTCTATAACCGCATTCTGGAGTCCGGTAAGACGCGGTTATTGATCACCGGCGATCGTCCGCCAAGACAGTTAAATCTGGGCTTGCCCGATCTCGCTTCCCGTCTGGACTGGGGGCAAATCTATAAACTCCAGCCTCTTTCCGATGAAGACAAACTTCAGGCGCTACAGTTGCGCGCCCGGTTACGGGGGTTTGAACTGCCGGAAGATGTCGGGCGGTTTTTACTCAAACGTCTTGATCGCGAAATGCGCACGCTGTTTATGACGCTGGATCAGCTCGATCATGCGTCGATCACTGCCCAGCGAAAACTGACGATCCCGTTTGTCAAAGAGATCCTGAAACTGTAATACGCCGCGACGGCGGCGTTCAACGGTTAACCGAGGATGTCCAGCACCTGCTCAGGCGGTCGGCCAATGCGCGCCTGACCATTTGCCACCACAATGGGGCGCTCCATCAGTTTAGGGTGTTCAACCAGCGCCTGGATTAACGCCTCTTCACTCAGCTGGCTATCCGCCAGATGAAGCGTTTTATAGAGATCTTCTTTTTGGCGCATCAGTTCGCGCGCGCTGGACATGCCCAACATACGCAGCAGTTCTCGCACGGTGGCGGCGTCAGCGGGCGTATCCAGATAAAGCACCACTTCCGGTTCCACGCCGTTAGATTTCAGCAGGTTCAGCGTGTCGCGGCTCTTCGAACAGCGCGGGTTATGGTAGATTTTAATCGTGTCGGTCATGAGTTCTCCTTGTGACGCCATCCGGCTAATAAACGGCGATTACATTTTCGTGTATGGCTTGAAGCGTTCCTGTAACTGGCGCAACTGGTCGATACGCGCATCGTAACGCGCCTGTTGCTGGCTACCCAGTTTTGCCTGGGCGCTGGCGCTACTGAGCAGTGAAATTGCCTGATCCAGTCGTCCCGCCAGCGCATAACTTTCAGCGCGCGCCGCCAGCTCCTGATCGCGGTTGTTCAGCGCGGCTTCGGCCTGAGCAAGCAGATCCCAGCCGTTACCGTCATCTTTATGGCTAAAGGTGTAGCGATTCAGAATGGTTTCCGCCGCTTTGGGCTGGCCTCCCTGGAGGTACGCATTGGCGAGGTTTAACTGCAGCACAGGATTAACGCGCAGATCGCGGGCATTTTTCAGGCGATTAATCGCGTCGTTGGCTCTTTTCTGCCCCAGGTCAATATCGGTGGCGAGGTCAAGATACCAGGCATTGTTCGGTTCCGCGCTTAACAGCGGCTGCAACGTTTTGCGCGCTTCATCGTATTTGCTCGCTTCCATCGCCTGCAACGCCCGGCCATATTGCGCCGCATGTTGCTGACGCACGTTGCCTTTAGACCACTGATCCAGCAGGTCGCTGGTAAGCTGGTTACGTCCGGAATTGTACATTCCCAGGGCGCGCGCTTTGGCGAGATAAAAGTCGGCGGAAGATTGCACCACGACCGGGCGCATCTGGTTGGCACGGTTGCGGGCATCCGCAAGGCGGCTTTCCGGTAAGGGGTGAGTGAGCAAAATTTCAGGCGGACGCGTGGAGTAACGCGCCTGGTCGAGCAGTTTTTCGAGGAAAGAGGGCATCGCCTGTGGGTCAAATCCGGCGCGTTGCAGTACCTGAATACCAATACGGTCGGCTTCTTGCTCATTTTGCTGGGTGAAACTTATCATTCCCTGGCGCGTTCCCGCCAGAGTACCGGTTAGCGCCGCCATACCGGCCTGTGGGCTGGCCATGGCCAGCAAAATGGAACCCAGCGCGCCCACCCAGGTAAGCGGCGCGCTGCGCTTTTGATCTTCCATCGCGCGCGCCAGATGGCGCTGCGTCACGTGGGAGATTTCATGCGCCATGACTGAAGCTAGCTGGCTTTCGTTATCCGCGTAGCGAAAAAGTGCCGAGTGCAGCACCACATTGCCGCCAAAGAACGCGAACGCGTTGATTTCGTCATTATTGATCAAGAAAAAATGGAAGGGCGTTTTGACGGAGTCGGCGTGCGAGACCAGACGCATACCCAGCGCGTTAATGTATTGCACCAGCAGCGGATCGTTGATTAACGGCGCGCTGCCGCGTAGCTGGCGCACATAAAAGTCGCCCATTTGCATCTCTTGTCCGATAGAAAGCGTGCTTCCTGCCGAGGTTCCCATATCGGGCAGCGTGTCGGCAGGGTCGGCAAATGCGGGCGCGACCTGACCGAGAGCCAATGCTGCAATGAGGGTTGCCACCAGGTTTTTTTTCAACTGCCTGAACATAACCTCTATCCTGTTGTTTTGAGATAGCCCTTTGACCAACGTCGTGAAATATCGTTCCACGCTCCGACACTTCATAAGTGTAACTGTGATGAGCACAGACTCACTATTTTAGTTTCCTGAATCAACGATAAAAAGCGAAGTCTTTTTTGTGACATTTCGATACAATTCGGCATCACAATCCCGCAGTTGAGTTCTGGGAAGGGTTTTATGCTCGAAATGTTAATGCAATGGTATCGCCGTCGCTTCAGCGACCCGGAGGCGATTGCCTTGCTGGTTATTCTGGTGGCTGGTTTTAGCATCCTCTTTTTCTTTAGCGGCCTGTTAGCGCCGCTGCTGGTCGCTATCGTACTGGCCTACCTGCTGGAGTGGCCGACGGCGCGCCTGCAGGCGATTGGCTGTTCCCGGCGCTGGGCAGCCTCCATTGTCCTTATCCTCTTTGTCGGCATTCTGTTATTAATGGCGTTTGTGGTGATGCCGATTGCCTGGCAGCAGGGTATTTACCTGATTCGTGATATGCCCGGTATGCTGAATAAACTGTCCGATTTTGCCGCGACCTTGCCGCGACGCTATCCGGCGCTGATGGATGCGGGCATTATTGATGCGATGGCGGAAAACATGCGTACCCGGATGCTTAACATGGGCGATTCGGTGGTGAAGTATTCGCTGGCTTCGTTAGTCGGGCTACTGACGCTGGCGGTATATCTGGTGCTGGTGCCGCTGATGGTCTTTTTCCTGGTAAAAGATAAAGAGCAGATGCTAAATGCCGTGCGCCGCGTGCTGCCGCGTAATCGCGGGCTGGCGGGGCAGGTGTGGAATGAGATGAATCAGCAGATCACCAACTATATCCGCGGAAAAGTGCTGGAGATGGTGGTGGTGGGCGTAGCGACCTGGCTGGGCTTTTTGCTGTTTGGCCTCAATTATTCGCTACTGCTGGCGGTACTGGTGGGCTTTTCGGTCCTGATCCCCTATATCGGCGCCTTTGTGGTGACAATTCCGGTGGTGGGCGTCGCGCTGTTTCAGTTTGGCCTGGGGACGGAATTCTGGAGCTGTTTTGCCGTTTATCTGATTATTCAGGCGCTGGATGGCAATTTGCTGGTACCGGTACTTTTCTCCGAAGCGGTGAATTTGCATCCGCTGGTGATTATTCTGTCAGTGGTGATTTTCGGCGGTCTGTGGGGTTTCTGGGGAGTGTTTTTCGCCATTCCATTGGCGACGCTGATTAAAGCCGTTGTCCATGCCTGGCCGGATGGTCAGGTGACAGATGCCTCATCCTGAGCGGCCTGTACAAAAGTTGTAAAGCGTGAACGACATCATAGTGCCCTGCCGCCATTTTGCGCACGCCTGATGAGGGACAAGCGCTTAGAAAGCCGCTCTTTTTTTTAATGCCGCACCGTGTTGCGGCATTTTTATTGTCGGAACCTACAAAATTCTCGCTGTAAAGCCGCCAAAATTTGGTGACTTAGCCTAAGCATTCTTCTGAGAAATTCGTTAATAAGTGACATCATTGATGCGAGATTGTTTTTTTAATGTGAAGCGATAACGAAACAGGGAATGAGTGTGTTGAGAAAACATTACTTGAAAGGGTATACCGCGCGGCAAATTGTACAGCGAGCCATGAAAATTATTCCTTACTCGGTAAACGTCATGGATGAACATGGCGTCATTATCGCGTCTGGCGAACCTTCGCGGCTTCGCCAGCGTCACGAAGGGGCCATTCTGGCGCTGAAGGAAAACCGTATTGTAGAAATTGATTCCGCTACCGCCAATCAGCTAAAAGGCGTGCGATCCGGCATTAATCTTCCCATCTCTTTTCATGAACAGCTTATCGGCGTGGTCGGCATTACCGGCGAGCCGGAGGAGGTTCGCGCGTATGCCGAGCTGGTTAAAATGGCGGCGGAGCTGGTGATCGAGCATATGGTGCTGATCGAACAGCGACAGTGGGATAAACGCTATCGCGAAGAGCTGATCAACCAATTGATTTTGCGAGAAAATTCAACAGAGTCGTTGCGCTCCATGGCGGCCTATCTGGGTATTGATCTGGCGGTTCCCAGAGTGGTGCTGATTATTGAACTTTCCCAGCCGGATCGCGAAGCGTTGCGCAATGTAATGGATTATTTCGAGAATCACGCGCGCAACCATTTGGTGACGTTTACCGAATTTAATGAATTAATCATTATTAAGCCTATCACGTTAAAAGAGGGAAAGTGGAATACCCGCCAGGAAATGGGCGAATTGCAGATTTTTAAATCATGGGCTGCATCATCGGGCTTTAGCCGTATTTTGGTTGGGGGTTATTTTGCCGGCGAGACGGGATTGCACCGATCTTTGCTCACTGCGAGAGCCACGCAGGCGATGGCGAAAAGACAAAAGCTGCGCAGCCAGTACATTTTTTATCATGACCACGCGCTTCCCGCGCTGCTAAGCGGGCTGTCTGAAAGTTGGCAAGTGCAGGAGTTATCGCGTCTGTGGCTGCAACTGGCGCAACATGACGCGAAAGGCGTATTGCAACAGACGCTGCGAACCTGGTTTGAACATAATTGTGACCTGACGCAAACGGCCAAAGCATTGCATATTCATGTGAATACATTGCGCTATCGCTTACAGCGCTGTGAGGATATTACGCACATAAAAATCAACGAGTTAAAAAGTACGCTTTGGCTTTATATCGGTATGGAGCTCCAGGCCGAATCTGTACCGTCCGACAAGTTACCGCTGCCTGGTCGAATCGAAATTTGTTGAAAGCTCCAGCGGATTTTTAGGCGGTTTTTTCCATACTGCGCGCTCCATGTTAAAGGAGGCGCAGTATATGACGTCGATATCCACCCTGGGAGCCATTGCCGCATTGGTTGTGGCCATCGTATTAATTTTAAGAAAAGTGTCGCCAGCCTACGGCATGATGGCGGGCGCGCTGGTCGGCGGTTTGATTGGCGGCGCCGATCTTCTGCAAACCGTGTCGCTGATGGTGTCAGGCGCGCAGGGCATCGTTAATGCCGTATTGCGTATTCTGGCCGCAGGCGTACTGGCGGGCGTATTAATTGAGTCCGGGGCGGCGAATACGATTGCTGAGACGATTGTCCGCAAAGTGGGGGAAACCCGGGCATTATTGGCATTAGCCATTGCCACACTATGTTTGACCGCCGTCGGCGTATTTATTGATGTGGCGGTGATTACCGTCGCGCCGATTGCGCTGTCGATTGCGCGTAATGCTGGCCTGTCAAAAAGCGCTATTCTGCTGGCGATGGTTGGCGGCGGCAAAGCGGGTAACGTGATGTCACCTAACCCGAACGCTATTGCCGCCTCCGATGCGTTTCATGTTCCTCTTACCTCTATTATGCTGGCGGGCGTGGTTCCGGGCATCGTTGGGCTTATTATCGCCTATCTGTTAGCGAAACGGCTGAATAATAAAGGCGCGGGCGTCGCCGATCATGAAGTGACTCACCATGATGACTCCGTCGCCAGACCCGGTTTTTTGGTGGCGATTAGCGCGCCGCTGGTCGCTATTTTCCTGCTTTCTCTCCGTCCGTTTGCCGACATTTCCATTGACCCGTTAATTGCCCTGCCCGTAGGGGGATTGGTCGGTCTGCTGTTGATGGGACGCGCGCGCCACTGTAACCAGTACATGGTCGCTGGTCTGATGCGTATGGCGCCTGTCGCTATTATGTTGCTGGGAACCGGTACGCTGGCCGGCATTATCGCTAATTCCGAACTTAAAGATGTCCTGATTCATGGCCTCACCGCTTCGGGATTGCCGTCCTGGCTGCTGGCGCCCGTGTCTGGCGCCATGATGTCAATGGCGACGGCCTCAACCACGGCGGGAACGGCGGTGGCGTCCGGCGTTTTCTCTCCCACATTACTTGAACTTGGCGTTTCCGCCCTGGCGGGAGCCGCTATGATCCATGCGGGCGCCACGGTGCTGGACCATCTGCCGCACGGCAGCTTTTTCCACGCGACGGGCGGCAGCGTCAATATGCAAATTCATGAACGTTTAAAGCTAATGCCGTATGAAACGCTGGTGGGGTTAGCCATTACCTTTATTTCTACTCTGATGTTCGGTTTCTTTGGTTTTGCAGGATAATCCCTATGAAAATTGTTATTGCTCCTGATTCATTTAAAGAAAGTTTGTCCGCAATGGCGGTCGCTGAGGCGATAGAAAAGGGGTTCCGCGAAATTTATCCTGACGCCGACTACGTTAAAGTGCCCATGGCGGATGGCGGGGAAGGAACCGTACAATCAATGGTGGAGGCCAGCGGCGGGCGTTATGTCGACCAGTGGGTACAAGGCCCGCTTGGGCAACCGGTGACCGCGCGCTGGGGAATGCTGGGCGATAGCGATACCGCCGTGATTGAAATGGCGGCGGCATCCGGGCTGCATCACGTTTCGCCTGAATTGCGCAACCCGCTTAATACCACCAGCTACGGCACCGGCGAGTTAATCGTCGCGGCGCTGGAGCGTGGCGTAAAGCGTATTATTCTGGGAATTGGCGGCAGCGCGACGAATGACGGCGGCGCGGGGATGATGCAGGCGCTTGGCGTTATATTGCGCGATAAACAGGGGCGCTCGCTTTCTCCGGGCGGCGAGGCGCTGGCGGCGCTGGCCTCTATCGATCTGTCCGGTTGTCACCCATTGCTGCGTAAGGTATCGATAACCGTGGCGTGCGATGTCAACAATCCGCTGTGTGGTCCCAAGGGCGCATCGGCCATTTTTGGCCCACAAAAAGGGGCGACAGCGGAAATGGTGAACACCCTGGACGCGGCGCTGGAAAACTGGGGCCGACATATTTATCAGGCTACGGGGCGTGAGGTGATTAATGCTCCCGGCGCGGGCGCGGCAGGTGGAATGGGCGCCGCGCTTTTAGGATTGCTCAATGCGGAATTACGCGCCGGCGTAGAGATTGTCGTGGAAACGCTACAGCTTGAGCAGGCGGTTAAAGATGCCGATCTGGTGATTACCGGAGAAGGGCGGCTGGACAGCCAAAGTATTTGCGGCAAGACGCCGATTGGCGTCGCCAGAGTGGCGAAGCGGTATCATAAACCGGTTATCGCGCTCGCCGGTGGGCTGCAACACGATCATCACGTTGTGTATCAACAGGGTATCGATGCAGCGCTGTCGATTTTGTCGCATATCGTTACGCTGCCGGAAGCCTTACACGAGGCGGAATATAACCTGAGCCTGTCGGCGCGCAATGTGGCGGCGATATGGCGTCTGGCGCGGCAAGCCTGACGACGCATTCCTTTCCAGGCCGCACATCAGCGCGGCCTGAGGCTTTTACGCGTTTTCTTTCAGCCAGTTCAGCACCACATCATGGTGATTGCTGGTTTTAAAATCATTAAAGACGTGTTCAATCTTACCATCAGCGTCAATCAAAAAGCTGATGCGGTGAATGCCGTCATACGTTTTGCCCATAAACGACTTTTC
Organism: Salmonella sp. NW645; assembly: GCF_051703725.1. Lineage (NCBI taxonomy): Bacteria > Pseudomonadati > Pseudomonadota > Gammaproteobacteria > Enterobacterales > Enterobacteriaceae > Salmonella > Salmonella sp. NW645. Next base: position 70,796 of record NZ_JAMMKR010000008.1, on the reverse strand, counting down.
GCCCCAGACGCCGAACTGTTCACACACCTGATGGTTTTCATCGGACAAAAGGGTAAAGTTCAGCAGCTCTTTTTCAGCGAAACGGGAGAGTTTTTCAGGTTTATCGGTGCTGATGCCCAGCACGTCCACGCCTGCTTTTTTGAGCTCGTCCATGTTATCGCGTAAGCCGCAGGCCTGCACGGTACAGCCGGGTGTCATGGCTTTTGGGTAGAAATAAACCAGAACGCGCTGTCCCTGGAAGTCGGTCAAATTTACTTGTTCCCCGTCTTGATCCGGCAAGCTAAATTTCGGTGCGATATCACCGGCTTTCAGTGGATTCATTACTTAACTCCATCCTGTTCATCATGTTGTGAGTAATTGACGACGTTTATACTGCCTTGCGCATTGAGTTCTGTACATAGTGCTTTAAAGGCTTGCTCAATATTTGCGGAATTTTGCGACGCCGGGCTATGTGCGGTGATTTGAATAAATAATTGCGCAGCTTTATCACCTTCAGCCGGCTGTGTGCGGGAGACCAGCTCCGCAATATTCATTTCATGACTATTAAACAGCGCGGTGAATCGCTCAATTAAATGCGGGGAGTCGGCGACCTCAACCTGAACCCATACCGTCGCGGGCATTGCCGGGCGGGGGCGGTCGGACGTCCGTTTCATCACAATCAGCAGATCCAGCTCCGCGCCTTTTAACGGCAATGTCGATTCAATCAAGGTAATCGCGTTCCACGTGCCGGACAACAACATAATAAACGTGAATTCATCGCCCAGCATCGCCAGTCGGCTGTCTTCGATATTACAGCCGCAACTGCTGACATGGCGAGTAATGGTATTCACAATACCGGGCCTGTCGGCGCCCAGCGCAGTGATAACCAAATAGTGTTGTGATGACGGTGTCAAACCAGTTATTCCTTTGAGCGGTGAGGTAATCTTAAGGAAACCATAAAAAAAACCTGCATACAACAATCAGAACGGCTTTGGTCGCTTGCTTTTATTGCCATACCAAACGTACCATTGAGGGACTTGTTTGCACAGAGGATGGCCCATGTTCACGGGAAGTATTGTCGCGCTTGTTACGCCGATGGATGAGAAAGGTAACGTCAGTAGATCTTGCCTGAAAAAACTCATTGATTATCATGTCGCCAACGGTACCTCGGCGATTGTTTCGGTTGGCACCACCGGCGAGTCTGCCACGCTAAGCCATGATGAACATGGCGATGTCGTGATGATGACGCTGGAACTGGCTGACGGACGTATTCCGGTTATCGCCGGCACGGGCGCAAACGCGACCGCGGAAGCGATTAGCCTGACGCAGCGTTTTAACGATAGCGGCATTGTTGGCTGCCTGACGGTAACGCCGTACTACAATCGCCCCACGCAGGAAGGTTTGTTCCAGCATTTCAAAGCCATCGCGGAACACACTGACTTGCCGCAAATTCTGTATAATGTGCCGTCCCGTACCGGTTGCGATATGCTGCCGGAAACCGTGGGTCGTCTGGCGGAAATAAAAAATATTATCGCTATCAAAGAGGCGACAGGGAACTTAACCCGCGTTCACCAGATCAAAGAGCTGGTTTCAGACGATTTTATTCTGCTTAGCGGCGATGACGCGTCTGCGCTGGACTTTATGCAACTGGGTGGTCATGGCGTGATTTCCGTTACGGCTAACGTAGCGGCGCGCGAGATGGCTGACATGTGCAAACTGGCGGCGGAAGGGCAATTTGCCGAGGCGCGCGCTATCAACCAGCGTCTGATGCCGTTACACAACAAACTATTTGTCGAACCCAATCCTATCCCGGTGAAATGGGCATGTAAGGCATTGGGTCTTGTGGCGACCGACACGCTGCGCCTGCCAATGACGCCTATCACGGACCATGGTCGTGACATCGTCAAAGCAGCGCTTCAGCATGCTGGCCTGCTGTAAAGTTTAGGGAGATTTGATGGCTTACTCAGTACAAAAGTCGCGCCTGGCGAAGGTTGCGGGTGTTTCGCTTGTTTTGCTGCTCGCTGCCTGTAGTTCCGATTCGCGCTACAAGCGCCAGGTAAGCGGCGATGAATCCTATCTGGATGCCGCGCCGCTTGCTGAACTTCACGCCCCGGCAGGAATGATCCTGCCGATAACGACCGGCGACTACGTTATTCCGGTCACGAAGGGGAGCGGCGCGGTTGGTAAGGCGTTGGATATCCGTCCGCCGGCGCAGCCGTTAGCGTTAGTGAGCGGCGCGCGTACCCAGTTCTCTGGCGATACCGCTACGTTATTGGTGGAGAATGGCCGGAGCAGCACGCTGTGGCCGCAAGTCGTCAGCGTGATTCAGGCGAAAAATTATCCGATTGAAAAACGTGACGATGCCAGCCAGACCCTGACGACCGATTGGGTGAACTGGAACCGCCTGGATGAAGACGAACAGTATCGCGGACGTTATCAAATCTCGGTGAAGCCGCAGGGCTATCAGCAGGCGGTAACGGTAAAACTGGTTAATCTGGAACAGGCTGGCAAGCCGGTCGCTGACGCGGCGTCGCTGCAGCGCTATAGCACGGAAATGATGAACGTCATTTCCGCCGGTCTGGATAAGACCGCTACGGATGCGGCAAATGCCGCGCAGAACCGTTCCGCCGCAACGATGGATGTGCAGAGCGCCGCTGATGATACCGGTTTACCTATGCTGGTCGTTCGCGGTCCGTTCAACCTCGTGTGGCAACGCCTCCCGGCCGCGTTGGAAAAAGTGGGCATGAAAGTCACCGACAGCACTCGCTCTCAGGGCAGCATGGCGGTAACGTACAAACCGTTGTCTGACAGCGACTGGCGGGATCTGGGCGCTAGCGACCCGGGCCTGGCATCCGGAGACTATAAATTGCAGGTCGGCGATTTAGATAACCGCAGCAGCTTGCAGTTTATCGATCCTAAGGGGCATACTCTGACGCAAAGCCAGAACGACGCGCTGGTTGCCGTCTTCCAGGCAGCGTTCAACAAGTAATTTAACAGGGCTGGAGTAATCCGGCCCTTTTTTCTGGTAAGATACGCAAACGTGTGCGTCGGTACAAAAACGCGATTTAACCGCTATTTCGCACCACAATTACAGGCCGACGTCTCCGGCAGGCGTAGCAGGAAATGAATACTTATCGTTAATTCACACCCAGGAGTGTTAAAGATGCAAAAGCAAGCTGAGTTGTATCGTGGTAAAGCGAAAACCGTATACAGCACGGAAAACCCGGACCTGTTGGTGCTCGAATTCCGCAATGATACGTCAGCAGGGGATGGCGCGCGCATTGAACAGTTTGATCGCAAAGGCATGGTAAATAACAAATTCAACCATTTCATTATGACCAAACTGGCCGAGGCGGGCATCCCGACCCAGATGGAACGTTTGCTGTCTGATACCGAGTGTCTGGTGAAGAAACTAGAGATGGTGCCGGTTGAATGTGTGGTGCGCAACCGTGCGGCAGGGTCGCTGGTCAAGCGTCTGGGCGTGGAAGAAGGCATGGAGCTTAACCCGCCGATATTCGATCTGTTCCTGAAAAACGACGCGCTGCACGACCCGATGGTGAATAGTTCCTACTGTGAAACGTTCGGTTGGGTAAGTCAGGAAAATCTGGCGCGTATGAAAGAGCTAACCTACAAAGCCAACGACGTACTGAAAAAACTGTTTGATGACGCGGGTCTTATCCTGGTGGATTTCAAACTGGAGTTTGGCCTGTATAAAGGCGAAGTGGTGCTGGGCGATGAGTTTTCGCCGGACGGCAGCCGCCTGTGGGATAAAGAGACGCTGGACAAAATGGACAAAGACCGCTTCCGCCAGAGTCTGGGTGGTCTGATTGAAGCCTATGAAGCCGTCGCGCATCGCCTGGGCGTGAAATTAGATTAATTCCGCTTCTGACCGGGGGGCAACCGCTCTCCGGTATCATCCTTTCCTCATTCTGATAGCGTTTACCTGTGGTAATCCTGCGCCTGACCGCCTACGATCATCTGTATAACAAAGAGAGAATGAGGTGATTATGCGCTGGCAAGGGCGTCGTGAAAGCAACAATGTAGAGGACAGACGTAATCGGCCTGGCGGCCCTTCGCTGGGGGGCCCTGGCTTTCGTCTTCCGCGCGGGAAAGGCGGCATCATTCTGTTGGTGGTGGTGTTGGTCGCAGGGTACTATGGGGTGGATTTAACCGGTCTGTTGACCGGTCAGCCGGTTTCGCAGCAGCAGTCGACGCGTTCGATAAGCCCCAATGATGATGAAGCGGCAAAATTTACCTCGGTGATCCTGGCGACGACCGAAGATACCTGGGGACAACTCTTTCAAAAAATGGGGCGCGGCTATCAGCAGCCAAAACTGGTGATGTACCGTGGTATGACGCGCACCGGCTGTGGCGCGGGTCAGTCCGTGATGGGGCCGTTTTACTGCCCGGCGGACGGCACCGTTTATATCGATCTCTCATTTTACGATGATATGAAAAATAAGCTGGGCGCGGACGGTGATTTTGCTCAGGGTTATGTCATCGCCCACGAAGTCGGCCACCACGTACAAAAACTGTTAGGTATTGAGCCGAAAGTACGCCAGTTACAGCAAAACGCGTCGCAAACGGAGGTGAATCGCCTTTCGGTGCGCATGGAGCTACAGGCGGATTGCTTTGCCGGCGTGTGGGGACACAGTATGCAGCAGCAAGGCGTACTGGAGGCGGGCGATCTGGAAGAGGCGCTCAATGCCGCACAGGCTATCGGCGACGATCGCTTACAGCAGCAGGGGCAGGGGCGCGTCGTGCCGGATAGTTTTACCCACGGCACCTCAGAACAGCGCTACAGCTGGTTTAAGCGTGGATTTGACAGCGGTGACCCGGCGCAATGTAATACATTTGGCAAAAACTTTTGATAAACCGGGGCAGGGATGTCTGATATCGATGCGCTACAGGCGTTAACGTCGCAAATGACACAGGAAGGCATTCGCCGTTTACTGGTCATCAGCGGCGATGCGGCGTGGTGCCGGGAGCGGGCCGAGGCGATACGCGCTGCGCTGCCCGGTGACTGGCTGTGGGTTGCGCCTGACGCGCCCGCGCAGCCGCGCTGTACGCCACAGGCGTTACAAACGCTGCTGGGCCGTGAATTTCGTCATGCGATATTTGATGCCTGGCAGGGCTTTGACGCCGCAGCGTTTGCCGCCCTGAGCGGGACCTTGCAGGCCGGAAGCTGGCTGCTTCTGCTGATGCCGCCGTATGAGACGTGGGAAAGCAGGCCTGATACCGATTCACTGCGCTGGAGCGACTGCGCGCAGCCTATCCCCACACCGCAGTTTGCACAGCATCTTAAACGGACTCTCTCCCGCGATCCGCAAACGCTGCTTTGGCGACAGCGCCAGCCGTTTTGCTGGCCATCTTATCCTTCCCGTGAACGCTGGCGACCCGCCACCGGCGAGCCGCAGCCGGAGCAGGCGGCTATCTTATCGCGTTTACGTGAAATGCCGCCCGGCGTGGCGACGGTGATTGCCCCCCGTGGGCGCGGCAAATCGGCGCTGGCCGGGCAATTCATCTCCCGGATGGCGGGCACGGCTATCGTGACCGCACCGGCGAAAACGGCAACGGATATCCTGGCAGCGTTTGCCGGTGAGCGGTTCTGCTTTATGGCGCCGGATGCGTTGCTGGCGAGCGGGGCAAGAGCCGACTGGCTGGTAGTTGACGAGGCGGCGGCAATCCCCTCGCCGCTGCTGCTGCAACTGGTTTCGCGCTTTCCCCGCATACTACTCACCACCACCGTTCAGGGCTACGAAGGCACCGGACGCGGTTTTTTACTTAAGTTTTGCGCCCGTTTTCCGCAGCTTCACCGCTTCACGCTTCGTCAGCCTGTCCGCTGGGCGCCAGAATGCCCGCTGGAAAATATCGTCAGCGAGGCGCTGATATTCGACGATGAAGCGTTTGCGCAGGCGCCACATGGCGCGATAGCAATCTCGGCGTTTTACCAACAGGCCTGGGGGGAGACGCCCGCGTTGCCGAGGGCTGTGTATCAGTTACTGTCGGGGGCGCACTATCGTACTTCGCCGCTGGATCTGCGCCGAATGATGGATGCGCCAGGGCAGCATTTTTTGCAGGCTACGGCGAATAACCGTGTGGCGGGCGCCCTCTGGCTGGTCGAAGAGGGCGGGCTATCCGCAGAACTCAGTCAGGCTGTATGGGCCGGTTTCCGGCGTCCGCGTGGAAATCTGGTGGCGCAGTCGCTGGCGGCGCACGGTAGCGACCCTTTAGCCGCCACGCTGGTCGGGCGTCGCGTAAGCCGTATCGCGGTGCACCCCGCCCGCCAGCGCGAAGGCATCGGTCAGCAGTTGATTGCCTGCGCGTGCATGCAGGCGGCGCAGTGTGATTATCTTTCCGTCAGCTTCGGCTATACGCCGGAGCTGTGGCGTTTCTGGCAACGCTGCGGCTTTGTACTGGTACGGATGGGCAACCATCGGGAGGCGAGCAGCGGTTGCTATACGGCGATGGCGTTATTGCCGCTGAGCGACGCGGGAAAACGGCTGGCGCAGCAGGAACACCGACGTTTGCGCCGCGATGCGGATATCCTGACGCAGTGGAACGGCGAGGCGATACCGCTGGCGGCGTTACGCGAACAGGCGCTTAATGGTGAAGACTGGCGTGAGCTGGTCGGTTTTGCGTTCGCGCACCGCCCGCTACTGACATCGTTAGGTTGCCTGCATCGTTTACTGCAATACAGCGCATTGCCATTACCGGCGCTGAGAGGGCGGCTGGAGGAAAAAGCCAGCGATGCCGAACTGTGCGCCCGGCTACGCATTTCAGGCCGTAAAGCTCTGCTGGCGTTGCAGCGTGCGCAGGCGGCGCAGGCGCTGATTGCGCTGGATGCCGGACGAACGCAGCGTTTGCGCGACGTAATGCCCGGCGGTGGGGAGCATGCCGGATAGCGATAGCTGTCCGGCATGTTATCCGGTTACTTTTTCGGCTGATCTTTCTTCGGCCAGTCTTCTTCATCGTCCCACTTATCGTTAAAATCGCGATGCGGGGGCAGCTCAGGTTTATTGGCAAGGAATTTCTTATGGTCGATGCGTTTGAGATCTTTGATCACATTCAGCAGTACGCCTACCAGAAACACCAATACCAGAATCCACCAATATTTTGCCAGCCAGTCCATGCTTATTTCCTCTTACAGGAACGCTCATCAGGCGACGAGCTGTTCCATAATACGTTGATACATACGAGCCAGTAGCTGGAGATCGGCGGCATTCACACATTCATTAATTTTATGAATGGTGGCGTTCACCGGCCCCAGTTCTACCACCTGCGCTCCCATACGGGCGATAAAACGTCCGTCGGACGTACCGCCCGTCGTCAGTAATTGCGGTTTAATTTCATTATAGTGCTCAATGGCGTTTACCACCGCGTCCACCAGCTTGCCGCGTGCGGTCAGGAACGGCTGGCCGGAAAGCCACCAGTCTACGGTATAACGCAGCTGATGCTTCTCAAGCAGCGCATGTACCCGCTCTTTGATCATCTCATCGGTCAGTTCCGTGCTGAAACGGAAGTTAAACTGCACGAACAGTTCGCCCGGAATGACATTATTGCTGCCGGTGCCTGCCTGGATATTGGCTACCTGCATACTGGTGGCCGGGAAAAAGTCATTGCCCCGATCCCACTCGATAGCGACCAGTTCATTAAGAAAAGGCGCGGCGCGATGAACAGGGTTATCCGCCAGATGCGGATAGGCGACGTGCCCCTGAACGCCATGAATAGTGAGGTTACAGGTGAGAGAACCGCGACGCCCGTTTTTGACGACATCGCCCACAATTTCAGTACTGGAAGGTTCGCCGACCAGACAGTAATCCAGCCGCTCGTTACGGGCCATCAGCGCTTCAACCACCTTTACGGTGCCATTTTTTGCGCTGGCTTCCTCATCAGAGGTAATCAAAAACGCGAGGCGGCCCCGGTGATGAGGATGCTGCGCAACAAAACGTTCAGCAGCCACCACCATGGCCGCCAGTGAACCTTTCATATCCGCCGCGCCGCGACCGAACAACATTCCGTCGCGAATCGTAGGCTCAAACGGCGGATTGATCCAGCGATCGACATCGCCTGCCGGTACGACGTCAGTATGCCCGGCGAACGCCAGCGTTTCGCCACGCCCACGCCATGCCCAAAAATTTTGCGTGTCGCCAAAATCCATATGCTCAATGGTAAAACCGATTTTACGCAGGCGTTCAATCATTAATGCCTGACAGCCTGCGTCATCCGGACTCAGGGAGGGGCGACGAATAAGTTGCTGTGTCAGCTCAATAACCGGGCACGACATAGACTACACCTCATCAAAAAACTGCTGATAACGGGATTCACTGAAACCAAGCAGCATAGGCTTCCCGGGCGCGCAGAGCAATGGGCGTTTGATGATTGCCGGCTGTTCAACCATGAGAGCAGCGGCGGAGTCGGCATCGGTAATCCCGCTGCGGTCGCCTTCATCCAGTTTGCGCCATGTTGTGCCGCGCGTATTCAGTAAAGGCTGCCAGCCGAGTTCGGCAATAAAGGTATTAAGAAGAGGGAGGTCTATGCCATCCACACGGTAATCGTGAAAACGATAATCAATGCCATGCTCCTCCAGCCAACGGCGCGCTTTTTTGATCGTGTCGCAATTCTTAATGCCATAGAGGGTAATCATATTGAATCCTTTAACGCGAAATTCGAATAAATAATCAATAGTATCGTCTGCGGGATAATAAGTGTGGCTGTTAATGGTTATTTATCCAGCGCTGATCGGCAATCAATATAACATTGTTGAGTGAATGTGAATAATGATTCCAAAACGTTCCAAATGTGGCTTGTTTATAATTCGCGGGACAAATACTATTTTGCGCACATGCAATTGATTGTTTTTTAACCCGATTTGATAAAGTAGTAGAAAAGGTATTAATGTTGCTAAATATTGCAGTAAGTCACATAAAATTTACGGCTACAGCGCCATAGTAATATCATAGACAGCGTAACCAGAGGATATCGCAACAATCGGTTAAATGAACTTCTCTCTATACCGCTAACTACGTAGAATACCCATAATAATAAGAGAGGCTATTATGATTGAACGTGAACTGGGGAACTGGAAAGATTTTATCGAAGTCATGCTTCGTAAATAAATGACTGGAAGGCACCGCGCTCCCATAGGGGATAAGAAAAGGCGACTCAACGAAAGTCGCCTTTTTTGTGCCCGACACCTCGTATCAGGCTGGCCAGGAGCTTATTCCGGGCGCGGCTTCAGCGGGAAGCGGCGACGTATCAGCACGAAAAACAGGGGTACAAAGAAGATAGCCAGAATGGTTGCTGAGATCATTCCCCCCATCACGCCGGTTCCGACAGCATGTTGGCTACCCGAGCCTGCCCCGGTGCTGGTGGCCATCGGCAATACGCCAAAGATAAACGCCAGCGAAGTCATCAGTATCGGTCGCAGGCGCTGGCGGCTGGCGTACAGCGTGGCGTCTAACAGCGCGTGTCCCTTCTGATTCATTTCGTTGGCGAATTCCACAATCAGAATCGCGTTTTTCGCCGAGAGGCCGATAACGGTCAACAGCCCCACCTGGAAGTAAACATCGTTTTCCAGCCCGCGCATCCAGGTGGCGAGTAACGCGCCGATGACCCCGAGCGGCACAACCAGCATCACCGAGAAGGGCACCGACCAGCTTTCATACAATGCCGCCAGACACAGGAAGACGACTAATAGCGAAATAGCGTACAGCGCAGGCGCCTGCGCGCCGGAGAGCCGTTCCTGGTAAGACATGGCTGTCCATTCCAGGCCAAAACCGCCCGGTAGCTGATGTACCAACGACTCCATGACATCCATCGCCGTCCCGGTACTGACCCCCGGCGCGGCCTCTCCGACAATTTCTACCGCCGAATAGCCGTTATAGCGTTCCAGACGCGGCGATCCGGTTTCCCAGCGCGAGGTGGCGAAGGCGGAGAAGGGGACCATGCCGCCGTCTTTGTTACGGACATACCAAAGATTAATATCATCCGGCAACATACGATATTTCGCTGCGGCCTGAACATAGACCTTCTTCACGCGGCCCCGGTCCATAAAGTCGTTGACGTAGCTCGATCCCCAGGCTGTTTGCAGGGTGTCGTTGATATCGTCAATTGATACGCCCAGCGCCTGCGCTTTTCGTTGGTCAATATCAATTTGCAGTTGCGGGCTGTCGTCCAGGCCGTTGTGACGCACGCGGGTCAAGGAACTGTTTTTCCCGGCCAGCTCAATGAGTTGATCTCGTGCGGCCATCAGCGCGTCATGGCCTGCTCCGGCGTGATCCTGTAATTCCATATCAAAACCGGCGGAGCTGCCCAGACCGCTAATTGCCGGCGGGCTGCTGGCGAAGACGCGAGCTTCTTTAATCTGGTTAAACGCTTTTGTCGCCCGCTCAATAATGGCGAACGAGGAGCCGGTGGTGGGATCGCGCGCGTCCCAGTCTTTCAAGCGAACAAACATGCGCGCGACGTTTTGCCCATTCCCGCCAGGGCCGGAACCTACCGTCGAGAAGACCGACATAATGTTGTCTTTCTCATGGGTGAAGTAATAGTTTTCAACCTTTTCAACGACTTTCAGGGTCTGCTGTTGCGTAGAACCGCTCGGTAGCTGGATAGACGTAGTGAACATGCCCCGATCTTCTTGCGGTAGAAAGGAGGTGGGGAGACGCAAAAACAGGAACACCATGCCGCCAAGCAACAGAACATAAATCAGAATCCAGCGCAGGCTGCGATGCAAAATTTTCGCTACGCCTTTCTCATAACGTTCGGCATTACGATTGAAGGTACGGTTAAACCAGCCGAAAAATCCGCGTTGCCCGTGTTGTTCGCCTTTGTACAGCGGTTTTAATAACGTTGCGCACAGCGCCGGTGTCAGGATCATGGCGACCAGCACCGACAGCACCATTGCCGAGACAATGGTGATAGAAAACTGACGATAAATCGCCCCGGTGGTACCGCCAAAGAACGCCATCGGCACGAATACCGCAGACAGCACCATCGCAATACCGACCAGCGCCCCCTGGATCTGCCCCATGGATTTGCGCGTCGCTTCACGCGGCGTGAGCCCTTCTTCGCTCATGATACGTTCGACGTTTTCCACCACCACGATGGCATCGTCGACCAGGAGCCCGATCGCCAGCACCATCGCGAACATGGTTAATGTGTTAATACTGTAGCCAAACGCGTAAAGCACGGAGAAGGTGCCCATTAATACCACCGGCACGGCGATCGTCGGAATCAGCGTGGCGCGAAAGTTTTGCAGGAACAGGTACATCACCAGGAAAACCAGCGCGATAGCCTCCAGCAACGTTTTGACCACATCGATAATCGAGGCTTTAACAAAGGAGGTGGTTTCATACGCGATCTTGTATTCCAGGCCGTGAGGGAAGTACTGCGCCAGCTCGTTGAGGCGATCCAGCACCAGCTTCGCGGTCGCCATTTCATTCGCGCCGGAAGCCAGCTTAACCCCAAGACCGGAAGCCGGATTGCCGTTAAAACGGCTGAGGTAGTCATACTTTTCCGCCCCCAGCTCCACGGTGGCGACATCGCCCAGTTTGACCTCGGAACCGTCCTGATTAACGCGCAGGGTGATATCGCGAAATTGTTGCGGCGTTTGCAGCAGTGACTGCGCATTAATGGTGGCGTTCAGCGCCTGCTTGTCGACCGAAGGCGTACCGCCAAGCTGCCCGACGGCGATTTGCGCATTCTGCGACTCAATTGCATCGGTCACGTCTTTCGTGGTCATCTGAAAACTATTCAATTTGGCCGGATCGAGCCAGATACGCATAGAGTACTGTGAACCATAAGCGTCAATATCGCCCACGCCGTTGACGCGGCTGAGCGGGTCCTGAATATTACTGGCGACGTAGTCGGCGATATCCTGCTTGTCCATAGAGCCGTCGGTAGAGACGAAAGCGATGGTCAAAATATTAGTATCGCCCGTTTTGCGTACCGTGACGCCTTGATCCTGTACTGCCTGCGGCAGTTTACGCATCGCGGACTGTAACTGGTTTTGCACCTGCTGAACCGCCTCATCAGGATCGGTTCCCGCAATAAAGCTCAGGGTGATGGTCGCCTGCCCGGTTCCGCTGCTTTGTGATGACATGTACATCAGATTATCGAGGCCCGTCATATTCTGCTCAATAACCTGGGTTACGGTATTTTCCAGCGTTTGCGCCGACGCTCCCGGATAATTCGCGGTAATACGTACGTTGGGCGGCGCCAGATCGGGATATTGTTCAACAGGTAAAGAAAAAATGGCTAACGCCCCTGTCAGACACAACAGGATAGCCAGCACCCAGGCAAAAATGGGGCGATCGATAAAAAAATTCGCCATTAAAGGGGAACCTCGTGTTTCTACATATCGTTATAGATTTGAACTGCTTCACTGTAGCGGCAAGCTACGAGCCAAACGTGGAGAAATAAAGGAGATAATGTAAATTATCATGCGCTTTTACAGCATACTTTTTGTGCCAACGCCGGAAAGCCTGACATCTGGCCTTCCGGCGATTTGCCGTTCTTTACGTTAACTGACTCTCTTCCTTGTTGGAGGAGCGAAAACTGATACTGACCAGTGTGCCGCCGCCGGAGGGTTGCGAAAAATTCAGCGTGCCGCCAAGGCGCTCCGCGCGCTCACGCATTATATTCAGACCATAGTGTCCGGCAGGCTCATGCGGTTCGCCGATACCAATGCCATTATCACGAATATAAACGGTATGATCGCCGTCAGGCGCGGTGACGCAGCTCACGGCGATTTCGCTCGCGTTGGCGTGTTTAATGGCGTTCAGGACCGCTTCACGCACAATTTGCAACAAATGCACCTGCATTTGCGCATCCAGCGCCAGCGTGGGTAAACGGCAATCCAACGTGAGTTTGGCTGGGGTCTGACTCTGTAAATCTTCCAGCATCTCATGCAATGCGGAGGGTAAATCGGCCTGCTGTAACGTCAGACGGAACGTGGTGAGTAGCTCGCGAAGCTGACGGTAGGCGTCGTTCAGCGCTCTGGAAAAATCCGCCATGATGCTTTGCGCGCCGGCGTTATCCTGAGGAATGGCGCGCTTCAAAAGCGTTAACTGAATACGTAAATAAGAAAGTACCTGCGCCAGCGAATCGTGTAGCTCACGGGCAATCGTCGCGCGCTCTTCCATTAACAAAAGTTGCTGGAAGTGTTTTTGCGCCTGATTAAAGTACAAACCACGCCCCAGCATCGTGGAGACGCTGTTCAGCAGCGGCGTAGAGGCATTAACGTTGGGGCTTTGCCAGTGGAGTTCGCCATAGACCGTGTCCTGCATCGTCACTGGCAGCATTTGCATCGGCAGGTCGGGGCTTTGCGTGCCTTCGCTAATCCGCCAGTTATCGCCCACGGTTAACTCCAGATACCAGGCGGCGTCATGTTCACGGACAATTTGCAAAATATGGCGAAAACAGTGGACATCGATTTGGCTGGTATTCAGTGCCTGAGAGCACTGGTATAACACCTCCAGGCGGCGATGCGCTTCGTGCAGATCGTGCGTTTTTTCTTCCACCGAGGCTTCCAGCGAACGGTAAAGTTTATGCAGCTCGCTCGACATCTGACTAAACGTTTTCGCCAATAATCCCAGCTCATTGGGTAAGCTGGTATCCAGCGGCAGCGGGGCGAACTGACCATGTTCAATACGCTGACTGGCGGTGACCAGTTGATTCAGCGGACGAACGACCTGCTGGCGAATACGCCGTAGGGTAAAAAAGACCAGCGTAAATATGCCGATACCGCCCGCCAGCGATATGGCGACGACCAGCATGACTTTACGCTCGGCGTAATGCTGTAACGCCAGAACGAAGAGATCAATTTGATCGACGTAATTGTTGATATTGGTCTGATACCAGGCAATGTCGCCGTCCTGTAGGCGGCTATTCATCTCCAGCCAGTTGGCGTGCAGGCGCGCGTAGCGAGTTTTCACCGCCTGCGGCACATACCAGGCGTTGAGATTTTGCAGTACCGGCGAGTTGAGCGCGTGCTGGAAAAGTTGACGATGCGCATTAATCTGCGGGCTACGGCTTTGCAGATCGTAACCCAGCCGATAGCTCTGCATTCGTAGCGAACCAGCGATATTGATCGCTTCGGCATCCCGTAAACTGCTGGTCAGCGTCAGTAATGCGCTGCCGGTGGACAGAATAGACAACAGCACAATATAGAAAAAAGCCTTAGCCAGACTGGCTGAGACCGGGCGTTTAACCGTCACGCTGGCACTCCCCGCATTTAGCTGAATCGCAATCGCATTTGCTTTGAAATAAATTGATCTGCCACAGGTTCTGGACAGATAGTTGTGCTTCTTGGGCAGATGAACATTGCCGACCCCGCCTTCGTCAGTTAATAACAATGCTCATATAAAGAATAAGGTTTTTACAACCAAAACAGAAGGATGCCATGAATCGTTTTATTATGGCCAATAGCCAGCAGTGTCTGGGCTGCCATGCCTGCGAGGTCGCCTGCGTAATGGCTCACAATGATGAGCGCCATGTCCTGACGTCACAGCGCTATCAGCCCCGAATTACTGTCATCAAACATCAGCACCAGCGCAGCGCGGTCACATGTCACCATTGCGAAGATGCGCCCTGCGCCCGTAGCTGTCCGAACGGCGCGATCGCGCATATTAACGACAGCGTGCAGGTCAATGCGCAGAAGTGCATCGGCTGTAAATCCTGCGTCGTCGCCTGCCCATTCGGCACCATGCAGATGGTATTGACGCCCGTCGCGCCAAACCAGTTCAAAGCCAGCGCGCATAAATGCGATCTGTGCCAGGGACGTGAACAGGGTCCGGCCTGTGTGGAAAATTGCCCGGCGGATGCGCTGCAATTGGTCACCGAAGACTCGTTGACCCGTCTGGCTAAAACGCGACGGCTGCGTACCGCCCGGCAGGAGATTCGCCCCTGGCATACCGTGGATACACAACACAGTGGGACAGCAAGCAGCAAAGTCGAGCGTATGCAGGCGACGCCGCCGCGCGGCGAACCGGATAAACTGGCGATTGAAGCGCGTAAAACCACCTTTGAGGAAATTTATCTGCCGTTTCGCGCCGCGCAGGCCGAGCGTGAAGCGTCCCGCTGCCTCACATGCGGGGAACACAGTATCTGCGAATGGACCTGTCCGCTGCATAACCATATTCCCCAGTGGATCGAACTGGTGAAAGCTGGCGATATTGATGCGGCGGTAGAGCTTTCCCACCAGACCAACTGCCTGCCGGAAATTACCGGGCGCGTCTGTCCGCAGGACCGGCTATGCGAAGGCGCGTGTACACTCCGCGATGAGTATGGCGCGGTTACCATCGGCAACATTGAGCGCTATATCTCCGATCGCGCTCTGAGCAAAGGCTGGCGTCCCGACCTGTCGGACGTACAGAAGAGCGATAAGCGCGTGGCGATTATCGGCGCGGGGCCGGCAGGTCTTGCCTGCGCTGACGTGCTGGCGCGCCATGGCGTAAGCGCCACCGTCTACGATCGCCATCCGGAAATCGGCGGTTTACTCACCTTTGGTATTCCGGCTTTCAAACTGGATAAATCTCTGCTGGCGCGCCGTCGGGAAATCTTCAGCGCGATGGGGATTCGTTTCGAGCTTAACTGCGAAGTAGGGAAAGATATTTCTCTGGAGACGCTGCTGGAGAGTTATGACGCCGTCTTTGTCGGGGTAGGAACCTATCGTTCCATGAAGGCTGATTTACCGAATGAAGACGCGCCGGGGGTATATGATGCGTTGCCATTCCTCATCGCCAATACCAAACAGGTTATGGGGCTTCCGGCGTTGCCTGACGAGCCGTTTATTGATACTGCGGGTCTTAACGTGGTTGTGCTGGGCGGCGGTGACACCGCAATGGACTGCGTACGTACGGCGCTGCGTCATGGCGCTGCCAACGTCACCTGCGCTTATCGCCGCGATGAGGCCAATATGCCGGGGTCGAAAAAAGAGGTGAAAAACGCGCGTGAAGAGGGCGCGAACTTTGAATTTAACGTTCAGCCGGTTGAGTTGGTGCTGGATACGCACGGGCGCGCCAGCGGTATTCGCTTTTTGCGTACGCGGCTTGGCGAACCGGATGGTCAGGGGCGACGCCGCCCGGTACCTGTACCGGACAGCGAGTTCGTGATGCCGGCGGATGCGGTCATTATGGCGTTTGGTTTTCATCCGCATGGTATGTCGTGGCTGGAATCGCATGGCGTGAAGGTGGATAACTGGGGACGTATTGCTGCCAGCGTCGAGAGCGAGTTTCGTTACCAGACGTCCAACCCGAAAATTTTCGCTGGCGGAGATGCGGTGCGCGGCGCCGATCTGGTGGTGACGGCGATGGCAGAAGGCCGACATGCGGCGCAGGGGATACTCGACTGGTTAGCTAAATAAGCGTATTTGTAGGCCGGTTAAGGCCTGGAACGGTTAAGTGATTGAGTGATAAAAAATCTTAAACTTATTGGCTAACCTTACTCCGTTTGCAGAAATGTTGACGCTCTCAGGGCTGGACGCCCTGCGATAAACATTTTCCCGTCGGGTCGACGTTTAACAGGCCTGATGAGGCCAATCTTAGTATTGAAAATAGAGTGTAAATTGAAGGAAGGGACGCTATCAGAATCCCTTCTTAGAGCCTATCCCATTAGGGCTATTTTACTTGCCATTTTGGTCCTGGGCAGTGCTCGCCAAAACGCGTTAGCGTTTTGAACGCCGCTTGCGGCGGCCCGAAGGGCGAGCGTAGCGAGTCAAACCTCACGTACTACGTGTACGCTCCGGTTTTTGCGCGCTGTCCGTGTCCAAACTGGCTGCGCCAATAACGCCTGGTGGGATAGGCTCTTAATTTTTATTTTAAGGAACCATATATCTGGTCAACAATCCAGCCATACGTCGCCGCAGGTAATAATCCACTGACAAAAACATTCGGATTCACTTTAGGATTTGCTACCGGCGAGTGCGGCCTGTTACCTAAAATCACAATCGCCATATGATTAACCGGATCGATAGACGTCAGCGTTCCGGTCCATCCGGTATGTCCATACGTTTGCGGACTGGCTAATACCCCGAACGTGGGGGTCATTGAGGCGTTGCCGTTAACGCGCCACCCCAGACCAAAGGTAGCGTCTTCTGGCGAGCGGCGAGTAAACTGCGCAACCGTTTTGTCGTCGAATAGCTTCACGTTACCGTAGCCGCCCCCATTGAGCATGACTTGCATTAACACAGCCATATCATGGGTGTCAGAAAACAGTCCGGCGTGTCCTGAAACGCCGCCCATTGAGTACCAGGCTTTTTCATCATGCACCTGGCCCCATAGTGTATTGGTGCGAATATTGGGGAAATGAATCACGCCGTCACGCGTATTGCCGTGTAGTTCCGTTGCGGCGATTTGCGGCGGCGTGAAGCCTTTCATCAGCGGGTTAAAGACGGTATGTTTTAATCCGAGCGGTTTATAAATGGTGGTTTCGACGTAGCGATCTAATGGCATTGCCGTTATCGATTCAACGATAAAACCAAGAATCATATAATCCACGTCGCTGTAGATATGCTTTGACCCAGGTTGATATTCCAGCGGCGTCTTTTTAATCATCTCCAGAGTAGTGATTTTACTCTGTGAGAATAATTTACCGGCGACGTTTTTATTAGGATATTGTGGGTCGGCAGGAAAGCCCGCGACGTGATGAAGAATATCAATAATGCGGAGTTTATCTTTGCCTTTTATTTTATCCCCAGGCATATCCTTAAAGCCGGGGATGTATTTTGATACCAAATCATTGACATCTATTTTTCCTTCATACACCAGTTTTTGCAATGCAAAGTTAGTGGCATACATTTTTGTGTTTGAAGCCAGGTCATACATCGTGTTAGTGGTCGCCCGAATAGGATAGGCTAACAGCGTGGAACCGTCATATTTTTTGGCATAGCCCCAGGCTTTTTGTAGAACAATATGATTATCTTTTATCACCAGAAGATTAATACTGGGATATCCGGCATCAATTTGATTTTGAATCCAGCCATCAAGTCGGTGAAGTTTTTGGCTATCAAACCCCACCTGATCAGGACTCGCGGTGGTCAATACCGGATATTCAACGGCAAAAGCTGAAAGGGAAAACGTCAGTAGAACCGTCGCAACGAGAGTAAATTTCATGATGATTCCCTCAGTCTCACTCCGGCCGTCAAATCATATCGCGAGCATGGACTCTGCGGCCCGGAGAAGCAGAATATGGTCATAGCAGTGACAGAAAAATATGGCTGTACGTCCGTTCAGTTGGCATTAAGGATTAACCCTTCAGCAGACAAAACCGGCCTCACGGCGTAATATTAATGCTCTTTTTACACCCTGGAGCCAGCATGTCGCAAACCATTACGCTTATTAAGGATAAAATTCTTTCTGATAATTATTTTACTCTGCGCAACATTACCTATGACCTGACCCGTCGTAATGGCGAGGTTATCCGTCACAAGCGTGAGGTTTACGATCGCGGGAATGGCGCAACCATTCTGCTTTACAACTCAACTAAAAAAACCGTGCTTCTGGTTCGCCAGTTTCGCGTGGCGACATGGGTCAACGGTAATCAAGACGGTATGTTAATTGAAACCTGCGCTGGCCTGCTTGATAACGACGAGCCGGAGGTCTGTATCCGTAAAGAGGCCATTGAAGAGACAGGGTATGACGTTGGTGAGGTACGCAAGATATTTGAGCTTTATATGTCGCCAGGCGGCGTCACGGAGCTGATTCATTTCTTCATTGCCGAATATCATGATAGCGAGCGTGCCAGCATCGGCGGCGGCGTGGAGGACGAAGAGATTGAGGTGCTTGAACTGCCGTTTTCCCGGGCGCTGGAAATGGTGCGCTCAGGTGAGATTCGGGACGGTAAGACCGTGTTATTGCTTAACTATTTACAGACGTCTCATCTAATGGACTGAAAAAAAAGAAATATATTTCTTTACACAAAAAAGACCAATCCGATAAATCTGATTGAGAACCCTGAGGCGCGCAAGGAAGATACCGCCTTAGCTGTGTTGTTCTGAATCTGGGGTTGTTCCGTTCATGCGCTACCGCGTTATTCTTTTTTGTCTGTTTGGCCTGTTGCCGGTCCAGCTACTGTGGGCTGCGCCAGCGCAACGGACTTTTTCCGACTGGCAGGTCACCTGTAATAACCAAAATTTTTGCGTAGCGCGCAATACTGGCGAACATCATGGGCTGGTGATGACATTAAGCCGCAGCGCCGGGGCGCGTACCGATGCGGTACTGCGTATCGACCGCGGCGGTTTGGCGCCGCCCGACGCCAAAGAAGCCGCAATTGCGCCTCGCTTATTGCTGGATGGCAAACCGCTTTCGTTCAACAGTCCACACTGGCGCGTGTCGCCCTGGCATCTCATGACCGGCGATCCTGCCACCATCACCGCATTTTTACAGACGATTCAGGATGCGCAAGCTATCACCTTAAAAAACGGCGTTCAGACGCTTTCGCTGGCGGGATTAAAAGCGGCATTACTGTTTATCGACGCGCAACAAAAACGTGTGGGCAGCGAAACCGCCTGGATTGAAAAAGGAAACGAACCGCCGCTCAGCGTGCCCCCGGCACCGGCATTAAAGGGGATCGCCGTGATTAATCCAACGCCCGTACCGCTGAGTGAGGAAGAACGCGACGATCTGCTGGACTACGCAGCATGGCGGGTAAACGGCATTCGCTGTTCGCTTGACCCGCTGCGTCGCGAGACGCAGGTCAGCGCGTTGACGGATGATAAAGCGTTATTGATTGTTAACTGCGAAGCCGGCGCCTATAACACTATTGATCTCGCCTGGGTAGTTTCACGCAAAAAAACGCTCGCCTCGCGCGCCGTACGTTTGCGGCTGCCGTTTAATCGCGGCGTCGAAAGTAATGACATGGAGTTGATGAACGCCTTCTTTGACGAGAAAACGCGCGAGCTGGTGACGTTGGCGAAAGGGCGGGGGTTAACCGACTGTGGTATCCAGACGCGCTGGCGTTATGATGGCGATCGTTTTCGTCTGGTACGTTATGCCGAAGAACCGAGCTGCGATAACTGGCACGGGCCGGATGCCTGGCCTACGCTGTGGATCACGCGTTGAATCCTGGTTGTTATCCCCCTTTTCAGAATAGGGATACACCTATTGAGGTTTCATTTATGGTATAGAGATTGCTACGTTACGGTAGGATTGTTATTTTACCCGATAGCCTCACCACAGCAGGAAATAGTATGAAAATAAATAATGGCCCCGTATTATGCCCCCATTGTGGCTGCCTGAGCGCTTATTATGAAATAGATCGGCTGGCGGCGATAAGAGAAAAAGTGAATAAAGAAGGCGGATCAGCGGCGTGGGATTCAACATTGCAGGCGCATAAAAAAAAGGCCTTTTGCCTGATGTGCCATAAATCCATTGATGAGGTCGTCATCGGGCAGTCAGATGCGCCTGAGTCTACGAAGTAATTTTGCACAGCCTACAGAACAGGTCTGCAGACTGCGCAAAGTCTGTGTTGCTAACGCTCGCCTTAGCCTTTGATGTTCAGCACCCGGCGGGCTTTTTCTACAATATTTTCCACGGTAAAGCCAAAATACGGGAACAGTTTGTCAGCCGGGGCGGATTCACCGTATCCCGTCATGCCGATAATTGCGCCTTTTAGGCCAACATATTTATACCAGTAGTCGGCTATACCGGCTTCCACCGCGACGCGGGCGGTCACGTGCGCCGGTAGCACTGATTCGCGATATGCCTCGTCCTGCGCATCGAAAATATCCGTTGAAGGCAACGACACCACGCGAACGTTATGCCCCTCGCCAGTCAATTTTTCCGCCGCCTGGAGGGTAATTTCCATTTCCGATCCGGTAGCGATCAGAATGATATCCGGCTTGCCGCCGCTATCCTTCAGAATATAACCGCCGCGAGCAATTGCTTTCACCTGTTCCGGCGTGCGTTCCACCTGCGCCAGATTCTGCCGCGAGAGAATCAACGCCGTCGGCCCGTGCTGACGTTCAATGGCCAGCTTCCAGCCGACCGCCGCCTCAACCTGATCGCAGGGACGCCAGGTGCTGAAGTTAGGCGTTAAGCGCAGGCCCGCCAGTTGTTCCACGGCCTGGTGCGTCGGGCCATCTTCGCCCAAACCGATGGAGTCGTGGGTATAGACCATAATCTGCCGGGCTTTCATTAAGGCCGCCATACGCGCCGCGTTACGCGCATATTCGACAAACATCAGAAACGTGGCGGTATACGGTACAAAGCCGCCGTGGTGGGCGATGCCGTTGGCAATGGCGGTCATGCCGAATTCGCGCACGCCATAGTGGATGTAATTACCTGCCGGATCCTCTTTCAACGAGGTCGAACCTTTCCAGATAGTCAGGTTGCTCGGCGCCAGATCCGCCGATCCGCCCAACAGTTCCGGCAACAGGGGACCGTAGGCATTGAGCGTATTTTGCGATGCTTTACGGGTGGCGATTTTGGCCGGATTAGCCTGCAAGTCGTTAATAAATTTTTGCGTGGCGGATTCCCATGTCTCCGGCAGTCCGCCGCTCATCCGGCGGGTAAACTCTGCGGCCAGCTCAGGATAAGCCTTCTCATAAGCAGCAAACTTTTCCTGCCACTGCTGCTGCGCTTTCTCACCTTTTTCACGGCCATCCCACGCGCGGTAAATTTCTTTTGGGATCTCAAACGCCGGATGATGCCATCCCAGCTTCTGGCGGGTCAACGCCACCTCTTCTTCGCCCAGCGCCGCGCCGTGCGACTCCTCCTTCCCGGCTTTATTCGGCGAGCCAAAACCTATCACCGTCCGACAGATAATTAGCGAAGGTTTGTCTTTTACGCTCTGGGCTTCCAGAATGGCTTTTTTCACCGCCTCCGGATCGTGCCCGTCAATGTCATGCACGACATGCCAGTGGTAGGCTTCAAAACGTTTGGCGGTATCGTCGGTAAACCAGCCTTCGGTTTCGCCATCAATGGAGATGCCGTTGTGATCGTAAAAGCCGATCAGTTTGCCCAGCCCCAGCGTACCAGCCAGCGAACACACCTCATGCGAGATCCCCTCCATCAGACAGCCGTCGCCCATAAAGACATAGGTGTAGTGGTCGACAATCTCATGGTCCGGCCGGTTGAACTGTGCGCCTAACGTACGCTCGGCAATCGCCAGCCCGACGGCATTCGCCAGCCCCTGGCCCAGCGGCCCGGTGGTGGTTTCAACGCCGGGCGTATAGCCAATCTCCGGGTGACCGGGCGTTTTAGAGTGCAGTTGACGGAAGTTTTTTAACTCCTCCAGCGGCAGGTCATAACCGGTTAAATGCAGCAGACTATAGAGCAGCATGGAGGCGTGACCGTTGGAAAGGATAAAACGGTCACGGTCATACCAGGTTGGATCGGTGGGGTTATGTTTAAGAAAATCGTTCCATAGCACTTCAGCGATATCCGCCATCCCCATCGGCGCGCCGGGGTGCCCGGAATTGGCTTTTTGAACGGCATCCATGCTCAGCGCACGAATCGCATTGGCAAGGTCTTTACGGGACATAAATCACTCCATGCAAGGTTTATAGTTTGGCGGCAAGCAGGTCTTCCAGTTTGCGCTGGTCAACGGCAAAAAGACGGATACCTTCCGACAGCTTCTCTACGGCCATCGCGTCCTGATTATGTTCCCAGCGGAACTCCGCTTCCGTCATTGGCGTAGGACGGTGGAACATCTGCGAGGAAGGCACCAGTTTACGGATCACCGGTTCTTCTTTTTCTTTCAGCTCTTTAAGCAGGTTAGGGGAGATAGTCAGTCGATCGCAGCCGGTTAGCGCGAGGATTTGCTCAGTACGGCGGAAACTTGCCCCCATCACGATGGTTTCATAGCGATGCTGTTTAAAGTAATCGTAGATATTGCGTACCGATTTCACGCCGGGATCTTCCTCCACGACATACGGCTCCAGCGGACTACGCGCCTGATACCAGTCGTAAATTCGGCCCACGAACGGAGAGATCAAATAGACGCCCGCTTCGGCGCAGGCGCGCGCCTGGGCAAAAGAGAACAACAACGTCAGGTTGCAATTAATGCCCTCTTTTTCGAGCTGCCCGGCGGCGCGGATACCTTCCCAGGTTGCGGCGAGCTTGATCAGAATGCGCGATTTATCAATACCCTGCTGCTGGTAGAGATCCACCAGATGGCGCGCTTTCTCGATACTTTTTTCTTTATCGAATGATAACCGCGCGTCGACTTCAGTGGAGACGCGACCGGGAATACTTTTCAGTATTTCCGCGCCAAAATTGACCGCCAGTTTATCGCTGGCTGCTGCAACTTGCTGTTCCTGCGTACCGCCGTGTTTTTTTCCCCAGGCAATCGCATCTTCAATCAAATGACCATACTGCTCAAGCCCGGCGGCTTTCAACAGTAAAGAGGGATTTGTCGTGGCATCCTGCGGCTGGTAGTGGCGGATGGACTCGATGTCGCCGCTGTCGGCGACGACGGTAGTGAATTGTTTGATGCCGTCTAGCTGGTTCATAGGAAATACTCCTTGAAAAGTAAAGTGTTAGATGAGTGTGTTGATTCACACTTCTGAAAGATTGATACACTACATAACCAAAAAGCATAGCAGACAGGCATGGTATTGCTGGTATAAGCAGGTAACATGGCCGTTATAAGTTGATAACAAACTCTTGCGCCGCGTCGTGATAGTTTGCAGACCTTCAAAGTTTGTGTTGCGCAGTACGGTGATAATGTGCGGCGCACCAGGCCGCGTCACTTTTTGAACGATACGTGAAAGGAACAACAAGATGGATGAGCAGTTAAAACAAAGCGCCCTTGATTTCCACGAATTTCCGGTACCCGGTAAAATTCAGGTTTCTCCGACTAAGCCCCTTGCCACCCAACGCGATCTGGCGTTGGCTTACTCGCCAGGCGTGGCGGCGCCCTGCCTGGAAATCGAAAAAGATCCGCTGGCAGCCTACAAATACACCGCGCGCGGCAACCTTGTCGCGGTCATTTCCAACGGTACAGCGGTGCTGGGGTTAGGCAACATTGGCGCGCTGGCCGGCAAGCCGGTCATGGAAGGCAAAGGCGTTCTGTTTAAAAAATTCGCCGGCATTGATGTGTTTGACATTGAAGTCGATGAGCTTGACCCGGACAAATTTATCAACGTGGTCGCGGCGCTGGAGCCGACCTTTGGCGGCATTAACCTCGAAGACATTAAAGCGCCGGAATGTTTCTATATTGAACAGAAACTGCGCGAGCGCATGAACATCCCGGTTTTCCATGACGATCAGCACGGAACGGCGATCATCAGTACGGCCGCCATTCTTAATGGCCTGCGAGTCGTAGAGAAAAATATTTCCGACGTGCGGATGGTCGTTTCCGGCGCAGGGGCGGCGGCAATCGCTTGTATGAACCTGCTGGTCGCGTTGGGGATGCAAAAGCACAACATCGTGGTGTGCGACTCAAAAGGCGTTATTTACAAAGGCCGTGAGCCGAATATGGCGGAGACCAAAGCGGCCTATGCGGTAGACGACAGCGGCAAGCGCACGCTGGATGAGGTCATTGACGGCGCGGATATTTTCCTCGGCTGTTCAGGCCCGAAAGTGCTGACTCAGGAGATGGTGAAGAAAATGGCCCGCGCGCCAATGATTCTGGCGCTGGCTAACCCGGAACCGGAAATCCTGCCGCCGCTGGCGAAAGAAGTGCGTCCGGACGCCATCATCTGTACCGGTCGTTCCGACTATCCGAACCAGGTGAACAACGTATTGTGCTTCCCGTTTATCTTCCGCGGCGCACTGGACGTCGGCGCGACGGCGATCAACGAAGAGATGAAACTGGCGGCGGTCCGTGCGATTGCCGAGCTGGCGCACGCCGAACAGAGCGAAGTGGTGGCCTCGGCCTATGGCGATCAGGACCTGAGCTTTGGGCCGGAATACATTATTCCGAAACCGTTTGACCCGCGTCTGATTGTCAAAATCGCTCCGGCGGTCGCGAAAGCGGCAATGGATTCCGGCGTGGCGACGCGCCCGATTGCTGACTTTGATGCCTATATCGATAAACTGACCGAGTTTGTCTACAAAACCAACCTGTTCATGAAGCCGATCTTCTCGCAGGCACGCAAAGATCCGAAGCGTGTAGTGCTGCCGGAAGGGGAAGAGGCGCGCGTGCTGCACGCAACCCAGGAGTTGATCACCCTGGGGCTGGCGAAACCCATCCTGATCGGACGTCCGAGCGTGATCGAAATGCGTATCCAGAAACTGGGGCTACAGATCAAAGCGGGCGTTGATTTCGAGATCGTGAATAATGAATCCGATCCGCGCTTCAAAGAGTACTGGAGCGAGTATTACCAGATCATGAAGCGTCGCGGGGTAACTCAGGAACAGGCGCAGCGTGCGATGATCGGCAACCATACGGCCATTGGCGCGATCATGGTGCAGCGTGGGGAAGCGGATGCGATGATCTGCGGCACTATCGGCGACTACCATGAGCATTTCAGCGTCGTGAAAGCCGTCTTTGGCTACCGTGACGGCGTGCATACGGCAGGGGCGATGAACGCCTTACTGCTGCCAAGCGGCAACACTTTTATTGCCGATACTTATGTTAACGAAGATCCCACGCCGGAACAGTTGGCGGAGATCGCCGTAATGGCGGCGGAAACCGTTCGCCGCTTTGGTATTGAGCCGAAAGTCGCGCTGTTGTCGCACTCTAACTTTGGTTCCTCAAATTCGCTGTCCGCCAGCAAAATGCGCGAAACCCTTGAGCGGGTACGCGAACGAGCGCCCGATCTGATGATTGACGGCGAGATGCACGGTGATGCGGCGTTGGTAGAAAGTATTCGTAATGACCGGATGCCGGATAGCCCGCTGAAGGGAGCCGCCAATATTCTGGTGATGCCGAATATGGAAGCCGCTCGCATTAGTTACAACTTACTACGCGTCTCCAGTTCCGAAGGCGTCACGGTCGGCCCGGTCCTGATGGGCGTGTCTAAACCGGTACATGTATTAACGCCGATCGCCTCTGTACGCCGTATCGTGAATATGGTGGCGTTAGCGGTAGTTGAAGCGCAAACCACGCCGCTTTAATAACGCATTACTCTCTCTTCTGGCGCAGGTTCTCCTGCGCTTTTTTTATGCGCCGTTGGGCTTCGCTATGGCATGAAAGGCTCGGGTGGGGATATTCTGGAACCTATTGCGCTTACCCTTACTTATTTCACTGAATCTGTACTATGCACAAATCGAGTGATACGCATTATTTTTATCAATAGTAGTAATACAAAGAATAGCCGGTGGGTATTTATTGCGGAACAGGTTTAAATTCAGAATGACGCCTGAAAATGTGATGCACCACGATATTTATCGTTAACACCTTCGACAGAAGTCACTTTTATTTTCTTTCTCTTAGTGATCTACCTCACCTTTTACATCACCTTGCCGAATTTTGTTATTTACTCCGACAAAAAATTGCCACGATGACGGCAGTTTCAGTGGAGACGGTGAGCAATGAATAAAGAACGCATTATTCAGGAATTTGTGCCGGGCAAACAGGTCACGCTGGCGCATCTCATTGCGCACCCTGGTGAAGAACTGGCGAAAAAGATCGGCGTTCCCGATGCCGGCGCGATTGGCATTATGACCTTAACGCCGGGGGAAACGGCCATGATCGCTGGCGATTTAGCGATGAAGGCTGCGGATGTACACATCGGTTTTCTCGACAGATTTAGCGGCGCGCTGGTGATTTATGGCACCGTCGGTGCAGTAGAAGAAGCGCTATTACAGACGGTCAGCGGGCTGGGGCGATTATTAAACTTTACCCTGTGTGAGTTAACAAAAAGTTAATTGGTGGCGGTAATGAAACGTATTGCTTTTGTCGGCGCGGTCGGTGCCGGAAAGACAACGCTTTTTAACGCGTTACGGGGAAATTATTCCCTCGCCAGAAAAACACAGGCCGTGGAATTTAATGATCATGGCGATATAGATACGCCGGGTGAATATTTTAGCCATCCCCGTTGGTATCACGCCTTAATTACCACGTTGCAGGATGTGGACACGCTGATTTATGTCCACGCGGCAAACGATAAAGAAAGTCGCTTACCTGCCGGGTTATTGGATGTTGGAACCCGTAAACGACATATCGCCGTTATCAGCAAAACGGACATGCCGGATGCCGACGTCGCCGCTACGCGGCAGTTGCTTTGCGAGATTGGATTCCGGGAGCCGATTTTCGAGCTCAACGGCCACGACCCGCAAAGCGTGCGGCAGTTGGTGGATTATCTGGCGGCTCTCAGTGAACAGGAGGAAGAGGCAGGTGAAAAAACTTATCACAGCTAACGATATTCGTGCGGCCCACGCCCGCGGCGAACAGGCGATGTCGGTAGTGCTGCGCGCCAGCATTATTACCCCGGAGGCTCGCGAAGTGGCGGAACTACTGGGATTCACGATTACCGAATGCGACGAGTCCGTCCCGGCATCCACATCGGCGCAGGCGTGTAAAAGCGAAAGCCAGCGCATTCGGGAAGCCATCATCGCGCAGCTCCCGGAAGGGCAGTTTACTGAAAGCCTGGTGGCGCAGTTGATGGAAAAAGTGCTCAAGGAAAAGCAGTCGCTGGAACTGGGGACGATGCAGCCGAGCTTTACCTCCGTCACGGGTAAAGGCGGCGTGAAAGTCATTGACGGCAGCAGCGTGAAATTTGGCCGCTTCGACGGCGCCGAACCGCACTGCGTCGGCTTAACCGATCTGGTTACAGAGCAGGACGGCAGCAGCATGGCCGCCGGGTTTATGCAGTGGGACAACGCCTTTTTCCCGTGGACGCTGAACTACGACGAAATCGACATGGTGCTGGAGGGCGAACTGCACGTACGTCATGAAGGCGAAACCATGATTGCCAAAGCCGGAGATGTGATGTTCATCCCTAAAGGCTCCAGCATTGAATTTGGCACGCCAACGTCCGTGCGCTTTCTGTACGTCGCCTGGCCTGCGAACTGGCAATCCGTATGAACGATTTCATCACCGAAACGTGGCTCAGAGCGAATCATACGCTCAGCGAAGGATCGGAAATCCATCTGCCCGCTGATGCACGACTGACGCCCTCGGCCCGGGAACTGCTGGAAAGCCGCCGCCTGCGCATTAAGTTTCTGGATCCGCAAGGCCGGCTGTTTGTTGATGATGACGAACAGCAGCCGCAGCCGGTACATGGCTTAACCAGTAGCGATACGCACCCACAGGCCTGCTGTGAACTGTGCCGCCAGCCGGTGGTGAAAAAGCCCGATACGCTGACCCATCTGACGGCGGACAAAATGGTCGCCAAAAGCGACCCGCGCCTCGGCTTTCGCGCCGCGCTCGACAGCGCCATCGCGCTGACCGTGTGGCTACAAATCGAACTGGCGGAACCCTGGCAGCCGTGGCTTTTCGATATCCGGTCGCGGCTGGGCAACATTATGCGCGCCGACGCTATAGATGAACCGCTGGCGGCGCAGTCTATCGTCGGGCTGAACGAGGATGAGCTGCATCGGCTTTCCCACCAGCCGCTGCGCTATCTCGACCACGATCACCTGGTGCCGGAGGCCAGCCACGGTCGCGATGCGGCGCTGCTTAATCTCCTGCGAACCAAAGTCCGTGAAACGGAAACCCTCGCCGCACAAGTGTTTATTACCCGTAGTTTTGAGGTCTTGCGCCCGGACATTTTACAGGCGCTGAACCGTCTCTCCAGCACGGTTTACGTGATGATGATTTTGAGCGTGGCGAAACATCCGCTGACGGTCGCCCAAATTCAACAACGGTTGGGAGAGAAGCCATGATCATTGAACGCGCCCGCGAACTGGCGGTACGTGCCCCCGCCAGAGTCGTCTTTCCCGATACGCTGGACGAACGCGTGCTGAAAGCGGCGCATTACCTGCAACAGTGCGGTCTGGCTCGCCCCGTTCTGGTCGCCAGTCCGTTTGCGCTGCGTCAGTTTGCCCTGAGTCATCGTATGGCGATGGATGGCATTCAGGTCATCGACCCACACAGCAACCTGAGTATGCGCCAGCGTTTTGCGCAACGCTGGCTTGCCCGTGCCGGAGAAAAAACGCCGCCGGACGCAGTGGAAAAGCTTAGCGACCCGCTAATGTTCGCTGCCGCCATGGTGAGCGCCGGTGAGGCTGATGTGTGTATCGCAGGCAACCTGTCGTCAACGGCGAATGTGCTGCGCGCAGGGCTGCGGGTGATTGGCCTGCAACCCGGATGCAAAACATTGTCGTCTATTTTCCTGATGCTGCCGCAGTATGCCGGTCGGGCATTAGGGTTCGCCGATTGCAGCGTAGTGCCGCAGCCGACGGCGGCGCAGCTGGCGGATATCGCTATCGCCAGCGCCGACACCTGGCGGGCCATTACCGGCGAAGAGCCGCACGTGGCGATGCTGTCATTTTCAAGCAACGGCAGCGCCCGTCACCCCAATGTTGCCAACGTGCAGCAGGCGACAGAGCTCGTTCGCGAACGTGCGCCGCAACTGCTTG
The DNA here is from genome assembly GCF_051703725.1 of Salmonella sp. NW645. Taxonomy (NCBI): domain Bacteria; kingdom Pseudomonadati; phylum Pseudomonadota; class Gammaproteobacteria; order Enterobacterales; family Enterobacteriaceae; genus Salmonella; species Salmonella sp. NW645. The sequence continues at coordinate 41,406 of NZ_JAMMKR010000008.1, read as the reverse complement.
TGGACGGTGAATTGCAGTTTGACGCCGCTTTCGTACCGGAGGTCGCCGCGCAAAAAGCGCCTGACAGCCCGCTGCAAGGCCGCGCCAACGTGATGATTTTCCCGTCGCTGGAGGCGGGCAATATTGGCTACAAAATCGCTCAGCGTCTGGGAGGCTATCGCGCTGTTGGGCCGCTAATTCAGGGGCTTGCCGCGCCGCTTCACGACCTCTCCCGAGGCTGTAGCGTGCAGGAAATTATCGAACTGGCGTTGGTGGCAGCCGTGCCGCGCCAGGCTGACGTGAGCCGCGAACGCAGCTTACACACACTGGTTGAATGAACGGTCCCGTTCTGGACCCCTTTAATGAGAGGAAAACACGATGGAAGCATTAGGAATGATTGAAACCCGGGGCCTGGTTGCGCTGATTGAGGCCTCAGATGCGATGGTAAAAGCCGCACGCGTGAAGCTGGTCGGCGTGAAGCAGATTGGCGGTGGCCTGTGTACGGCCATGGTACGTGGCGACGTGGCGGCGTGCAAAGCCGCAACCGATGCTGGCGCCGCTGCGGCGCAGCGCATTGGCGAGCTGGTCTCCGTACACGTGATTCCACGCCCGCACGGCGATCTGGAAGAAGTGTTCCCGATCAGCTTCAAAGGCGACAGCAACATTTGATGGTAGGCCGGATAAGACGCGCAGCGTCGCCATCCGGCATGAATGCGCGCCATTGCCTGATGGTGCGCAGATTCAAGGCCTACGACCCAACGGGCAATCCATGGAGGCGGATATGAAACTGGCAGTCGTCACAGGACAAATCGTATGTACCGTCCGCCATCAGGGACTGGCGCATGACAAATTGCTGATGGTGGAAATGATCGATGCCCAGGGCAACCCCGACGGGCAGTGTGCCGTCGCTATCGACAGTATCGGGGCGGGAACCGGAGAGTGGGTACTGCTGGTCAGCGGCAGTTCCGCACGCCAGGCGCATCGCAGCGAATTATCACCGGTCGATCTGTGCGTCATTGGCATCGTCGATGAAGTGGTGGCTGGCGGGAAAGTGGTTTTCCATAAATAGGACTGAACATCATGAATCAACAGGATATTGAACAGGTGGTGAAAGCGGTACTGCTGAAAATGAAAGACAGCAGCCAGCCGGCCAGTACTGTTCATGAGATGGGCGTTTTTGCCTCCCTGGATGACGCAGTGGCGGCAGCAAAACGGGCCCAGCAGGGGCTGAAGAGCGTGGCGATGCGCCAGCTTGCCATTCATGCCATTCGCGAAGCGGGCGAAAAACACGCCCGAGAATTAGCGGAACTTGCCGTCAGCGAAACCGGCATGGGACGCGTTGACGATAAATTTGCTAAAAACGTGGCGCAGGCGCGCGGCACGCCGGGCGTCGAGTGTTTATCTCCGCAGGTGCTGACCGGCGATAACGGCCTGACGCTGATTGAAAATGCGCCGTGGGGCGTGGTGGCCTCGGTCACGCCGTCCACCAATCCGGCGGCGACGGTGATTAATAACGCCATCAGCCTGATTGCCGCAGGCAACAGCGTTGTGTTTGCTCCGCATCCGGCGGCGAAAAAGGTCTCTCAGCGGGCAATCACCCTCCTCAATCAGGCGGTGGTCGCCGCCGGTGGCCCGGAAAATTTGCTGGTCACCGTGGCGAACCCGGATATCGAAACCGCCCAGCGGCTGTTCAAGTATCCCGGTATTGGCCTGCTGGTGGTGACTGGCGGCGAAGCGGTGGTGGACGCGGCGCGCAAACATACTAATAAACGCCTGATTGCCGCTGGTGCCGGCAATCCCCCGGTGGTGGTGGATGAGACCGCCGACCTGCCGCGCGCTGCACAATCCATCGTCAAAGGCGCGTCGTTTGATAACAACATCATCTGCGCCGACGAAAAAGTGCTGATTGTGGTGGATAGCGTCGCCGACGAGCTGATGCGTCTGATGGAAGGTCAACATGCGGTGAAACTGACCGCCGCTCAGGCCGAACAGCTCCAGCCGGTGCTGCTGAAGAATATTGATGAGCGCGGCAAAGGCACCGTCAGCCGTGACTGGGTCGGTCGTGACGCGGGCAAGATCGCCGCAGCCATCGGCCTGAACGTCCCGGATCAAACGCGCCTGCTGTTTGTGGAAACGCCCGCTAACCATCCGTTTGCTGTCACTGAAATGATGATGCCGGTACTGCCGGTGGTGCGGGTCGCCAACGTCGAAGAAGCCATCGCCCTGGCGGTTCAGCTTGAAGGCGGTTGCCACCATACGGCGGCGATGCACTCGCGCAATATCGACAACATGAACCAGATGGCGAACGCCATCGACACCAGCATTTTCGTCAAAAACGGGCCGTGCATTGCCGGGCTTGGATTGGGCGGAGAAGGCTGGACCACCATGACTATCACTACGCCAACCGGCGAAGGGGTGACCAGCGCGCGTACCTTTGTGCGGCTGCGTCGATGCGTGCTGGTGGATGCGTTTCGCATTGTATAAGGGATGACTCATGGCGCACGACGAACAACTCTGGCTCACCCCAAGACTGCAAAAAGCGGCGGCCCTGTGTAACCAGACGCCCGCCGCCAGCGATACACCGCTGTGGCTGGGCGTCGATTTGGGCACCTGCGACGTGGTGTCGATGGTGGTCGACGGCAACGCCCAGCCGGTGGCGGTGTGCCTTGACTGGGCCGACGTTGTGCGTGACGGCATCGTCTGGGATTTCTTCGGCGCCGTCACCCTCGTGCGCCGCCATCTCGACACCCTTGAACAGCAGCTCGGCTGCCGCTTTACCCACGCGGCGACCTCGTTCCCGCCAGGCACCGACCCGCGTATTTCGATCAACGTGCTGGAGTCTGCTGGGTTAGAAGTCAGCCACGTACTGGATGAGCCGACGGCGGTGGCGGATCTGCTGGCGCTTGATAATGCAGGCGTGGTGGATATTGGCGGCGGTACTACCGGCATTGCCATCGTCAAACAGGGCAAGGTGACTTACTCCGCCGATGAAGCCACTGGCGGGCACCATATCTCCCTGACGCTGGCGGGCAACCGCCGTATTCCCCTGGAAGAGGCGGAACAGTACAAGCGCAGCAATGCGCAGGAGATTTGGCCGGTAGTGAAGCCGGTGTACGAAAAAATGGCGGAAATCGTTGCTCGCCACATTGAAGGGCAAGGAATTGCTGATTTATGGCTGGCGGGCGGTTCCTGTATGCAGCCGGGCGTGGAGGCGTTATTTCGCCAGCGTTTCCCGGAGTTACAGGTGCATTTACCGCAGCACAGCCTGTTTATGACCCCGCTGGCGATAGCCAACAGCGGGAGAGCGAAAGCGGAGGGACTCTATGCAAGCTGAACTACAGACGGCGCTGTTTCAGGCATTCGACACCCTGAATCTGCAACGGGTGAAAACGTTCAGCGTACCGCCGGTCACGCTGTGCGGACTTGGGGCGCTCGGCGCCTGCGGCCAGGAAGCGCAAGCGCGAGGCGTAAGCCATCTGTTTGTGATGGTCGACAGCTTCCTGCATCAGGCGGGAATGACCGCGCCGCTGGCACGTAGCCTGGCGATGAAGGGCGTGGCGATGACGGTCTGGCCGTGTCCGCCAGGCGAGCCGTGCATCACCGACGTCTGCGCGGCGGTGGCGCAACTGCGTGAGGCGGCGTGCGACGGCGTAGTGGCCTTTGGCGGCGGTTCGGTGCTGGACGCGGCGAAAGCGGTCGCCCTGCTGGTGACTAACCCTGACCAGACGCTGAGCGCCATGACCGAGCGCAGTACATTACGCCCGCGTCTGCCGCTGATTGCGGTGCCGACCACCGCCGGAACCGGTTCTGAAACCACCAACGTGACGGTGATTATCGACGCGGTCAGCGGGCGCAAGCAGGTGCTGGCGCACGCGTCACTAATGCCGGACGTAGCGATTCTTGATGCTGCCGTGACCGAAGGCGTTCCGCCAAACGTGACGGCAATGACCGGTATCGATGCGTTGACTCATGCGATTGAGGCCTACAGCGCGCTCAACGCCACGCCGTTTACCGACAGCCTGGCGATTGGCGCGATAGCGATGATTGGCAAATCGCTGCCGAAAGCCGTGGGTTACGGCCACGATCTGGCGGCGCGTGAAAATATGTTGCTGGCCTCCTGTATGGCGGGAATGGCCTTTTCCAGCGCTGGTCTGGGGCTGTGTCATGCGATGGCGCACCAGCCAGGGGCGGCGCTGCATATTCCGCACGGCCAGGCCAACGCCATGCTGCTGCCAACGGTCATGGGCTTTAACCGGATGGTATGCCGCGAACGCTTCAGTCAAATCGGTCGGGCGTTAACCAATAAGAAATCGGACGATCGCGATGCGATTGCGGCGGTGAGCGAGCTGATTGCCGAAGTAGGGCAGAGCAAACGGCTGGCTGACGCTGGCGCCAAACCCGAACACTACAGCGCATGGGCGCAAGCCGCGCTGGAGGATATTTGTCTGCGCAGTAACCCACGCACCGCCACACAGGCACAGATTATCGATCTGTACGCGGCTGCCGGGTAATGCCTGTAGGCCGGATAAGGTGCTCGCACCGCCATCCGGCAATAACACGGCGTTAATGCCGGAGGCGACGTAAACGTCTTATCCGGCCTACAAATCATAAATGGCAGGGAGTAAAGGCTATGGGAATTAACGAAATCATCATGTACATCATGATGTTCTTTATGCTGATTGCCGCCGTGGACAGAATCCTGTCGCAGTTCGGCGGGTCGGCGCGCTTCCTCGGTAAATTCGGCAAGAGTATCGAGGGGTCTGGCGGCCAGTTTGAAGAGGGCTTTATGGCGATGGGCGCGCTGGGACTGGCGATGGTCGGTATGACCGCGCTGGCGCCGGTGCTGGCGCATGTACTGGGGCCGGTTATTATCCCGGTATACGAAATGCTGGGCGCGAACCCATCCATGTTCGCGGGTACGCTGCTGGCCTGTGATATGGGCGGATTCTTCCTCGCCAAAGAGCTGGCCGGCGGTGATGTCGCGGCGTGGCTATACTCAGGGTTAATCCTTGGGTCGATGATGGGGCCGACCATTGTGTTCTCCATTCCGGTGGCGCTCGGCATTATCGAACCGTCTGACCGCCGCTACCTGGCGCTTGGCGTACTAGCGGGTATCGTCACCATTCCCATTGGCTGCATTGCGGGGGGATTGATCGCCATGTACTCAGGCGTGCAGATCAATGGTCAGCCAGTGGAGTTTACCTTCGCGCTGATCCTGATGAACATGATCCCGGTATTGATCGTCGCGGTGCTGGTAGCGCTGGGGCTGAAGTTCATCCCGGAAAAAATGATCAACGGTTTCCAGATTTTCGCCAAATTTCTGGTGGCGCTGATCACCATCGGCCTGGCAGCTGCGGTGGTTAAATTCCTGTTGGGTTGGGAGTTGATTCCGGGACTCGACCCGATCTTTATGGCGCCAGGCGACAAACCCGGCGAAGTGATGCGCGCCATTGAAGTGATCGGCTCTATCTCCTGCGTGCTGCTCGGCGCGTATCCGATGGTGCTGTTACTGACCCGCTGGTTTGAAAAACCGTTGATGAATGTCGGTAAGCTGCTGAACGTAAATAATATTGCGGCGGCAGGCATGGTAGCGACCCTGGCGAACAATATCCCCATGTTCGGCATGATGAAGCAGATGGATACCCGCGGCAAAGTGATTAACTGCGCATTTGCCGTCTCTGCGGCGTTCGCGCTGGGCGACCATTTAGGCTTCGCCGCTGCCAACATGAACGCCATGATCTTCCCGATGATTGTCGGCAAGCTGATCGGCGGTGTGACGGCGATTGGCGTGGCGATGATGCTGGTGCCGAAAGATGACGCCGCCCAGGTGAAAACCGAAGCGGAGGCGCAATCGTGAACACTCGCCAGCTACTGAGCGTCGGTATCGATATCGGCACCACCACCACGCAGGTGATCTTCTCGCGCCTGGAGTTGGTTAACCGTGCGGCGGTGTCGCAGGTGCCGCGCTACGAATTCATCAAACGCGACATTAGCTGGCAAAGCCCGGTCTTCTTTACGCCCGTGGATAAGCAGGGCGGTCTGAAAGAGGCCGAACTTAAAGCGCTGATTCTGGCCCAGTATCAGGCCGCAGGCATCGCGCCTGAATCGGTGGACTCCGGGGCTATCATTATTACCGGCGAAAGCGCCAAAACCCGCAACGCCCGTCCGGCGGTCATGGCGCTCTCGCAGTCGCTGGGCGACTTTGTGGTCGCCAGCGCCGGGCCGCATCTGGAATCAGTCATTGCCGGGCACGGCGCCGGAGCGCAAAGCTTGTCTGAGCAGCGGATGTGCCGGGTGCTGAATATTGATATCGGCGGCGGCACGTCTAACTACGCGCTGTTTGACGCGGGAAAAGTCAGCGGCACCGCCTGCCTTAACGTCGGTGGTCGCCTGCTGGAAACCGACGCTCAGGGGCGCGTGGTTTATGCCCACCAGCCGGGGCAGATGATTATCGATGAGGTGTTCGGTTCGGGTACTGATGCTCGCGCCTTAGCTGCCGCACAGTTGGGGCAGGTGGCGCGGCGGATGGCGGATCTCATCGTCGAGGTTATCACTGGCGCGCTCTCGCCGCTGGCGCAATCGCTGATGCAAACCGGGCTACTGCCCGCCGATATTACGCCGGAGGTGATTACCCTTTCCGGTGGGGTAGGTGAATGCTACCGCAACCAACCTGCCGATCCGTTCTGCTTTTCTGATATCGGGCCGCTGCTGGCGACCGCGCTGCATGAGCACCCGCGTCTGCGCGAGATGAACGTGCAGTTTCCGGCGCAAACCGTGCGCGCCACGGTGATTGGCGCGGGGGCCCATACGCTCTCGCTTTCCGGCAGTACTATCTGGCTGGAAGACGTCCAACTGCCGCTGCGCAACCTGCCGGTGGCGATCCCGCAGGATGACGCCGATCTGGTGAACGCCTGGCGGCAGGCGCTTCTCCAGCTTGATCTCGACCCGCAAACCGACGCTTACGTGCTGGCGCTTCCCGCCACGCTCCCGGTGCGTTACGCCGCATTACTCACGGTCATCAACGCGCTGACGGCTTTTGTCGCGCGTTATCCCAATCCACATCCCCTGCTGGTGGTGGCCGAGCAGGATTTTGGTAAAGCGCTGGGCATGTTATTGCGCCCACAGTTACCGCAACTTCCGCTGGCGGTCATCGATGAGGTGGTCGTGCGGGCGGGAGACTATATCGACATTGGTACGCCTCTTTTTGGCGGATCGGTTGTGCCGGTGACGGTGAAATCACTCGCATTTCCTTCCTGAGGGAACGACTTATGAAACTAAAGACCACATTGTTCGGCAATGTTTATCAGTTTAAGGATGTAAAAGAGGTACTGGCTAAAGCCAACGAACTGCGTTCGGGGGATGTGCTGGCCGGGGTTGCCGCGGCAAGTTCGCAGGAGCGCGTAGCGGCAAAACAGGTACTGTCGGAAATGACGGTGGCGGATATCCGCAACAATCCGGTGATTGCCTATGAAGAGGACTGCGTGACGCGCCTGATTCAGGACGACGTCAACGAAACGGCCTATAACCGGATTAAAAACTGGAGCATCAGCGAACTGCGTGAATACGTGCTGAGCGATGAAACCTCCGTGGACGACATCGCGTTTACCCGCAAAGGGCTGACCTCCGAAGTGGTGGCGGCAGTAGCGAAAATCTGCTCCAACGCTGACCTGATCTACGGCGGCAAGAAAATGCCGGTGATCAAAAAAGCCAATACCACCATCGGTATTCCGGGCACCTTTAGCTGCCGTTTGCAGCCGAACGATACCCGTGACGATGTGCAGAGTATCGCCGCGCAAATCTACGAAGGGCTTTCTTTCGGCGCGGGCGATGCGGTGATCGGCGTTAACCCGGTGACCGATGACGTGGAGAACCTGACCCGCGTGCTCGACACCGTTTACGGCGTTATCGATAAATTCAATATTCCGACCCAGGGCTGTGTGCTGGCGCACGTCACCACCCAGATCGAAGCGATTCGTCGTGGCGCGCCGGGCGGACTGATTTTCCAGAGCATTTGCGGCAGCGAGAAGGGCTTAAAAGAGTTCGGCGTCGAGCTGGCGATGCTCGACGAAGCGCGGGCTGTGGGGGCGGAGTTCAACCGCATCGCCGGGGAAAACTGCCTGTACTTTGAAACCGGGCAAGGGTCTGCGCTCTCTGCTGGCGCGAACTTTGGTGCCGACCAGGTGACGATGGAAGCGCGTAACTACGGGCTGGCGCGCCACTACGATCCGTTCCTGGTGAACACCGTCGTGGGCTTTATCGGGCCGGAGTATCTCTACAACGACAGGCAGATTATCCGCGCCGGTCTCGAAGATCACTTTATGGGCAAGCTGAGCGGCATCTCGATGGGCTGCGACTGCTGCTATACCAACCATGCCGACGCCGACCAGAACCTTAACGAAAACCTGATGATTCTGCTCGCCACTGCCGGCTGTAACTACATCATGGGGATGCCGCTCGGCGACGACATCATGCTCAACTACCAGACCACCGCTTTCCACGATACCGCCACCGTCCGTCAGTTGCTGAATTTACGGCCATCGCCGGAGTTTGAACGCTGGCTGGAAACGATGGGCATTATGGCAAACGGTCGTCTGACCAAACGGGCGGGCGATCCGTCACTGTTCTTCTGATGACGCGGGGATAACACCATGGATCAAAAACAGATTGAAGAAATTGTACGTAGCGTGATGGCGTCAATGGGACAGGACGTACCGCAGCCCGTCGCGCCGTCAACGCAGGAAGGCGCAAAGCCGCAGTGCGCCGTGCCGACGGTGGCCGAAAGCTGCGCGCTGGATTTAGGTTCTGCGGAGGCAAAAGCCTGGATTGGCGTCGAGAACCCGCATCGTGCGGACGTGCTGACCGAACTGCGTCGCAGTACTGCGGCACGCGTCTGTACGGGTCGTGCCGGGCCGCGTCCGCGCACCCAGGCGCTGTTGCGCTTCCTGGCGGATCACTCCCGTTCGAAAGATACCGTGCTCAAAGAAGTGCCGGAAGAGTGGGTAAAAGCGCAAGGGCTGCTGGAAGTGCGTTCGGAGATCAGCGACAAAAACCTGTACCTGACGCGCCCGGATATGGGGCGTCGCCTGAGTCCGGAAGCCATTGACGCGCTGAAGTCACAGTGCGTGATGAACCCGGATGTGCAGGTAGTGGTCTCCGATGGCCTCTCTACGGATGCGATCACCGCCAACTATGAAGAGATCCTGCCGCCGCTGCTTGCCGGTCTGAAGCAGGCCGGGCTGAACGTCGGCACGCCGTTCTTTGTGCGCTATGGCCGCGTGAAGATTGAAGATCAGATTGGCGAAATTCTCGGCGCGAAGGTCGTCATCCTGCTGGTGGGCGAACGTCCGGGGCTGGGGCAGTCGGAAAGCCTCTCCTGCTACGCCGTCTATTCCCCGCGCGTGGCGACCACCGTCGAGGCCGACAGAACCTGTATTTCAAACATTCATCAGGGGGGGACGCCGCCAGTAGAAGCCGCCGCCGTGATTGTGGATTTGGCCAAACGGATGCTGGAGCAGAAAGCGTCCGGCATCAACATGACCCGTTAAGGAGACATCATGCCTGCATTAGATTTGATTCGACCTTCAGTGACTGCCATGCGCGTGATTGCCTCCGTGAATGACGGCTTTGCGCGGGAACTTAAATTACCGCCACATATCCGTAGCCTCGGACTCATCACGGCAGATTCTGATGATGTGACCTATATTGCCGCTGATGAAGCGACAAAACAGGCGATGGTGGAAGTGGTCTATGGTCGCTCCCTCTATGCCGGGGCGGCTCACGGGCCGTCGCCGACCGCCGGTGAGGTGTTGATTATGCTGGGCGGACCGAACCCGGCGGAAGTGCGCGCCGGTCTGGATGCGATGGTCGCCAGCATTGAAAACGGCGCGGCGTTCCAGTGGGCGAACGATGCGGAAAATACCGCGTTCCTGGCGCATGTGGTTTCGCGTACCGGCTCGTACCTCTCGTCTACCGCAGGTATCGCGCTGGGCGATCCAATGGCCTATCTGGTGGCGCCGCCGCTGGAAGCGACATTCGGCATTGACGCGGCGATGAAAGCCGCTGACGTTCAGCTGGTGACTTACGTGCCGCCGCCGTCGGAAACCAACTATTCGGCCGCGTTCTTAACGGGAAGCCAGGCCGCGTGTAAAGCCGCCTGCAATGCCTTTACCGACGCCGTGCTGGATATCGCCCGTAACCCTGTCCAGCGTGCGTAACGGAGGCTGCCAATGATCAATGCCCTGGGATTACTGGAAGTGGACGGAATGGTCGCCGCCGTCGATGCGGCGGATGCCATGCTGAAAGCGGCCAACGTGCGTTTGCTCAGTCATCAAGTGCTCGACCCTGGCAGGTTAACGCTGGTGGTGGAGGGCGATCTGGCGGCGTGTCGTGCGGCGCTGGATGCCGGAAGCGCCGCCGCGCAGCGCACAGGCCGTGTGATTAGCCGCAAAGAAATTGGTCGTCCGGAAGAGGACACCCAGTGGCTGATTGGCGGGTTTGCGCGTGCGACAACGCCGACTGAGAAAGCGCCCCAGGTACCCGCAACGCCTGAGTTCGCTGAAGCGTTACTGGCGCTGCTGGCATCAGTACGCCAGGGAATGACGGCGGGAGAGGTTGCCGCGCATTTTGGCTGGCCGCTGGAGCAGGCCAGAAACGTGCTGGAACAACTCTTTTCTGACGGAGCGTTGCGTAAACGCAGTAGTCGCTATCGCATCAAAAATTAATCTGTCGGAGGGCCGGGCGTCCTGGCGGGCGTCCGGCATAGAAGATCATGAAAAAGACCCGTACAGCGAATTTGCACCATCTTTATCATGAAGCGTTACCCGAAGACGTTAAACTTACGCCCAGAGTCGAGGTGGACAATGTTCATCAGCGACGGACGACGGATGTCTATGAACATGCTCTGACTATCACCGCCTGGCAGCAGATCTACGATCAGTTACACCCGGGTAAATTTCATGGCGAGTTCACGGAAATCCTGCTTGATGAGATTCAGGTGTTCCGTGAATACACCGGCCTGGCGCTGCGTCAGTCGTGTCTGGTTTGGCCAAACTCTTTCTGGTTTGGTATTCCGGCGACGCGCGGCGAACAGGGATTTATCGGCGCGCAGGGGCTCGGCAGCGCCGAGATTGCCACCCGACCGGGAGGCACCGAGTTTGAACTGAGCACGCCGGATGATTACACCATTCTGGGCGTCGTTATCTCGGAAGATGTTATTTCCCGTCAGGCCACGTTTTTGCATAACCCGGAAAGGGTGCTGCATATGCTGCGTAACCAGTTAGCGCTGGAGGTAAAAGAGCAGCATAAAGCGGCGCTGTGGGGCTTTGTGCAGCAGGCGCTGGCCACCTTTAGCGAGAGTCCTGAAACCCTGCATCAACCTGCGGTGCGTAAGGTCTTGAGTGATAATTTGTTGCTGGCGATGGGCACGATGCTGGAAGAGGCGAAGCCGATTCATAGCGCCGAGAGCATCAGCCATCAGGGATATCGTAGGCTACTGTCGCGGGCGCGGGAATATGTGCTGGAAAATATGTCGGAGCCGCTGACAGTGCTCGACTTATGTAACCAGCTACACGTTAGCCGCCGCACGCTGCAAAATGCGTTTCACGCCATTTTGGGCATTGGCCCCAATGCGTGGCTGAAACGTATTCGCTTAAACGCGGTACGCCGGGAACTGATTAGCCCGTGGTCGCAGAGCACCACGGTCAAAGATGCCGCGATGCAGTGGGGATTCTGGCATCTGGGGCAATTTGCCACCGATTATCAGCAATTATTTGCCGAAAAACCGTCGTTGACGCTGCATCAACGGATGCGGCAATGGGCTTGATGGCATTATTGTGCCGGATGCGACGCTTTGCGTCTTATCCGGCCTACGGGGCGGTGCCGTTGTGGTTGTAGGCCTGATAAGCGTAGCGCTATCAGGCAATTACACCCAGTCGCGTACCTGAATAAACTCGCTCAGCGCCGCTTCCGGGCTACCCGCTTCTGGCTGCCAGTCGTACTCCCAGCGCACCAGCGGCGGCATCGACATCAGGATAGATTCAGTGCGCCCGCCGGTTTGCAGACCAAACAGGGTGCCTCTGTCCCACACCAGGTTGAACTCCACGTAGCGCCCGCGGCGATAAAGTTGAAAATTACGCTCCCGCTCTCCCCAGACCATCGCTTTGCGTCGTTCGACAATTGGTAAATACGCCTCGGTGTAGCCGTTACCGACCGCCTGCATAAAGTCGAAGCAGTGGTCGAAATCCGGCGTATTCAAATCGTCAAAAAACAGGCCGCCGATACCGCGCTGCTCGTTACGATGCTTGAGGAAAAAGTAGTCGTCGCACCACTTTTTATAGCGCGGATACACATCGTCGCCAAACGGCTGGCACAGGTCGCGGGCGGTGCGATGCCAGTGAACGGCATCCTCTTCAAAGCCGTAGTAGGGGGTTAAATCGAACCCGCCGCCAAACCACCACACCGGATCGGCGCCCGGTTTTTCGGCAATAAAAAAGCGCACGTTAGCATGGCTGGTGGGAATATACGGATTGTGCGGATGCACCACCAGCGATACGCCCATCGCTTCAAAGCTACGCCCGGCCAGCTCTGGCCGATGCGCGGTGGCGGACGCGGGCATCGCATCGCCGTGAACGTGAGAGAAATTAACGCCCGCCTGTTCGAAAATCCCGCCGTTGCGTAATACCCGGCTGCGTCCGCCGCCGCCCGCTTCGCGTCGCCAGCTATCTTCGACAAAGTTTGCGCCATCCACAGCGGATAACTTTTGGCAAATATCATCCTGCAGGCGTAGCAGAAACTGTTTTACGTGATGTGCATCGGGTTTCATGATTACCGTTTCTTCGTGTGTGCTTTCTGGTTATCAAACCAGTGAAAATAACTGATGATGCCGTTGGCGATCGCCGTAGCGATTTTCTGGCGAAACGCCGTCGTGCCCAGCAGGCGTTCTTCTTCCGGATTGGTAATAAACGAGGTTTCGACCAGTACCGACGGAATTGACGGTGATTTTAGCACCACGAAAGCCGCTTGTTCGGTAGTGCGGCTGTGTAATTTATGTATAGGTTTGATTTTCTTGAGAATATGCGAACCCAGCGTCAGACTGTTTTTAATCGTATCGGTTTGCACCAGATCAAACAAAACTTGTTGTAATAGATGATCCCGGTCAGTGGCTTTTTTACCCGCCACTTCGTCCGCGCGGTTTTCACGCTCGGAGAGATACTTCGCCATGGCGCTACTGGCCCCGCGGTTGGAAAGCGCAAAAACGGAAGCGCCCGCCGCTTTCGGGTTGGTAAAACCATCGGCATGAATGGACATAAACAGATCCGCGCCGTGCTTATGGGCGATTTCCACCCGATCGTACAGCGGAATAAAGGTATCCCCTGTCCGGGTTAAACGCGCATCGATTCCGTGATTTCGCAAAATAGCGCGCACGTTTTTGGCAATTGCCAGCACGACGTGTTTTTCCTGAGAACCGTTGCGGCCAATCGCGCCGGTATCGATGCCGCCGTGTCCGGGGTCGAGCATCACCAGCCGTTTACTGCCGGTTTTTTTGGTTTTGGGTTTGCTGTGACCATTACTGGTTTTTAGCGTTTCTTCTTTGGCTATTGCGTGCGACATACCTGACAGCGTCAGGGCCGCCAGACCTGTTTTGAGTACCTGGCGGCGCGATGTGAGAGTTTTTAGGAGTTTAAAAGTGCTCATACGGCCTGAGTTGTGAAAATTAAGTTCAAGATGTTATATCGTATCGCGTAATCCGTTACGACGGTTGGTGATGAGAATTGTTTTACTTTTCATTTCAATACGTGACACATCGCCATTATGCCATTTTTTCCGCTACATCGCGTCAGATATTGGCTGAATCAGATGTTTGCGCCATAATCTTGGTTTTTCCACCCGAAAAGGCAACGAATACCATGGAAATACGCGTTTTTCGCCAGGAAGATTTCGAAGAGGTGATTACCCTCTGGGAGCGTTGCGACCTGCTGCGTCCATGGAACGATCCTGAAATGGATATTGAACGCAAGGTGAATCACGATGTCAGCTTGTTCCTCGTTGCGGAAGTTAGCGGCGAAGTTGTCGGTACGGTAATGGGCGGTTATGACGGGCATCGCGGCTCGGCGTATTACCTGGGCGTTCACCCGGAGTTCCGCGGGCGCGGCATTGCGAATGCGTTGCTTAACCGGCTGGAAAAAAAACTCATCGCCCGCGGGTGTCCGAAAATCCAAATTATGGTGCGTGATGATAACGACGTTGTGCTGGGCATGTATGAACGTCTGGGGTATGAGCATTCTGACGCCCTAAGTTTGGGTAAACGCCTGATTGAAGATGAAGAGTACTGAGTTTCATCCAGCCGATTATGATGTACACGGACGTTTACGCCTGCCGTTTCTGTTCTGGTGCGTACTGCTACTTCAGGCGCGCGCCTGGGTACTCTTTGTCATTGCCGGTTCATCCCGTGGACAGGGTAATACTTTGTTAAACTTTTTTTATCCCGACCATGACAATTTTTGGCTGGGGCTGTTGCCCGGCGTTCCGGCGGTAGTGGCGTTTTTACTCAGCGGGCGGCGTGAAGCGGTTCCTGGTGTGTGGCGCTGGCTGCGCGGACTCCTGATCCTCGCTCAACTGGTGTCGTTGTGCTGGCTGCCGGTGATGTGGCTGGGTGGCGACCCGGTCAACGGCGTCGGGCTGGCGCTGCTGCTGGCGGACATCGTCGCGCTGATCTGGCTGTTAACCAATCAACGTTTGCGTGCCTGTTTTTCCCTTGAGAAAGAATAACGGCACTTTTTGGCGAACCCGCACTCCAACCAACGTTAATTAATAAAAGAAAGGAAGTGAGATGAAATCGCTGCGTTTGACTTTACTCGCACTGCCGCTGGCGCTGACCGGCTGCTCGACGCTCTCCTCGGTCAACTGGTCTGCCGCAAATCCATGGAACTGGTTTGGTTCCTCGACAGAAGTTACTGAGCAAGGCGTGGGAGCGTTGACCGCCGCCACGCCGCTGGAAGAGCCGGCTATTGCAGAGGCATTAGATGGCGATTATCGCCTGCGTAGCGGTATGAAAACCGATAACGGTAACGTGGTGCGCTTTTTCGAAGCGATGAAGGGCGACAATGTCGCGATGGTGATCAACGGCGAGCAGGGAACCGTGAGCCGTATTGATGTGCTGGACAGCGATATCCCAACCGCCGCGGGGGGCAAAATTGGTACGCCGTTTAGCGACCTTTACAGCAAAGCGTTTGGTCACTGCGAGCCGGTTTCCAGCGATAGCCATACCAGCGTCGAATGTAAAGCCGAGGGAAGTCAGCATATTAGCTATGTTTTCTCCGGCGAGTGGAGCGGACCGGAAGGCTTAATGCCTCCTGATGACATCTTAAAAAACTGGGACGTGCGCAAAATTATTTGGCGTCGTTAATTTGCGCCTGAACAAACCGCTTCGCTTAAAAACAAGGTAAAATAGCCTCCATTAATGCCACGACTGCGTGGCATTCTCATTTTCAGGAGGAATCATGTCTCAGGTTCAAAGTGGCATTTTGCCGGAACATTGCCGTGCGGCAATTTGGATTGAAGCCAATGTAAAAGGCGACCTGGACGCCCTGCGCGCGGCCAGCAGAACATTTGCCGATAAACTGGCGACCTTCGAAGTCAAATTTCCGGACGCCCATCTTGGGGCCGTTGTGGCGTTTGGCAACAACACCTGGCGCGCCCTGAGCGGCGGCGTCGGGGCGGAAGAACTGAAAGATTTTATTCCTTATGGTAAAGGGCTGGCGCCGGCCACGCAGTATGACGTGCTGATCCATATCCTTTCCCTGCGCCACGATGTGAATTTTTCTGTTGCCCAGGCGGCGATGGAAGCCTTCGGCGACTGTATCGACGTGAAAGAAGAAGTTCACGGCTTCCGTTGGGTGGAAGAACGCGATCTGAGCGGCTTTGTCGACGGGACAGAGAACCCAGCGGGCGAAGAGACGCGTCGTGAAGTGGCGGTGATCAAAGATGGCGTGGATGCCGGCGGCAGTTATGTGTTCGTGCAGCGTTGGGAACACAATCTCAAGCAACTTAACCGGATGAGTATCCACGATCAGGAGATGATGATCGGGCGTACCAAAGAAGCCAATGAAGAGATTGACGGCGATGCGCGTCCGGCAACGTCTCACCTTAGCCGCGTGGATCTCAAAGAAGATGGCAAAGGGCTGAAGATTGTGCGCCAGAGCCTGCCATACGGTACCGCCAGCGGTACTCATGGTCTCTATTTCTGCGCTTACTGCGCACGTCTGCACAATATCGAACAGCAGCTTCTGAGTATGTTCGGCGATACCGACGGTAAACGCGACGCGATGCTGCGCTTCACCAAGCCGGTGACTGGCGGCTACTATTTTGCGCCGTCGCTGGATCGCCTGTTAGCGCTATAAGTAAAATCCTGTCGGATGGCAGCGCAAACGCTTTATTCGACCTACGATTGGTAGGCCTGATAAGCGCCGCGCCATCAGGCAGAACAGCATAAAAATGCCCATCCCCGCCTCCGCGGGGATTTTTTTACCTAATATTTACCTGAATTAGTGAGCTATTCCTCAGCACTTATTTGTTATTACTGTATTTTCAGTGTTAATGGAGTGTAAGACTCCATATTCAAAAGGAGACATTGAAAATGGGTAAACTCACGGGCAAGACAGCATTGATTACGGGCGCATCGCAGGGCATTGGCGAAGGGATCGCTCGCGTATTCGCACGCCACGGCGCGAACTTAATCTTGCTGGATATCTCCGATGAGATTGAAAAGCTGGCGGATGAGCTGGGCGGGCGCGGGCATCGCTGTACTGCCGTTAAGGCTGACGTCAGAGATTTTGCTTCGGTGCAGGCGGCGGTTGCGCGCGCCAAAGAGACTGAAGGTAGAATTGATATTTTGGTGAATAACGCTGGCGTGTGCCGTCTGGGCAACTTCCTCGATATGAGTGAAGAAGATCGCGATTTCCACATTGATATTAATATTAAAGGTGTCTGGAACGTCACCAAAGCCGTCCTGCCGGAGATGATTAAACGTAAAGATGGCCGCATTGTGATGATGTCTTCCGTCACGGGAGATATGGTGGCGGACCCGGGTGAAACGGCCTATGCGCTGTCAAAAGCCGCCATTGTCGGTTTAACCAAATCGCTGGCGGTAGAATATGCGCAGTCCGGTATTCGCGTGAATGCCATTTGCCCCGGTTATGTAAGAACGCCGATGGCGGAAAGCATTGCCCGTCAGTCTAACCCTGACGATCCGGAATCGGTATTAACGGAAATGGCAAAAGCCATTCCGCTACGCCGCCTTGCCGATCCGCTGGAAGTAGGGGAACTGGCGGCATTTCTGGCTTCCGATGAGTCCAGCTATCTTACCGGAACGCAAAACGTCATTGATGGCGGCAGTACCCTGCCTGAAAGCGTGAGCGTAGGCGTCTGATTGATGCCGGTCTCCTCCCCGCGCCGCGTGGGGAGGGATTCTCTTATTCCCTTTTCAACTTTCAAATCATCAAACGGTATATAAAACCGTTACTCCTTTAGCGCTGGTTATAAATATGATGACCATAAGAAAGTCATTAAATTTATAAGGGTGCGCAATGGCCGTTAACTTACTGAAAAAGAGACCCCTGACGCTGGCAGCAATGCTGTTACTGGCAGGGCAGGCGCAGGCAACGGAGCTGCTGAACAGCTCATACGATGTCTCCCGCGAGCTGTTTGCCGCCCTTAACCCGCCGTTTGAGCAACAATGGGCGAAGGATAACGGCGGCGATAAGCTGACGATTAAGCAGTCTCATGCCGGGTCATCAAAACAGGCGCTGGCGATTTTGCAGGGGCTGAAGGCAGACGTCGTGACCTACAATCAGGTGACCGACGTACAGATTCTTCATGATAAAGGCAAACTGATCCCTGCCGACTGGCAAAGCCGTCTGCCGAACAACAGTTCGCCATTCTATTCCACGATGGGCTTCCTGGTGCGCAAGGGGAACCCGAAAAATATTCACGACTGGAGCGATCTTGTACGTTCCGACGTGAAGCTGATTTTCCCTAACCCGAAAACCTCCGGCAACGCCCGTTACACGTATCTGGCGGCATGGGGCGCGGCGGATAACGCGGACGGCGGCGATAAAGCCAAAACCGAACAGTTTATGACCCAGTTCCTGAAAAACGTCGAAGTGTTTGATACCGGCGGTCGCGGCGCTACGACTACCTTTGCCGAGCGTGGTCTGGGCGATGTGCTGATTAGTTTTGAATCGGAAGTGAACAACATCCGCAAACAATATGAAGCCCAGGGATTTGAAGTGGTGATCCCGAAAACGAACATTCTTGCTGAATTCCCGGTTGCCTGGGTGGATAAAAACGTGAAGGCCAACGGCACAGAAAAAGCCGCCAAAGCTTACCTGAACTGGCTGTATAGCCCGCAGGCGCAGACCATCATCACCCATTACTACTACCGCGTGAATAACCCGGAAATCATGGGCAAGCAAGCAGATAAATTCCCGCAGACCGAACTGTTCCGCGTGGAAGACAAGTTTGGTTCCTGGCCGGAAGTGATGAAAACGCACTTTGCCAGCGGCGGCGAGCTGGACAAACTGTTGGCGGCGGGGCGTAAGTAATGCTTGCCGTTTCTTCCCGACGCGTGCTGCCCGGCTTTACGTTAAGCCTCGGCACCAGTTTGCTGTTTGTCTGCCTGATCCTGCTGTTGCCGTTGAGCGCGCTGGTGATGCAGCTCTCACAGATGAGCTGGTCGCAATACTGGGATGTCGTGACCAACCCACAGGTGGTGGCTGCTTATAAAGTGACGCTGCTGGCGGCATTTGTGGCGTCGATTTTTAACGGCGTGTTTGGCCTGCTGATGGCGTGGATTTTAACCCGCTACCGTTTTCCAGGGCGCACGTTACTGGATGCGCTGATGGATCTGCCGTTTGCGCTGCCGACAGCGGTGGCGGGGTTAACGCTGGCCTCGCTGTTCTCAGTGAACGGTTTCTACGGTCAGTTTCTTGCGCAGTTTGATATCAAAGTGACCTATACCTGGCTCGGTATTGCGGTAGCGATGGCCTTTACCAGCATTCCATTTGTGGTACGAACCGTCCAGCCGGTACTGGAAGAGCTGGGGCCGGAATATGAAGAAGCGGCACAAACGCTGGGGGCCACCCGCCTGCAAAGTTTTCGCAAAGTCGTGCTGCCTGAGCTGTCGCCTGCGCTGATTGCCGGCGTGGCGCTCTCTTTTACCCGTAGCCTGGGCGAGTTTGGCGCGGTGATTTTTATCGCCGGAAATATCGCCTGGAAAACAGAAGTGACCTCGCTGATGATTTTTGTGCGTTTGCAGGAGTTTGATTACCCCGCCGCCAGCGCCATTGCCTCGGTGATCCTTGCGGCATCACTGCTGCTGCTGTTCTCAATTAACACTCTGCAAAGTCGCTTTGGTCGACGTGTGGTAGGTCATTAATGGCGGAAGTGACTCAATTGAAGCGATACGACGTCTCCCGCATTAACTGGGGAAAATGGTTTCTGATTGGCGTCGGGATGCTGGTTTCGGCGTTTATCCTGCTGGTGCCGATGATTTACATCTTCGTGCAGGCGTTCAGCAAAGGGTTAATGCCGGTACTGCAAAATCTGGCCGATCCGGACATGCTGCACGCTATCTGGCTGACGGTGTTGATTGCCTTGATCGCAGTGCCGGTGAATCTGGTGTTCGGCATTCTGCTGGCGTGGCTGGTGACGCGCTTTAACTTCCCCGGACGTCAGCTACTGCTGACCCTGCTGGATATTCCCTTTGCCGTCTCGCCGGTGGTGGCCGGTCTGGTTTATCTGCTGTTTTATGGCTCCAACGGCCCGTTGGGCGGCTGGCTGGATGAGCATAATTTGCAAATGATGTTCTCCTGGCCGGGGATGGTACTGGTCACTATTTTTGTCACCTGTCCGTTTGTGGTGCGCGAACTGGTGCCAGTGATGCTCAGCCAGGGCAGTCAGGAAGATGAGGCGGCGATTTTACTGGGCGCATCCGGCTGGCAAATGTTTCGCCGCGTGACGTTGCCGAATATTCGCTGGGCGCTACTCTACGGCGTGGTATTAACCAACGCCCGCGCGATTGGCGAGTTTGGCGCGGTGTCGGTGGTGTCCGGCTCGATTCGCGGCGAAACGTTATCGCTACCGTTACAGATTGAATTACTGGAGCAGGACTACAACACCGTCGGCTCCTTTACCGCCGCCGCATTGTTGACGCTAATGGCGATTATTACCCTGTTTTTGAAGAGCATGTTGCAATGGCGTCTGGAGAATCAGGAAAAACGCGCGCAACAGGAGGAAAATCATGAGCATTGAGATCGCCAGAATTAAGAAATCGTTTGGTCGTACTCAGGTACTGAATGATATCTCGCTGGATATTCCTTCCGGCCAGATGGTTGCCTTGTTGGGGCCGTCAGGTTCCGGCAAAACGACGCTGCTGCGCATTATTGCCGGGCTGGAACATCAGTCCAGCGGCCATATTCGTTTCCACGGTACGGACGTTAGCCGCCTGCACGCGCGTGAGCGTAAAGTCGGTTTTGTGTTTCAGCACTATGCGCTGTTTCGCCATATGACGGTGTTTGACAACATTGCTTTTGGTCTGACGGTGCTGCCGCGACGCGACCGCCCAACTGCGGCGGCGATTAAAACGAAAGTGACGCAATTGCTGGAGATGGTGCAACTGGCGCACCTCGCGGATCGTTTCCCCGCCCAGCTTTCCGGCGGACAAAAACAGCGCGTGGCGCTGGCGCGCGCGCTTGCCGTGGAACCGCAAATTCTACTGCTGGATGAACCCTTTGGCGCGCTGGATGCCCAGGTACGTAAAGAGTTACGTCGCTGGTTGCGCCAGCTACATGAAGAACTGAAATTCACCAGCGTCTTTGTCACCCACGATCAGGAAGAAGCGACGGAAGTGGCGGATCGGGTGGTGGTGATGAGTCAGGGCAATATCGAACAGGCTGATGCGCCGGATCGAGTGTGGCGTGAACCGGCAACCCGCTTCGTACTGGAGTTTATGGGCGAGGTGAACCGCCTGACAGGCACCGTCCGCGGCGGGCAGTTTCACGTTGGCGCGCATCGCTGGCCGCTGGGTTATACGCCCGCGTACCAGGGGCCGGTCGATCTGTTCCTGCGTCCGTGGGAGGTGGATATTAGCCGCCGCACCAGCCTGGATTCTCCGCTACCAGTACAGGTCATTGAGGCCAGCCCGAAAGGTCATTATACACAGCTAGTGGTGCAGCCGCTGGGGTGGTATCACGATCCGCTGACGGTGGTGATGGCGGGTGACGACGTCCCGCAGCGCGGCGAGCGTTTGTTTGTCGGCTTACAGAACGCACGTCTCTATCATGGCGACCAGCGTATTGAGCCCCATGAGGCGCTTGCTCTTGCGGAGTCTGCCTGATAGGTTAATTTGCATAGTTATCGCCCGGTGGCGCTTCGCTTACCGGGCCTACAGCGTATATCGTGATTTTGTAGGCCGGGTAAGCACAGCGCCACCCGGCATTTTTATTGAGCTGAAAACGTGAATACATTAGAACAAACCATCGGCAATACGCCACTGGTCAAATTACAACGTCTGGCGCCGGATAACGGCAGTGAAATCTGGGTCAAGCTGGAAGGCAATAATCCAGCAGGATCGGTGAAAGATCGCGCGGCGCTATCGATGATTGTCGAGGCGGAAAAGCGCGGGGAAATTAAACCGGGCGATGTCCTGATTGAAGCGACCAGCGGCAACACTGGCATTGCGCTGGCGATGATCGCCGCGCTGAAAGGTTATCGCATGAAGCTGTTGATGCCAGACAACATGAGCCAGGAGCGTCGGGCGGCAATGCGGGCCTATGGCGCGGAGCTGATTCTGGTCACTAAAGAGCAGGGAATGGAAGGGGCGCGCGATTTAGCGCTCGCTATGTCTGAGCGCAGAGAAGGTAAACTGCTCGATCAGTTTAATAATCCTGATAATCCCTACGCCCACTACACGACCACCGGCCCGGAAATCTGGCGGCAAACGCAGGGGCGGGTAACGCATTTTGTCTCCAGCATGGGCACGACCGGCACCATTACCGGCGTGTCGCGTTTTCTGCGCGAGCAGGAAAAGCCGGTCACTATCGTTGGCCTGCAGCCGGAAGAGGGCAGCAGTATTCCGGGAATTCGCCGCTGGCCTGCGGAATATATGCCGGGCATATTTAACGCTTCGCTGGTGGATGAGGTGCTGGATATTCATCAGAATGATGCCGAAAACACCATGCGTGAACTGGCGGTGCGTGAAGGGATTTTCTGCGGCGTGAGTTCCGGCGGCGCGGTAGCGGGTGCGTTACGCGTCGCACGAGCCACGCCCGGTGCGATAGTGGTGGCGATCATCTGCGATCGCGGCGACCGTTACTTGTCTACCGGCGTGTTTGGTGAAGAGCATTTCAGCCAGGGGGCGGGGATTTAAACGAGGTGCCATCGTCGTATGGCACCCGTGTGTTATAGCGTTTTATCCGTTTCCGCAATAAGCGCATGTAAATAAGGCTGCGCGTTTTCATCGCTTTTACCAGGAATTTTAACGATATAGGGTTTTCCGGTGATGGACGACGACGACGCGACTTTATCGATAAACTGTTCGGCGGTGTCGATACGATTGCGCGTGTTACCCAGTTTTAAGCGCAGGTGCGATACGGCTTCCTCGCAGTTATGCGCATCACCGTTACGAACGAATGTCAGATCCTTTTTCTGCGCCAGCGCATTAAGCATGGCGTTAATGCGCGCTTCTTCGTGGGCGTTTAGCTTCGCCCAGGCGGGTAGGGTCAGCAGGAGCGCAACGACGGCGCAGACAATTTTCTTCATGGTAAAATCCTTTTTCATGCGAGAATCACTGCACCTCAGACCGTTAGCCGGGTAATAAGCTGCACTCCTGGTGTGGTTATTTCTGTGAGTGCGCCAGCGTGAGTTCATCCAGAAAACGCCACAGCTTTTCATTCATCTGCTGGTAATCCCATGCGCGCATCTCGGCGACCGAGCGGATAAAACGCTTCCCTTGCGCGTCGGCCAACTCCTGTTGCGAATGTTGGATTAATCCTTCAACCGCCTCGACGGTAAATTCCATATGACACTGGAAGCCGTAGACAAAATTGCCGTACTGCACTATCTGACGTGGACAGCCGGCACTTTCAGCCAGCACGGTCGCCTGATCGGTGAGTCCTGGCATATCGTTGTGCCAGTGGCCGACGGTTAACGGGGAGCCAAAGTGGGCGATAAGCGGATGCCGCAGACCGGCTTCAGTGAGCGTAATAGGGTAGTGACCAATCTCTTTTTCCGGACTTTGGCACACAGCGGCGCCCAGCGCCTCGCCAATGAGCTGCGAACCAAGACAAATGCCGATAACCATTCGCCGGGCCGTAATCGCCTGATTAATTA
The DNA here is from genome assembly GCF_051703725.1 of Salmonella sp. NW645. Lineage (NCBI taxonomy): Bacteria > Pseudomonadati > Pseudomonadota > Gammaproteobacteria > Enterobacterales > Enterobacteriaceae > Salmonella > Salmonella sp. NW645. The sequence goes on along the minus strand of NZ_JAMMKR010000008.1, from coordinate 18,042 downwards.
AGTGCTGTTCGGCGCGAGAGTCAAAGTACGGGCACTCTTCGCGGGTGGTACGCGGCGACTGCGGACCGCCAAATACCACGAGCATATCGAACTCATCGGCATTGGGCGGTAGCGCTTCTCCGACATAGACGCGCGACCATGAAATGGCATAACCGCGATCTTCAGCCCATTTCAGATAAGCGCCAGCGGATTCAAACGACTCATGGACAACAAAATGAACTCGCACGTTATTTTCTCCTGTTAGCGATTTAGCGCCTGATGGATATCAGCCGCCAGCGTGTTGATCTCGCTGTCATTTAATGTCGACAGCGTGATACGTAGACCGTGAGACGGCGCGCTTACGCCAAAGGCTTCTCCCTCACGTACCAGCCAGCCGGATTTTGCCAGCGTAAACGCGGTAGCCTGGCTATGGGTGTCCAGCGGGAGCCAGGCATTCACGCCGTCGCCGGGAGAAATGGCGATGCCATATTGCTGTAGGGCGCAGGCCAGTTTTTGTTGCCGGGCGGCGTAAAACAGCCGCGTTTGCGCCAGCCTGTGCTGATACTCAGGGTCGGTCAGGCAGGCGTAGACCAGATCCTGTAACAGATGGCTGACCCACTGACTACCGGCATTTAGCCGCAGCCGAAGTTTTGCCGAGGTCGTGCTGTCGCTGGCGACAATAGCAAGACGTAAATCGGGGCCGAGGGCTTTGGAAACGGAGCGTATCACCGCCCAGTGTTGCGTTGTCTGCGCAATAACCGGCTGCCAGGGCGACGAAGAAAGCAAGGCGAAGTGATCGTCGATAATGACCAGTACCTGAGGGTAACGCGCCAGTATATTTTGCAGCGCAGCGGCACGGCGAGCGCTCAGACTACAGCCGGTAGGGTTATGCGCGCGCGGCGTTAAGATCACTGCCCGCGCGCCCTGATTTAGCGCCTGCTCCAGCTTTTCAGGCTGCATTCCTTCGCTATCTACGCTGACCGGGCTGGCGCTAAAACCGGCATAGCGCAGCATATTGATACTGCTTAAAAAACAGGGATCTTCCACCGCGACGCTGTCGCCCGGCAGCAGATGCGCGCAAAGCAGTCTTTCGATAGCGTCGATAGCTCCGCTGGTGATATCAATTTCGCCTGCGACGGGAGTGGCATCCCGTAGCCAGCGCGCCGCCCAGGCGTGTAGTTCAGGGGAAACGGGCGCATCGCCGTAGAGATGCGGCGTGTGGTTGAGACGGGCAAAATAATGGCTGAGGTCAGGCAGACGCTGCGGATCGGGATTGCCGCCGGAAAGGTCGTGCAGAGGCGTATGCGGATCGCCGCCTTCCAGCGCTACGGGAGACGGACTGCCTTTAATCACCGTCCCATTGCGGCCTAAACTTTGCGCCAGTCCCGCCGTTATCAGCCGTTTATACGCCGCTGCGACGGTATTGCGGTTCACCTTTAATTCGTTTGCCAGCTCCCGTACCGGCGGGAGCGAATCCTCTGCCCGTAACGTGCCGGCAATAATGTGTTGACGGATACTGTCAAAAATTTCGTTAGCGGTTTTTCCGTCGATCATTATTGACCTATGACAAAATGAATTTTAGCATATGACAATGATAATGAGGCGGTAGCCTGCTGTCCAGCGAGAGGAAAATTTTATGGGACAAGAGAGTGATATTCAGTCAGTGCTCTTCGACGACAACCATCGGGCGTTACAGACCGATATCGTCGCCGTCCAGTCACAGGTCGTGTACGGCAGCGTAGGCAACAGCATCGCTGTTCCGGCCATTAAAGCGCAGGGATTACGCGTGGCGGCTGTCCCGACGGTGCTGTTCAGCAATACGCCGCACTATAAAACCTTTTATGGCGGCATTATTCCCGCCGAGTGGTTTGCAGGCTACCTTACGGCGTTGAATGAGCGCGATGCGCTACGTGAATTAAAAGCGATTACCACCGGTTACATGGGCAGCGCAGACCAAATTGTCTTGCTTTCGAAGTGGCTAATGGCGATCCGGGCTTCGCATCCGGAGGTGTGTATTCTTGTTGATCCGGTCATTGGCGATACCGACAGTGGAATGTATGTGCAGGCGGAAATTCCGAAGGCTTATCGCACACATTTGTTGCCGCAGGCGCAGGGGCTAACGCCGAACGTATTTGAGCTGGAGATGCTGAGTGGTAAACCGTGTCGCACGCTGGAAGAGGCGGTGGCGGCGGCGCAATCGCTGCTTTCCGATACGCTGAAATGGGTGGTTATCACCAGCGCGCCGGGCGAATCTCTGGAGACCATAACGGTTGCCGTCGTTACCGCGCAGGTCGTGGAGGTCTTTGCCCACCCGCGGGTGGCGACGGAATTAAAAGGGACGGGAGATCTCTTCTGCGCCGAGCTGGTCAGCGGTATTGTGCAGGGAAAAAAACTGACGACCGCGGCAAAAGATGCGGCGCAGCGCGTGCTGGAGGTGATGACCTGGACACAGCAGTGTGGCTGTGATGAGTTAATTCTGCCGCCGGCAGGGGAGGCGCGATGAAGAGTTATCGGCTGGTAGTTCGCCAGCAGGGACGTATCGTGGGGCATTTTGAAACGAGCGGGCTGGACGCGCTGGAAGATATTTGCGTAGCGCGGGCGATGTTTGGTATCACTGGCGGCTATCAGTGCGAGTTGCAAGTGTCCGATTCCGAACGCAGGATGCTGGAGAGTGGCCCGGATGGGATGAAGATCCTGATGCGCGAGAAGTGCTTTCGCCCGGTGACCTCGCAGTTGTAACCCGTGGATTGGCGCTGAAATGTTCGCAACCTTGTAGGCCTGATAAGCGTAGCGCCATCAGGCAGTGCGCCGCACCATCGCCGGATGGCGGCGCAAGCGCCTTATCCGGCCTACAGGCAAAAAAAATGGCGCCCAAAGGCGCCATTCTTCACTGCGGCAAGAATTACTTCTTAATGCGGATAACCGGAGTTTCACCCACGGTCACGCTACCGGACAGTTTGATCAGTTCTTTGATTTCATCCATGTTGGAGATAACAACCGGAGTCAGGGTAGACTTGGCTTTTTCTTCCAGCAACGGCAGATCGAACTCGATGACCGGATCGCCAACTTTCACGCGCTGACCTTCTTCAGCAATACGCTTGAAGCCTTCGCCTTTCAGCTCAACGGTGTCGATACCGAAGTGAACGAACAGCTCAATGCCGCTATCGGATTCGATAGAGAACGCATGGTTGGTTTCAAAGATTTTGCCGATGGTACCGTCAACAGGGGCGACCATTTTGTTACCGGTTGGTTTGATAGCGATGCCATCACCAACGATTTTTTCAGCAAAAACTACATCCGGCACGTCTTCGATGTTGACGATCTCGCCAGAGAGCGGGGCAACAATCTCAATAGTTCCGGTGTCTTTCTTATCATCAGAAACCAGAGATTTTAGTTTATCGAACAAACCCATGATCTTCTCCTAAGCAGTAAATTGGGCCGCATCTCGTGGATTAGCAGATTGTTTTTTCTTCAATGAACTTGTTAACCAGCGTCATTAACTCGTCCGTTGTCGGTTGAGCAAGAGCCTGCTCTGCTAACACCTTCGCATCTTCGAAGTTCGTGTTACGGATAATCTTCTTAATGCGCGGGATAGAAATGGCGCTCATAGAGAATTCGTCCAGACCCATCCCCAGCAACAGAAGTGTAGCACGTTCGTCGCCTGCAAGCTCACCACACATGCCAGTCCATTTACCTTCTGCATGAGAAGCATCAATAACTTGCTTGATCAAGTTCAGTACGGACGGTGACATTGGCTGGTAAAGGTGTGAAATCATATCATTACCACGGTCAACTGCCAGGGTGTACTGCGTTAAATCATTGGTGCCGATACTAAAGAAATCAACTTCTTTGGCTAAATGACGCGCAATTGTCGCCGCAGCCGGTGTTTCCACCATCACGCCAATCTCAATGCTTTCGTCAAATGCTTTACCTTCGTCACGCAGTTCCTGTTTGTAGATTTCAATCTCTTTGCGCAGCGCGCGAACTTCTTCAACAGAGATGATCATCGGGAACATAATGCGCAATTTACCGAAAGCGGAGGCACGCAGAATCGCGCGAACCTGGTCACGCAGGATCTCTTTGCGATCCATGGCGATACGCACGGCGCGCCAGCCCAGGAACGGGTTCTCTTCTTTCGGGAAGTTCATGTACGGCAGCTCTTTGTCGCCGCCAATGTCCATGGTACGGACGATAACCGCCTGCGAGCCACATGCTTCAGCGACCGCTTTATAGGCGGCAAACTGCTCTTCTTCCGTCGGCAGCGCGTCGCGATCCATGAACAGGAATTCAGTACGATACAGACCAACGCCTTCCGCGCCGTTGCGCTCAGCGCCTTCAACGTCGCGAACGGTACCGATGTTGGCGCAAACTTCGACCTGATGTCCATCCAGCGTGATTGCCGGCAGATCTTTCAGTTTTGCGAGTTCCGCTTTCTCGGTCGCAACCTGCTCCTGGACGGCGCGCAGTTGCTCAATAACATCGTTGGTCGGGTTGACGTAAACCTGGTTGTTTACGGCATCCAGAATCAGATAGTCGCCGTTTTTCACCTGAGAGGTGACGCTACCGGTACCTACGATCGCTGGCAGTTCCAGAGAACGCGCCATGATGGAGGTATGAGACGTGCGTCCGCCCGCGTCGGTGATGAAGCCCAGCACTTTCTGCAGGTTCAGCTGTGCAGTTTCTGATGGCGTCAGGTCAGCGGCAACCAGGATAACTTCTTCCTGAATCGCGCTCAGATCGATAATGGCCAGACCCAGGATGTTGCGCAGCAGGCGCTTACCGATATCACGTACGTCAGCCGCGCGCTCTTTCAGGTATTCATCATCCAGTTCTTCCAGGGCAGTGGCCTGACCTTCGATAACTTCATGTGCGGCTGCGTCAGCCGTCATGTGCTTATCTTTAATCAGGGCTATGATTTCCTGCTCCAGCTCCTCATCTTCGAGCAGCATAATATGCCCTTCAAAGATGGCTTCTTTTTCTTCACCGAACGTTTCACCAGCTTTCGTCTTGATCGCTTCCAGTTGCGCAGATGCCTTGGCACGACCGCTCAGAAAACGTTCAACTTCCTGATCAACCTTGTCGGCAGAAATTTTTTTCCGGTCAATGACGATTTCGTCTTCTTTCAGCAGCAGTGCTTTGCCGAAAGCGATACCCGGGGATGCTAAAATGCCTGAAATCATAACCCTACCTTACTTGTGACTGATTTTTAAAAGAACCCGGAAAAAAACTTACTCGAGTTCCGCCATCAGTTTGACCAGATGTTCAACCGCTTTCTGCTCATCTTCACCTTCTGCGGAGATGGTGACGACGGTGCCTTGAGTCAGGCCCAGAGTCTGCAGTTTAAACAGGCTTTTCGCGCTGGCGCTTTTGCCGTTGGAAGTCACAGTAATCTCAGAAGTGAAGCCTTTTGCTTCTTTAACAAACTGAGCAGCAGGGCGGGTGTGCAGACCGTTCGGAGCGGTAATGGTAACTTCTTGCTGGAACATTGTATTTCCCCAACTTATAGGTTTAGTGTTGTGGAACTAAAGTCTAGCCTGGCGGCTCAACTTTAGCCTGTATTGTTAGCGCCGGCGTAAACGGGACGCGACACAAAAGGTGTTCTACGCAATCCGTTGCTGGCAACTTATGGCCGCTGACGTTTCGCTCGTCATTAAACATTATGCCGCGAAAGGAAGATTTGAACCAAATCATAAAATCGATTCAGCTAACGCTTTTCCTGTAACGATTAATTTCGCGCATCAAAATAATTAGTCTGGTTAAATACCAGTTCCGGCAGGGTGAATCAATGCCAGGTGAGGTGAAAGTTTGAAGCAGGCCACAAAAAAGCACCCAAAAAGGTGCTTTTTTACGCGTTTTTAACATGCTGGCATCACTGTTGCAGTTCTTTCTCAGTAAAGAGATCGGCGAACAACGCGGTGCTCAGATAACGCTCACCCGATGAAGGTAGGATAACCACAATATTCTTATTGGTAAAGCTTTCATCTTCCTGCAGCTTAAGCGCTGCAGCAACCGCGGCGCCGGAAGAAATTCCTGCCAGAATACCTTCCTCTTCCATCAGACGGCGCGCGGTAGAAATAGCTTCTTCATTGGTGATGCCAACCACTTTATCAATCAGTTTCAGATCCAGGTTGCCCGGGATGAAGCCTGCGCCGATGCCCTGAATTTTATGCGGGCCTGGTTTGATCTCTTCACCAGCCAGCGCCTGGGCGATAACCGGGGAGTCAGTGGGTTCTACCGCAACGGTGATAAGATCGGTTTTACCCTTCGTCCCTTTGATATAACGCGTGACGCCGGTTAACGTACCGCCAGTACCGACGCCGGAGATAAACACATCCACCTGACCATCGGTGTCTTCCCAGATTTCCGGGCCGGTGGTTTTTTCATGGATTTCCGGGTTGGCAGGGTTGCTGAACTGCTGGAGCAGGAGATATTTTTGCGGATCGCTGGCGACAATTTCTTCGGCTTTCTGAATAGCGCCTTTCATCCCTTTCGCCCCTTCGGTCAGCACCAGATTCGCGCCTAATGCTTTGAGCAGCTTGCGGCGTTCAATGCTCATGGTCTCCGGCATGGTCAGGGTGAGTTTGTAACCGCGCGCGGCGGCGACATACGCCAGCGCAATACCGGTATTGCCGCTGGTCGGCTCCACCAGTTCCACGCCAGGTTTCAGTACGCCACGCTTTTCGGCATCCCAAATCATATTGGCGCCGATACGGCACTTGACGCTGAAGCTCGGGTTGCGCGACTCCACCTTCGCCAGAATGCGTCCATTACCGATACGGTTCAGTCGAACCAGCGGCGTATGACCGATAGTCAGCGAGTTATCTTCATAAATCTTACTCATGGCCTGTCCTTAACTGTATGAAATTGGGATACCTTCCCAGCATACCTTCCAGCCAGATATGGGGAAGTAAAGATTTCGCATATCTATATGCTGATGGGAAATAATGGTTATCAGTATGGAATAAGAGACAGCATAAGAGCCTATCCCATTAGGGCTATTTTACTTGCCATTTTGGTCCTGGGCAGTGCTCAAAATCCTCACGTACTACGTGTACGCTCCGGTTTTTGCGCGCTGTCCGTGTCCAAACTGGCTGCGCCAATAACGCCTGGTGGGATAGGCTCTAAGCCATCTCTTATTTATACATTTTACGTTATTTCCATAACGCGTGTTTAGCACGCCAGCAATCAACCCACATTGCCGTCGCGCCACAGACGGCGACAGGCATAATGAACAGGTTAAGCACCGGAATCATCGTAAAGAGGCTGGTGAGCGCGCCAAATTGCATATTCGCCACCTTCTGCGTGCGCAACGCGGCGCGCATCGTTTTAAACGGCACTTTGTGGTTATCAAACGGGTAGTCGCAATACTGGATCGCCAGCATCCAGGCGCTGAACAAAAACCACAGCACCGGCGCGATGGTTTGGCCAATGCCAGGAATAAAATAGAGAACCAGCAGCACAATAGCGCGCGGCAGATACCACGCCAGCTTTTGCCATTCACGTTTCATAATGCGCGGTACATCTTTCATGATGCCGAGTATGCCGGTATCTGGCGGCGTGGCGCCGGTTAACCGCGCCTCAAGCTGTTCGGCTAAAAGGCCGTTAAACGGCGCGGCGATCCAGTTGGCGAGGGTAGAGAAAAAATAGCCAAAGACCAGCAGAACAGAGATAACCGCAATCGGCCACAGCAGATAGCTCAGCCATTGCAGCCAGTCCGGCACATGACTCATCAACGAAGGTATCCAGGCGTCAAGCTGGGTAAACAGCCACCAAAATGCGCCGCCCATCAGCACAATGTTGACCAGCAAAGGTAAAATAACAAAGCGGCGGATTCCCGGTAGGGTGACTAACTTCCATCCTTGCGAGAAATAATAGACGCCGCTATGTGGTACGGTTGTGGATGATGAAACCATATGCAGGACATACTCCTTTTTCTTAAAGCCCTGGGTAAACGTGGGATATCTTACCCGGTTATCAGACGGTGGATAGTTCGGAAATGTTCGAAAAAACAGCAAAAAGTACATTTTCCTTCATCTTTATGCTGCGAAAGCCAACAGTACACTTGCACTTGACGTAATCGGCAAATACTCTTAGTGAGTAAATGTTTGCCGTGGTGGCAAGGTGTTAGAACAACAGAGAATATAATGATGCAGGATTTGCGTCTGATATTAATCATTGTTGGCGCGATCGCCATAATCGCTTTACTGGTACATGGTTTCTGGACCAGCCGTAAAGAACGATCTTCTATGTTCCGCGATCGTCCACTAAAACGCATGAAATCAAAACGCGACGACGACTCGTATGACGACGATGTCGAAGAAGACGAAGGCGTGGGTGAAGTTCGTGTTCACCGCGTAAATCATGCCCCCGGCCAGCCGCAGGAGCATGATGCCCCTCGTCAGTCGCCGCAACACCAGTACCAGCCGCCTTATGCGTCTGCGCAACCGCGTCCAGCGGCGCCGCCGCAGCCGCAAGCGCCGATGCAACAGCCGGTTCAGCAACCGGTCCAACCTGCGCCGCAGCCTCAGCAGGTTCAGCCATCTGCGCCGCCGGTACAGCCGCCGCAACAGCAGCCTGCACCGCCGTCGCAAGCGCCGCAGCCTGTTGCGCAGCCCGCGCCGCCGCCATCAGCGCAAACCTTCCAGCCTGCGGAACCTGTGGTTGAGGCAGAACCGGTAGTGGAAGAAGCGCCGGTTGTGGAAAAACCGCAGCGTAAAGAGGCGGTCATCATTATGAACGTCGCGGCCCATCATGGCAGCGAGCTTAATGGTGAAGTGTTACTGAACAGTATTCAGCAGTCAGGCTTTAAATTTGGCGATATGAATATTTTCCATCGTCATTTGAGTCCGGACGGCAGCGGCCCGGCCTTGTTCAGCCTCGCGAATATGGTCAATCCGGGAACGTTTGATCCTGAAATGACGGACTTCACTACGCCTGGCGTTACTATCTTTATGCAGGTACCGTCTTACGGCGATGCGCTGCAGAACTTCAAGCTGATGCTGCAATCCGCGCAGCATATCGCTGATGAGGTCGGCGGCGTCGTGCTGGATGACCAGCGTCGGATGATGACGCCGCAGAAACTGCGCGAATATCAGGACCGCATCCGCGAGGTGATGGACGCTAACGCCTGAGGTTAACGCAGGTGTGACATTTTTAACGTAACCCCCGCCTGTCGGGGGTTTTTTATCATTGATGGTGTGATATGGAACCAATCGAACAACAACTGACAGAACTGCGAACCACGCTTCGCCATCATGAATATCTGTATCATGTGATGGATGCGCCGGAGATTCCCGACGCCGAATATGACCGCCTGATGCGGGAACTGCGAGAGCTGGAGGCGCAACGTCCGGACCTTATCACGCCGGATTCGCCCACGCAGCGCGTTGGCGCGGCACCGCTGACGGCATTCAACCAGATTCGCCATGAAGTACCGATGCTGTCGCTCGATAACGTATTTGATGAAGAAAGCTTCCTGGCGTTTAACAAGCGAGTGCAGGATCGTCTAAAAAGCACGGAAAATGTCATCTGGTGCTGCGAGCTAAAACTGGATGGCCTGGCGGTCAGCATTCTGTATGAAAACGGCGTGCTGGTGAGCGCTGCGACGCGTGGCGACGGCACCACCGGTGAAGATATCACTTCAAACGTGCGCACGATTCGCGCCATTCCGTTAAAGCTGCACGGCGATAACATTCCGGCGCGTCTTGAAGTTCGCGGAGAGGTATTTTTACCGCAGGCCGGGTTCGAAAAGATCAATGAAGACGCGCGCCGTACTGGCGGCAAAGTGTTTGCTAATCCGCGTAACGCGGCGGCGGGCTCGTTGCGTCAGCTCGATCCGCGTATTACGGCGAAGCGACCGCTAACATTTTTCTGCTACGGCGTCGGTATTCTGGAAGGCGGCGAGTTGCCGGATACGCATCTGGGACGTTTGCTGCAATTTAAAGCGTGGGGGTTACCGGTCAGCGATCGCGTGACGCTGTGCGATTCTCCCCAGGCGGTACTGGATTTTTATCGCAACGTCGAAAAAGATCGCCCCACGCTCGGTTTTGATATCGACGGCGTGGTGATTAAGGTCAACTCGCTGGCTTTGCAGGAACAGCTGGGCTTTGTGGCCCGCGCGCCGCGCTGGGCGGTGGCGTTTAAATTCCCTGCTCAGGAGCAGATGACTTTTGTGCGTGATGTTGAGTTTCAGGTCGGGCGCACCGGGGCGATTACGCCGGTGGCGCGTCTGGAACCGGTTCAGGTGGCTGGTGTGCTGGTCAGCAATGCCACGTTGCATAATGCCGATGAAATTGAACGGCTTGGCTTGCGTATTGGCGATAAGGTGGTTATCCGTCGGGCAGGCGATGTGATCCCTCAGGTGGTCAACGTGGTTCTGTCCGAACGCCCTGAAGAGACGCGTCCGATTGTGTTTCCAACGCACTGTCCGGTGTGCGGATCGGACGTAGAGCGCGTCGAAGGCGAAGCCGTTACCCGTTGTACCGGCGGGCTGATTTGCGGCGCGCAGCGTAAAGAGTCGCTGAAACATTTTGTGTCGCGCCGGGCGATGGATGTAGACGGGATGGGCGATAAGATCATCGACCAACTGGTGGAAAGGGAGTATGTCCATACGCCAGCGGATCTGTTCCGTCTGACGGCGGGTAAACTGACCGGCCTGGACCGAATGGGGCCAAAGTCCGCGCAAAATGTTGTAAACGCGCTGGAAAAAGCCAAAGCGACGACCTTTGCGCGTTTTCTCTATGCGCTGGGCATCCGTGAAGTGGGTGAAGCGACGGCGGCGGGGTTGGCAGCTTATTTCGGCACGCTGGAGGCGCTGCAGGCCGCCACGATTGACGAGTTGCAGAAAGTACCTGACGTGGGGATTGTGGTCGCTACGCACGTCTTTAACTTTTTTGCCGAAGAGAGTAATCGTGATGTGATTGTGCAGCTACTGGCGGAAGGGGTTCACTGGCCCGCGCCGGTAGTCATTAATGTGCAAGAGATCGATAGCCCGTTTGCCGGTAAAACCGTGGTACTAACCGGTAGCCTGAGCCAGATGTCCCGCGATGACGCTAAAGCGCGTTTAGTGGCGCTGGGCGCGAAAGTGGCAGGCAGCGTATCGAAGAAAACCGATCTGGTGATTGCCGGTGAAGCGGCGGGTTCCAAACTGGCCAAAGCGCAGGAACTGGGCATCAATGTCATTGATGAAGCGGAAATGATCCGCTTACTGGGTGCCTGAGATGGAAAAAGAGCAGCTGGTTGAAATCGCCAACACCGTGATGCCGTTCGGCAAATATCAGGGACGTCGATTGATCGACCTTCCGGAAGAGTATTTGCTGTGGTTTGCCCGTAAAGATCAATTTCCGGCGGGTAAACTGGGGGAGTTGATGCAAATCACGCTGCTGATTAAAACCGAGGGGCTGACGCAACTGGTGCAGCCCCTGAAACGCCCGCTTTAAGCTTTCGCGGCGCGGCTTTCCTGCTGCGCCTGTAACTTCTCGGTCTGGCGTTTGTAGCGCCGCGCCAGCCCTGCGCAGACCATCAGTTGGATCTGGTGGAAGATCATCAGCGGTAATACCATCATACCCAGCACTGACGTCGGAAACAGAATATTGGCCATCGGGATCCCGTTGGCCAGGCTTTTTTTCGAACCGCAGAAAACAATAGTGATTTCGTCGGCTTTATTGAAGCCGCATTTACGGGCGACAAAGACGTTAATGGTGATGACGATCGCCAACAGTATGAGACTGACCACGACGATAAACAGCAGCGATCCCCAGCCGACTTTGTGCCAGATGCCGTTGACCACCGCTTCGCTGAACGCCGAGTAGACCACCAACAGAATAGAGGTCTGATCCGTTTTCGCGATCCACTTTTTGTTGCGCGCGACCCAGTTGCCGATCCACGGGCGAGACAGGTGTCCCAGCACAAAAGGCAGCAGCAGTTGCAGCATAATTTTGCCCACCTCTTCCAGACTGCCCTGCGCGCCATGAATATTCATTACCAGACCGACCAGCAGCGGCGACAGGAAAATGCCCAGCAGACTGGACGCAGACGCTGAGCACACCGCGGCCGCGACGTTACCGCCCGCGAGTGAAGTAAACGCAATCGCCGACTGCACGGTGGCGGGCAAAATGCACAGATACAGAAAGCCGCTGTAGAGCATAGGGTCGACATTGACAGGCGCCCACCAGGCAAACAGTACGCCGAGGACAGGAAAGAGCACAAAAGTGCTGCACATGACCCACAGATGCAACCGCCAGTGGCTGCCGCCAGCGATGATCGCTTCACGTGAAAGCTTCGCGCCATGCATAAAAAACAGCAGAGCGATGGCCGCTGTCGTAATACCTTCAACGACAGGCACAAAGCCGCCTTCCGCCGGGAAAAAAGAGGCCAGTAGTACCACGGTGATAAGTGTCAGCGTGAAAGGGTCAAGGATACGAAAAAGTTTCATAAAAACTCCTGAAAGTCGGTGCAGCTATTTTGCGTTTTTCGCTTTGAGAAATAAAATTGATTTATTGCATCTATATATGAATCTAGTCGATGAACTATTCACTGCGTCAACTGCGGATTTTTATTACCGTCGCCCAGGCCAAAAGTTTTAGTCGGGCAGGGGACAGGATTGGACTGAGCCAGTCTGCGGTCAGTCATAGCGTAAAAGAGCTGGAGCGGCAAACCGGCGTCAGACTGTTGGATCGCACTACGCGTGAGGTGGTGCTGACCGAGGCGGGGCAACAACTGGCGACGCGTCTGGAGCGGGTGCTTGATGAACTGAACAGCATACTGCGCGATGCAGGCAGAGTAGGGACACAATTAACCGGCACCGTGCGCGTTGCCGCGAGCCAAACCATTTCTGCGCATCTTATTCCGCAATGCATTGCCCAAAGTAATTCACGTTATCCCGCTATTGATTTTGTATTGCACGATCGTCCGCAGCAGTGGGTGCTGGAGAGTATCCGCCAGGGAGAAGTGGATTTTGGCATCGTTATCGATCCTGGCGCAGCGGTGGATTTACAGTGTGAAGCCATCTTATCAGAGCCTTTTTTACTGTTGTGTCGCCAGGATCATCCGCTGGCGCATCAGGAATGGGTAAGCTGGCAGGATCTTAAACAGGCGTCGCTGGTCTTACAGGATTATGCTTCCGGCAGTCGACCGCTGATTGATGCGGCGCTGGCCCACTTTTCGATTGATGCCAATATTGTTCAGGAGATTGGTCACCCGGCCACGCTTTTTCCAATGGTGGAAGCGGGAATCGGCATCAGCGTGCTGCCCGCGCTGGCGTTACCGCTCCCGCAGGGCAGCCACTTACAGGTTAAACGGCTGACGCCCGTAGTTGAAAGGCAGCTCATGCTGGCGCGGCGAAAAAACCGTTCTTTATCCACCGCGGCGCAGGCGTTATGGGACGTGGTGCGTACCCAGGCCAGCGAATTAACCGCCGCGAGGGCGAAAGATCCGTTGTATCAGCTATAAATATCTATCTGTCCGTGCGTGAGGTGCGGTCTTGCCCTGCCATTTTTGACAGGGCAGTGTATTAAAACAGGTATTTGATGGAATAAATAATGCCATCCTGCAGGAAGGATTCTCCTAACTTATTATCAGCGTAACGATATTGTACTCCTGCGGTCAGGTGAGGAGTCGCATTCCACCACAGCGCTACTGCGCCATTAATGCCATCTTTCCCGCCATTGCCCGCAGCGTAGGACGCATCGCGGTCAAACTCATACTCATTCCAGTTCGTTACGCTGAAATTCTCACTACCCAACGAGAAGCTATAGCCGGCCACCCAACCTAATACATAACCATTATCGCCTGTGTAGTAGGTCTGATCGGTATAACGTTTGGCAAAGAAGGGTTTAAACCAGTAACCGTTACCTGTGAAGTTATAGCCTAAACCATAGAGAAACATGTCATCATGGAAATTAGCGCGATGAGGTGAACCGTACGTCCCGTAGGCATGGAGATAGAGGTTTAATCCTGTATCGCCCAGATAAATACGGTTAGTATTTTTAAAGGTGTAACGCTGTTCGCTGCCGGGTTTAGCGTGGCGGCCATTGTAAAAATTTTCCCAGTCTAAAAAACCGTACATTTCTCCCCAGCTAAAATTCGCTCCGCCTTCCAGTTCCAGGTACCCAAAATCATCTTTATGAGATTTTTTACTGGTTTTTTCCGTGGTGTCTGATGTCCAGTCGAGGTAATGGAGGCCGATATCGGCGAACCCGCCTTTAAATTCCGCATGGATGAGTGTGGGAATAATGAGTAAAGAAGAAAGCGTCAGAGTAAGGATTTTTTTCATAGCATATTTCCCTATGCCGATAATTATTAATGGGTTAATTAAAAAGAGGCAGTTTATAAATATGAAAGCGGCATATTGTTAATATGAAGTGCAAGCAAAAACCAATACTGTTTTCCCTCTGTATTAATACAGAAGCGATCTAAATCTATCGATATTAAATGGCTATTGATGACACGTGAAAAGTGTATTGGTCAGCAAGGGGCGATGGTCGTTATAAAAAGGAGTCAAATTAAATCCGATAGAACAAGGAAACTTATGCCTCACGCTCTTTTTTCTCATAATCCTGAGTATTGTGTTGATATTATTCATGCACATAAACCGGCATTTACCCCGCGAGTCGCGTTTATTTTAGGCTCCGGGTTGGGTGCTCTGGCGGACCAAATCGAAGATGCGGTAGCCATTTCTTACGAGAAATTGCCGGGATTTCCCGTCAGCACCGTACACGGCCATGCTGGTGAACTGGTGCTCGGCCATCTGGCGGGTATTCCGGTGGCCTGTATGAAAGGCCGCAGGCATTTTTATGAAGGGCGTGGAATGGCGGTGATGACCGATGCCATTCGCACGTTGAAATTACTGGGCTGTGAAGTGTTGTTCTGCACCAATGCGGCAGGATCTCTGCGTCCGGAAGTGGGGCCGGGTAGCCTGGTTGCGCTTAGCGATCACATTAATACGATGCCCGGTACGCCGATGGTGGGGCCAAACGATGATCGTTATGGCGATCGCTTCTTCTCGCTGGCTAATGCTTATGACGCAGATTATCGCGCCATGCTTCAGTCCGTTGCGGCAGAGGAGGGATTCCCCCTCACTGAAGGCGTATTTGTTTCTTATCCGGGTCCGAATTTCGAAACGGCGGCAGAAATCCGCATGATGCAGATTATTGGCGGCGATGTGGTCGGAATGTCCGTTGTCCCTGAGGTGATTAGCGCACGTCATTGTGGTCTCAAAGTTGTTGCCGTCTCAGCGATCACCAATCTGGCGGAAGGGCTGGGCGATGTAAAACTCTCCCATGCGCAAACGCTGGCTGCGGCTGAACTTTCTCGGCAGAACTTTATAAATCTGATTTGCGGCTTTTTACGTAAGCTGGCCTAAACACAATGACTACGGCCCCGTATTGGGGCTTTATCTCACGGCAAGGAATAAAAAATGGGTATTACGTCCCGCTTAAAAGTCATGTCGTTCTTGCAATATTTTATCTGGGGGAGCTGGCTGGTTACCCTGGGCTCTTACATGATCAATACACTGGATTTTACCGGCGCGAATGTTGGTATGGTCTACAGCTCAAAAGGGCTGGCAGCGATTATCATGCCGGGCATTATGGGGATCATTGCTGATAAATGGCTGCGCGCTGAGCGAGCCTATATGCTTTGCCATCTGGTTTGCGCGGGGGCGTTATTGTACGCCACCACCGTTACCGATCCCCAGACGATGTTCTGGGTGATGTTGGTTAATGCGATGGCGTATATGCCAACGATTGCATTATCCAATAGCGTTTCGTACTCCTGTCTGGCGAAAGCAGGTCAGGATCCGGTAACGTCATTTCCGCCTGTGCGCGTTTTCGGCACAATAGGTTTTATTGTTGCGATGTGGACGGTGAGCCTGATGGGGCTGGAACTGAGCAGTGCGCAATTATACATCGCTTCTGGCGCATCGTTATTGCTGGCCCTGTATTCGCTGACGTTACCGAAAATTCCGGTAGCCGAGAAGAAGGCGAACACCACGCTTGCCAGTAAGCTCGGACTGGATGCTTTTGTTCTGTTTAAAAATCCACGCATGGCAATCTTCTTTTTGTTTGCGATGATGTTGGGGGCGGTGCTGCAAATTACCAATGTCTTCGGTAATCCGTTCCTGCATGATTTTGCCCGTAATCCTGAGTTTGCCGATAGTTTTGTGGTGAAGTATCCCTCTATCTTGCTTTCAGTTTCGCAGATGGCGGAAGTGGGCTTTATCCTCACCATTCCGTTCTTCCTTAAACGCTTTGGTATTAAAACGGTAATGCTGATGAGCATGCTGGCGTGGACGCTGCGTTTCGGCTTCTTTGCCTTTGGCGATCCATCCCCGTTTGGCTTTGTGCTATTGCTGCTGTCGATGATTGTTTATGGCTGCGCATTTGATTTCTTCAATATCTCAGGGTCGGTATTTGTAGAGCAGGAAGTGGACTCAAGTATTCGCGCCAGCGCGCAGGGGCTGTTTATGACCATGGTTAACGGCGTGGGGGCGTGGATTGGGTCTCTTTTAAGCGGTATGGCCGTGGATTATTTTTCTATTGATGGTGTAAAAGATTGGCAAACCATCTGGCTGGTCTTTGCCGCCTACGCTCTGGCATTGGCCGTTATTTTTGCATTGTTCTTTAAATATCAGCACCATCCAGAAAAATTGTCGACCAAATCATTAGCACATTAATTTTATTTGACTGGCGAGAGGATGTTCGCCAGTCCATTTTTATGAACAAGGACACAGCATGAAAGAAATTATTCTCTCCTCCGGTATTGGATTTGGTATTGGCGCATTTTTTACTTTATGCCGTATACCTATTCCTGCACCAAATGTTTTACCCAGGGTGTTATCTATTGTATTTATGTATATTGGGTATCTTGTCGTTAAATCTATTTTTTACTAGGTAATATGGTAAATTCCAGACGTTATCCCTTATTGCTGGAGTGCGATAGTGATGGAACGAGCCCATCGTATTGATCTAAAGCTATTACGTTATTTCCTCGCTGTTGCAGAAGAATTGCATTTTGGCCGGGCTGCTGCCCGGTTAAATATGTCACAACCTCCCTTGAGTATCCATATCAAAGAACTTGAACAGCAACTGGGTACATTGTTGTTTATTCGTCATTCCCGCAGCGTTGCATTAACCCATGCCGGGAAAGTTTTGATGGAAGAGTCACGTCGCTTGTTAGCCAATGCAAATCAGGCGCTGGCGCGAGTGGAGCAGATTGGTCGCGGTGAAGCGGGGCGCATT
Source organism: Salmonella sp. NW645 (assembly GCF_051703725.1). NCBI lineage: Bacteria > Pseudomonadati > Pseudomonadota > Gammaproteobacteria > Enterobacterales > Enterobacteriaceae > Salmonella > Salmonella sp. NW645. The sequence goes on along the minus strand of NZ_JAMMKR010000008.1, from coordinate 826 downwards.
GAACTGGGTGTGGTTGGTACGGCGCTGTGGGGAAGAATGCGTCCTGCAATGCGTCACTTTTTGAAAGCAAACCCCAATGTTGAAGTACTTTTTCGCGAAAAGTCTCCAGGTATGCAAATGGCGTTGTTAGAGCGTCGGGAGCTTGATGCAGGGATCTGGCGTATGGCTATCGAACCGGCAGTCGGTTTTACCAGCATACGTTTGCATGAATCTGCATTCATGGTTGCAGTTCCGGAAGATCACGATCTGGCATCCAGAGATTCTGTGCCGCTGGCGGCGTTGCGCAATGAATATTTTGTCACGCTGCCTTCCGTGCATTCTGATTGGGGATTTTTACAACGTGTATGCCAACAGGCGGGTTTCTCGCCAATGATTATTCGGGAAGTGGTTGAGCCGCAAACGGTGTTGGCGATGATCAGTATGGGGATTGGGATTACGTTGATGGCTGATGGCTATGCGCAAATGAGCTGGCCGGGTGTGGTGTTCCGTCCGTTAGAGGAACGTATTCCGGCGGATTTGTATATTGTGTATGACCAGCAGCAGGCAACGCCAGCACTGGAGAAACTGGTGGCGGCGTTGACGGTATGATGTCTGTGCCGGATGGCGACTAACGTCTTATCCGGCCTACGTGTGCAGTGTCGTCTGTAGGCCTGATAAGCGCAGCGCATCAGGCAAGACCCGAACTTGCGGCAGGTTCGAATCTTATAAATCGCAGATAGCAAAAAAGCGCCTTTAGGGCGCTTTTTTACATTGGTGGGTCGTGCAGGATTCGAACCTGCGACCAATTGATTAAAAGTCAACTGCTCTACCAACTGAGCTAACGACC